>ONMN01000058.1 GCA_900318885.1 uncultured Prevotellaceae bacterium | reverse complement strand
ACCTATCCCGAACTGCTCATCGCATTGGCAAAGCTGTCGCAGATGGACTTCCAGAATCTGACCATCGACCTGCGTGGCAACACAGGCGGATATCTGCAGTCGGCAGTACAGATTGCCAACGAATTCCTGCCTAAGAACAGACTCATCGTTTATACACAGGGACGCAAGTCGCCACGTCAGGAGTATCGTAGCGACGGACGCGGATCGTACCAGCAGATTCCACTTGTCGTACTAATTGACGAAGCGTCGGCATCGGCGTCGGAGATTCTGGCCGGTGCTATTCAGGACAACGACCGCGGCACCATCATCGGTCGTCGCTCTTTCGGTAAGGGATTGGTTCAGGAACCTATTCCCTTCACGGATCAGTCAATGATACGTTTGACCATTGCCCGATACTATTCTCCGTCAGGACGCTGTATTCAGAAACACTATACGTCAGGTGAAAACAAGGATTACGAGGAAGATTTGCTGACTCGCTACGAGCATGGTGAATTCTTCTCACAGGACAGCATCAAGCATGAGGGTCCGGCCTACAAGACGACCATCGGACGTACGGTTTACGGTGGCGGTGGCATCACGCCCGACATCTTTATTGCCGAAGACACCACCGACGTCACGTCTTACTACAAGCAGGCGTCGATGAGCGGACTGATTATCCAGTATGCTTTTGAGTATACAGACCAGAACCGCGCGAAACTGAGTCAGATGAAGTCGGTCGACGAACTGGAGAAATACCTGAAGCAACAGAATACCGTTGACAAGTTTGCCACATATGCCGAACAGAAAGGCTTGAAGCGCCGCAATCTGATGATTCAGCGCTCGCACAAACTGTTAGAGCGGTTCATCAACAGCCGCATCATCTATAATATCATGAGCGAAGAGGCGTGGATGGAATATCTGAACGCAGACGACCCTGTGATTATGGAAACGCTAAAGGTGTTCCGTAGTAACAACGCCTTCCCCGCCCCACCCGCCAAAGCAGAAGGGAACAAAAAGGTGGCACGGGCAAATGGCTTTGACTATCGAAGCACCCATCAAAAGATTACCTATACGGTATATCGCTCATGATGACCAAAAAAGAACTGAGGCAAATGATTCGCCAGCGGAAGCAACAACATTCCGTTGGCGAATCGTCTGCTTTTATCAGTCGCTTAAAGGATAACAGCCATTTTGCGCACGCACAAACATTATTATTATATAGTTCCTTGCCCGATGAAGTCCCCACGCAGATTCTTATCGACGAACTCGCGGCCCAGGGCAAGACTGTCCGCAAGACTGTCCTCCTGCCTCGTGTCGTCAACGATACAGACATGGAACTGCGCCGCTATTCCGGTCCTGCGGACTTACAACAGGGAGCATTCGGTATCTTGGAACCCAAGGGCGAACTGTTTACCGACTACGACACGATTGAAGTTGCAATCATTCCTGGCATGGCTTTCGACGTAGAAGGTCACCGCTTAGGACGCGGCAAGGGCTATTACGACCGCTTCCTCGCTAAATTGTCCCCATCGACCTACAAGATTGGTTTGTGTTTCTCTTGGCAACTTATTGACCAGGTTCCGACCGACGAGCATGACATCCCGATGGATGAAGTCATTGTCCAATAACCAATAACCATTAACCGAACTTAATGTCGGTAATCACCTGTTGTCCTACGGCTGCATTGAGTTTGTCCACCAGTTGCTGTTTCATCATCGACAGGTCGGCACGCAAGGACGGTGTTGACAGACGGACATACAGCGTTTGGTTGTATATATAGGTGTTCAGGGTGTAGCTGGCGATGATAGGACCTGCCACCTGCGGCCACATATCCACCAACCGTTTCTGTAGCAGCGGAGTCTCCAGTCCCTGTTCACGCAAGTTGCGCAACAGCAGGTCTTTTAGTGATTGGACGTCGCGTTTAAACATATCTCTCCATTCTCGACAAAGAATATTTTATAATCCAGTGCAGACGTGCTCAGAATTTGATCCAGATGATCACGATTGGTATCGGTAATGAAAATCTGTCCGAAACTGTCGCCCGAAACAAGTTTCACAATCTGTTCTACTCTGTCGGCATCCAATTTGTCAAAGATGTCGTCCAACAGCAATAGCGGGGTCGTCTGCGAAGCTGTACGCTTCAGGAAGTCAAACTGCGCCAGTTTCAAAGCAATGACGTAAGTCTTGTTCTGTCCCTGTGAACCCTCGCGCTTCATCAGGTGGCCGTCGAGCGTAAACTCCAAATCGTCGCGATGAACACCATGCAGGGAATAACCCACGGCGCGATCCTTCATCCGGTCACGCTGGATAACATCCAGCAAGGGACCACGCTGACAGTGCGACATGTAGTTGAGCCCTACTTGTTCGCGGTGTTGGGAGATGTGCTGATAATACTCCTGGAAGACGGGAATCAATTCGTCCACAAAGTCACGACGACGACGGAAGATTTGTTCGCCTTCCTCAGCCATCTGTTCCTCCCATATTTGCAACAAAGCGGGGTCTGGCTCCCGGTCCTCCATCTTCAATAGGGTGTTACGCTGTGCCAAAGCGGTATTGTAACGAACCAAGTGTTCAATGTACGACCGATCGTACTGCGAAATAACCATATCCATCAGTCGGCGACGCTCTTCGCTACCACCCTCAATGAGCAAAGTGTCCGACGGCGATACGACCACCAACGGAATGAGCCCGATATGCTCCGACAGGCGACGATACTCTTTCTTGTTGCGCTTGAAATGTTTCTTCATTCCTCGCTTCATACCGCAAGAAATAATCTCAGAACATTCCAACTCCTCTGGGTTTTCAGAATACTGCCCCTCTATCATACAAAATGGCTCGTCGTGGCGAATGACCTGCGAGTCAATAGGATTTGAAGCCGACCGACAGAACGACAAATAATAGACCACATCAAGGACATTTGTCTTGCCTGCGCCATTCGGTCCGATGAAACAATTCATCTTCGGCGAGAGCTCCAATTGGGTCTCTCCGATGTTCTTATAATTCAATATCGACAGCTTCCTAAGTATCATTGCGAGCGCAAAGGTACGAAATTATTTTGTTTTTATTTGGTTTTTTGCTCACTTATTTGTACCTTTGCACCCGATTTACGATTTTTTCGTGAACCGGGGCTTCGTCTCAGCATAGTTTAAGCACGCTTACCTCTGCTTTCGACTTGCACCCGATTTATGCCCGAACAATAAAAAAATAATTAAAATAATGGCAAAAAACAACGTAAAAGCAGCTCCTGAAGCTATGGAGCAGCAGGTCACCAAGACCGAAGCCTTCTTCGAGAAAAATAAGAAGGCCATCATCATTTGTGTGGTTGCAATCATCGCAATCGTCGTATTAGCTATTCTCGCTAAGAACTACTATTTCGAGCCTCGTGCTAACGAAGCCAGCACTGAATTGGCTAAGAGTCAGGATCTGTTCCAGCAGGAGCAGTACGACAAGGCTCTGGCAGGTTTCCAGAAGGTTGCTGCCGACTACAGCTCAACAGATGCAGGCAATCTGGCTCAGCTCTACATCGGTCTCTGCCAGGCTAACCTCGGCAAGTGGCAGGAGGCTGTCAACGCCCTGGAGAGTTTCAGCGGCAAGGACGATCAGATGATTACTCCCGCTGCTGAGGGTGCACTGGGCAATGCCTATGCTAACCTCAACCAGCTTGACAAAGCCGTAGAGCACCTGAAGAAGGCTGCCTCGATGGCTGACAACAACTCGTTGTCACCCACGTTCCTCATTCAGGCAGGTGAGATCCTTGAGAGTCAGGGTAAGAAGGACGAGGCTTTGAAGCTGTATCAGGAAGTGAAGGAGAAGTACTTCAACTCCATGCAGTATCAGACCATCGACGCCTATATTGAGCGCTGCAAGTAATTGACATCCGACAATTATGGCGACTAAAAACTTATCTGAATACAACACTGCCAAGGTACCTGATGCGTCGAATATGATATTCGGCATCGTCGTAGCAGAGTGGAATCCAGAAATTACAGGTGCACTCCTCGAGGGGTGCACCTCTACTTTGGAACGTCATGGAGCACTGCCTGAGAACATCCATGTTAAGACCGTTCCCGGTTCTTTTGAGCTCATCTATGGTGCCCACCAGATGACGTTGAACGACGGTTATGACGCTGTCATCATCCTCGGTTCAGTCATCCGTGGTGAGACGCCACATTTCGACTACATCTGCCAGGGTGTCACCGCAGGTATCGCTCGACTGAACGCTACCAGCAACATTCCCGTTATCTTTGGACTGCTTACCACCGAGAATCTCCAGCAGGCTCAAGACCGTGCCGGAGGCCGACTGGGCAACAAAGGTGACGAATGCGCCGTGGTAGCCATCAAAATGGCAAAGTTCTAATCAAAATAATAAGGAGTCGGTTTCAAGCCGACTCCTTTTTATTTATTTTTCTCCAATCCTCGTATAGACAAATCCCATGTCTTCCAATTCCTGTCGGTCGTAGATGTTTCGGCCGTCAACGACGACATTGCCGTTCATGACCTTCTGGATAACATTCCACGACGGCAGACGGAATTGGCGCCACTCAGTCATCAGGGCAAAAACATCGGCTCCATCGGCAGCATCATACATGTTCTTGGCATAGAACACGCTGTCGCCAATACGACGCTTACACTCGTCCATAGCAATGGGGTCGAAAACGCGTACCGTGGCGCCGTCCTTCAGCAATTTGTCAATGACAACCAATGCCGGAGCCTCACGCATATCGTCAGTCTCGGGTTTGAAACTCAGGCCAATAATAGCGACGGTCTTGCCCTTCACACTACCAACAGCCTTGATAATCTTATCATATACTATCGACTTCTGACGTTCGTTGACACGCTCAACAGCCTCGATGACCTCCATATGGTAGCCATTGTCTAAACCCGTATGCAACAGTGCCTTCACATCCTTGGGGAAACACGAACCGCCATAGCCGCAACCGGCATAAAGGAATTTCGTGCCAATACGGGCATCCGTTCCAATACCCTTACGCACGGCATCCACGTTGGCCCCGACCCTTTCACACAGGTTGGCAATATCGTTCATAAACGAGATACGCGTAGCCAGCATGGCGTTGGCAGCATACTTCGTCATCTCAGCCGAAGGGATATCCATGAAGATAACACGGAAATTATTAATCAAGAAGGGCTTGTACAGGCGCGTCATCACCTCCTTGGCTTTCTCCGACTCAGTACCGACTACCACACGGTCAGGCGACATGAAGTCCTTGATGGCAGCACCCTCCTTCAGGAATTCTGGGTTTGAGGCCACGTCGAAGGGTACATCGACACCGCGCTTGTCCAACTCTGCCTGGATGGCGGCCTTCACTTTCTTGGCGGTTCCTACAGGCACTGTCGATTTCGTCACCAAAATAGTGTACTTGTTGATGTTCTGACCAAACTGTTTGGCCACTGCCAACACATACTTTAGGTCGGCTGAACCATCCTCATCCGGGGGCGTTCCCACAGCCGAGAACACTACCTCCACGTCGTCCAACACCTCAGTCAGGTCAGTCGTAAACTGCAAACGTCCGTATTCCACATTGCGCTTGACCAGCTCTTCCAGACCAGGCTCGTAGATGGGCATAATACCGTTCTTCAGCTTCTCGATTTTCTGTGTATCTACATCGACACACGTCACATGTGCTCCCATTTCAGCGAAGCACGTACCACTTACCAGACCAACATATCCAGTTCCTACAATTGCGATATTCATAATGAGTAATGTCTAATATTTCGCGCAAAGTTACAAAATATTTCAGTCCCCCGCAAACATTTGCCGGAAAATTTGGCCATTTCGCGAAAAAGATGTACTTTTGTAGCATCATCAAAACAACATCATTATGAAATTCATCAGTTGGAATGTCAATGGTCTGCGTGCTTGCGAAGGCAAGGGATTCAGCGAGACCTTCAAGCAGTTGGATGCCGATTTCTTCTGCCTGCAGGAGACGAAGATGCAGGAAGGTCAACTCGACCTTCAGTACGACGGTTACGAGAGTTACTGGAACTACGCCGATAAAAAGGGATACTCCGGCACAGCGATTTTCACCCGCCACCATCCACTCAACGTCACCTACGGCATTGGTATCGACGAACACGACCACGAGGGCCGTGTCATCACGCTTGAAATGGAACAGTTTTTTCTGGTTACATGTTACACGCCTAACTCGCAGGACGGACTGAAACGCCTGGACTATCGCATGACGTGGGAGGACGACTTCCGTAAGTATTTGCTGTCGTTGGATGCCCGCAAACCTGTCATCCTGTGTGGCGACCTGAACGTGGCGCACGAGGAGATAGACCTGAAGAATCCCAAGACCAACCGCATGAATGCCGGTTTCACAGATCAGGAACGCGAGAAGTTTTCCACCTTGCTTGGGAGCGGATTCATCGACACCTTCCGCACGTTATATCCTGAACAGGTTACCTATTCCTGGTGGTCGTACCGCTTTCAGGCACGCCAGAAAAACGCCGGCTGGCGCATCGACTATTTCGTTACCTCCGAACGTCTGCGTCCGCAGATTGCCGATGCAACCATCCATACCGACATCCTCGGCTCGGACCATTGTCCCGTCGAGCTGACCTTACTTTGACAAAGCGTCAAAAAGCTTATCGAGGGCAGTATCTGCGATTGTCGCGTGGTCGGCGCTCGCGTGGTCGGCGGTTCCCCCGCCGACAGTTGCATATGCCTCACTGAGCAGCGTGACGAACTTCGAACCGATAATAGCACCAGCGGCATTGTCCTGTGCAGCCTTGAGAGTCTGGGCATTCGAAATGCCAAAGCCAATCATGCGCGGATTGCGCAGGTTCATCGCATTGATGCGACGGAAATACTCCTGCTTCTGATCGTCGAAACTCTTCTGAGTGCCTGTGATGGAGGCAGACGAAACCATATAGATGAAGCCATCGGTGTGGTCGTCGATGAAACGGATGCGCTCCTCGCTGGTCTCAGGGGTGATCAACATAATGATGCGCAGGTCGTACTTGTCAGCGACGGGTTTCACGATGTTCAGGTAGTCGTCGAAAGGCAGGTCGGGAATGATGGCACCACTGACGCCAGCCTCAACACAGCTTTTACAAAAATCCTCGATGCCATAGTGCAGGATGGGATTGAGATAGCCCATCAGGACAAGGGGAATCTCTACCTGATCCTTGATGGCCTTCAACTGAGCAAAAAGCGTCTTCAGATTCATGCCGTTCTTTAAAGCCTGTGTTGCGGCACTTTGGATGACTGGACCATCAGCCAATGGGTCGCTGAAGGGAATACCCACTTCAATCATGGCGATACCGCGACGCTGCATCGTGAGAATCACATCGGCAGTACCTTCAAGCGAAGGACAACCAGCACAGAAATATAAGGAAAGGAGCTTCTTGTCCTTACTATTAGCGAAAAGGGAATTAATCTTGTTCATTGTTCAATGCGTTTAAAAAGTCTTTTAATTTGTTGATGTCTTTAAGGCCGGGGGCCTGTTCGAAGCGAGAGTTAAGGTCGATGCCTGCGCACTTTTTAGAGGTAAGAGGTGAGAAGTGAGAGGTAAGAACCTCTGCGTCGTCGGGGCCGATGCCGCCACTGAGGAGAAACGGTGTGTTGCCATCGTAGGCTGAGAGCACTGTCCAGTCAAACTGCTGGCCGCTACCACCCACGGAAGGGCATTTAGTATCGAAAAGGAAATAATCCACATGCCCCTCGTAAGTCTTGTATGTCGCAATATCATCCTGTCCACTCACACTGATGGCCTTGATGAGTTTGAGCCCTTTTAACTGAGCACAGTAATCGGCTGACTCATGGCCATGCAACTGGATGAAGTCGAGGGCATAGTCATCCGCGATGCGCTTGAGCGTCTCGATATCCTCGTCGACAAACACCCCGACGCGCTTGCATTTTGTTGGCAGATAGGCCGGACGCTCACTGACATAACGACTCGACTTCGGCCAGAAGATAAAGCCCATCAGGTCGATACCCAGTGCCTCCACCTCACAGATGTTCTCCGCATCGCGCATGCCACAGACCTTAATTAATTCACAATTCATAATGCATAATTCATAATTGTGAAATGAATTCGTTAAGAGCCTGACCAGGGTCGGCAGTCTTCATGAAGTTCTCTCCGATGAGGAAACCTCGGAAGCCGGCTTGCTGCAGCGCCTTCACCGTATCAGGGTTCGAAATGCCGCTCTCGCTGACCTTGACAGCATCATTGGGCAAAAGCTCGGCAAGACGGAAACTGTTTTCTACGTCCGTCACAAACGAACCAAGGTTGCGGTTGTTGATGCCGCAGAGGTCGGGGCCGAGGTCAGCGTATTCCAATTCCGGCTCGGAGTGCATTTCAAGGAGCACTTCAAGTCCTAAGTCATGTGCTTTGTCCAACAGGCGTTTGCATTCCTGTTTCGAGAGACAAGCGGCAATGAGCAACACGGCTGAAGCCCCACACAGGGCGGCGGCATAGAGCTGTGCTTCATCAATGACGAAGTTCTTATATAATATAGGTAGCGTGACGCCGCTCTGACGGGCCGTGCGGATGAAGTCGTCCGAACCGCCGAAGTAGTGCTCATCGGTCAGGATGCTCAGTGCTGCTGCACCATTCTGCTGATACGACAACGGGATGATGTCGGCCCTACCCTCTTCTTTGATCCAACCCTTCGAGGGCGACTTGCGCTTGAACTCAGCGATAATGCCGCTCTTGCTTTGGAGCAATGCCTCACGCAAAGAAGCCTTCTTGGCGCAAAGCTGCTCCAGCTCCAGATGCTTGTGGGCAACGATTTCCTTTAAAATATCTTGCATAATCTTCGTTATTACGTTATACCGTAATTCCGTTATCACGTTATTACGACTCAGCTGTTCAGTTCCACAAACTTCTTGAAGGTCTTCAGGGCATTGCCGCTGTCGATGCTCTCACGGGCAATCTCCACGCACTCCTCGATACTCTTCTGACCCTTCTCCAACACCTGAATACCGAAGGCAGCATTAGCCAGCACAATATTCTTCTGGGCAGGCAGGGCGCGGTTCTCCAATACAGAGTCGAAAATCTGTGCGGCCTCCTCTTCCGTTGCACCACCGACGAGTTCTTCGGGCTTGGCGATGTCGAAACCGAGGTCCTTGGGCGAGAAGATGCGCTCGTAATCCTTCGTCGTTACCTTGAAATCGCCAGTGAGCGAAATCTCGTCGTAGCCGTCGATGCTATTCACGATGCCGTAGTCGATGCCGATCTTCTGATACACCTGATTATAGAGGCGCATCTGATCGAGATTGGCGACGCCCAACAGCTGACACTGAGGCTGACTGGGGTTAACCAACGGTCCCAGCAGATTGAATATGGTGGGGAACTGCAGCGCCTTTCGGATGGGACCGACGAACTTCATGGCCTTGGCGAAGAGCTGCGCGTGCAGATAGACGATACCTGCCTCGTTCAACGAACGGTTCAGTTTGTCGATATCATCCGTAAACTTGATGCCATGATGAGCAATGACGTTCGATGCACCGCTGACGCTGGTGGCGGCATAGTTACCATGCTTGGCGACCTTATAGCCTGCACCAGCAATCACAAAGCAACTGGTAGTCGAAATATTAAACGTATTCTTGCGGTCGCCACCCGTACCTACCACATCAATATAACGGTCGGCATTGAGGATAGCGGGAACGCCGGTTTCCAGAATACCATCGCGGAAACCCAGCAGTTCGTCAACCGTAACACCGCGCATTTGTAAGGCCGTCAGCAGGGCGGTAATCTGTTCGTTGGGGAATTCACTCTGTGTGATACCAATCAGAATATTCTTCATTTCTTCACGAGACAGCTCCTCGTGGTTCAGCATCCTGTTCAGGATGTCTTTCATTGTCTGTGCCATATTATTTAAAGTTCAATGTTCTAATCGTTTCTTTAGTACGCTTTGACCTTGGTCAAAGAATGTTCAATGTTACAGAAACATCCAGTTTTGCAGCATCTTTCTGCCGTCGGGTGTCAGCACACTCTCGGGGTGGAACTGGATGCCGCGGACGTTCAATTCACGATGACGCAGGGCCATAATCTGGCCTTCGTCTGAGACGGCGGTCACCTCTATGCAATCGGGCAATCCCTCACGAGAGACTACCCACGAGTGGTAGCGCCCGATGGTGATGTCGCGCTCGATGCCACTGAAGATGGGATCGTCGGCAATGATGTGACAGGGTGTGGCAACTCCGTGGAAGACGTCGCTCAGGTTCTCTAACTTTGCACCAAACGCCTCACCAATGGCCTGATGACCCAGGCAGACGCCAAGGATAGGTTTCTTGCCGGCATAGGTCTTAATCACATCCAACAGCAGACCTGCCTCAGAGGGGATGCCAGGGCCTGGGCTCAAGATAATCTTGCTAAACTGCTCCAGGTCTTCGAGTTCAAACTGGTCGTTGCGCACCACGGTGACCTCCGCGCCCAGCTCTTTCACCAAATGACTCAGGTTATAGGTAAACGAGTCGTAATTATCTATAATAACAATCTTCATATCCGTAAAATCAGTTTAATCCGTGTTCGTTTAAAGTGCTTCTGCTTTTTCGATAGCCTTACGCAGGGCACCGAGTTTGTTGTTCACTTCCTGTAATTCATACTCCACATCGCTCTTGGCCACAATGCCGCCACCAGCCTGGAACCACAGCTCGCCATTTCGCGAGACAAACGTGCGGATGGTGATGGCCTGATTCAGGCTTCCGTCCAGTCCGATGATGCCGATGCAACCACCGTAAGCACCGCGGTTGTGCGGCTCGTACTCGGAGATAAGCTGCATGGCGCGAACCTTCGGCGCACCACTCAACGTGCCGGCAGGGAAGGTGTCGATAAATGCCTTGATGGGGTCGGCACCCTCGTCAAGCTCACCACTCACGCGACTGACGAGGTGGATAACATGCGAGTAGTACTGCAGGTCCTTATAAAAGTCCACCTTCACACCGTGACAGTTGCGGCTTAGGTCATTACGGGCCAAGTCCACCAGCATCACGTGCTCGGCATTCTCCTTCGGGTCGTTGCGCAGATACTCTGCACCTTTGCGGTCGGCCTCGGCATCGCCTGTACGCTTAGTCGTGCCTGCAATCGGGTCGATGTAAGCTAACATTGAACATTGACCATTGACCATTGACCGTTTCTCTATGCGGCAGTGGGTCTCAGGTGATGAACCAAAAATCCTGAATCCGCCAAAGTCGAAGTAGAACAAATACGGGCTGGGATTGATGCTCCTTAGCGCACGATAGAGTTTGAAGTCGTCACCCTCGTACTTCTGGATAAAACGACGCGAGAGCACTATCTGGAACACGTCGCCACGCAGACAGTGGGCAATACCTCGGCGGATGTTTGCACGGTGCTCGTCGTCCGTCAGTGTCGAACGCACATCACCCACGGGATGGAAGTCGTAAGCCTGTACGTTGGACTTGTTCATCGCCTTCAGCACGACATCGATGTCGGCAGCGTCGCCCAGCGTCACAACCTTCAACATGTTGTTATGATGGTCGAACACGATCACCACCTTATATAATATATAGAGCACGTCGGGGGCATCGTTCTTCGCCTGCGTCTCGTCCTTCACGGCGATATCCTCGAAATAGCGCACAGCATTGAACGACGTGTAGCCGAACAGTCCGCAGACGTCCGCATCGTCGCCTTCCACTTGAATGTTATCAATGAGGGCATGTATGGCCTTATCCGAGCGGTAGTCTTTGTTCACCTCGTGCTGGAAGGTCGTCCCGTCAGGATAGGTAACGGTAGCAATGCCGTGCCCGATAGCCACGCTGGCAATGGGGTTGATGCCGATAAAACTTCGCGAGTTGTTGGCGTCGTGATAGTCCGAACTCTCCATCAGCGCACTCTGCGGATACAGGTCGCGCAATCGCATATACACTCCCACCGGCGTGTACAAATCCGCCAAGATGGTCTTGCTTGTTGTCGTATATTTGAATGTATTCATAATTGTCAATGTTCAATGTTCAATGTTCAATGTTCAATGGTCAATGTTCAATGGTCAATGTTCAATGTTCAATTAAAACTCCCCGTATTCTTTTGCCATTTGTTTGTTCTTCAAATACGTCTCCACGTCCTTGTCGCCGCGACCGCTGACCGTCAGCACCACCACGTCGTCCTTCTTAAACGTCAGCTTCTTCAGGGCTGCAATGGCGTGGGCACTTTCGATAGCGGGGATGATACCCTCCATGCGCGTCAACTCGTAACCGCCATAGATAGCCTCGTCGTCATTGATGCTCAGCACCTGCGTACGACCTTGCTTTGCCATGTTGCAATGCATCGGACCCACACCAGGATAATCCAAACCTGCCGAGATGGTGAAGGCCTCCTGAATCTGGCCGTCTTCGTCCTGCATCACGAGCATCTTCGCACCATGCAGGATACCCGTCGTGCCGCGATGAATCGTTGCGGCCGTATAGTCCGTATCCCAGCCGTGGCCGCCAGCCTCAGCCAACACGATTTTCACACGGTCGTCATCCATATAATGGTAGATGGTGCCTGCGGCATTACTTCCGCCACCGATGCAGGCTATCAAGTAGTCAGGATAGTCGCGGCCGATCTTTTCTTCCAACTGCCACTTGATTTCCTCCGAGATGACGCTCTGCATCCTTGCCACGAGGTCGGGATAAGGATGCGGTCCCATCGTCGAACCCACGATATAGAACGTGTCGCTGGGATGACAGCACCAGTCGCGGATGGCCTCGCTGCAGGCATCGCTCAGCGTCATGTTACCCGTCCTTACGGGATGCACCTCGGCACCCAGCATCTTCATCCTTTCCACATTCGTGTGCTGGCGCTCCACGTCCGTTGCGCCCATAAACACTTCGCACTTCATGTTCATCAGCGCACACACCGTCGCTGTCGCCACGCCGTGCTGTCCGGCTCCCGTCTCGGCAATGATGCGCGTCTTGCCCATTTTCTTCGCCAACAGGATCTGTCCGATGGTGTTGTTAATCTTATGGGCACCTGTGTGGTTTAGGTCCTCGCGCTTCAGATACAGCTGACAGCCGTACTGTTCGCTCATCCGCTTGGCATAATACAGCGGACTGGGCCGTCCCACGTAGTCCTTCAACAATGCATGATACTCTGCCTTGAATTCTGCACTCTCGATAATCGGCAGATACGCCTCCTGCAGGTCATGCACGCACTTGTAGAGAATCTCCGGCACGTATGCCCCTCCGAACTCTCCGTAAAAACCGTTTTTGTCTACTTGATAATTGTTCATATATTTTATTGTTTAAGTGTTGTCCTTGTTCTATTTCCTTGTTTATTGCCGCTCTGTCGCAGCCTCACGAATGAAAAAGAGACTCGCCGCAGTCGCGACGAGCCTCCGTTTTATTCCTTTCATGAACACACACGGCTCAGTGCCTCGCGACTTAATCGAGTCTCGAGCGCCACCACCAAGCGTAAGCATTCATTCTTTGTGTCATTTTGCTGTTAAGTTTACTTTTCGTCGGCAAAAGTACACATTTACTTTCATTCTGCCAAATTTTTCGCCAACTTTTTTACGTTTTGTATTCAAATTTAGGATAAACACCAAAAACGAGCCCACCAACGATGGGCCCGTTTTTTTGTTTACTCGCCGGACTTGCCTACCCTTTCATCAGCCTTATACGTCGCCTGTTGGCGAAGGGACGGACGGCGAAGTGAATCCAGAGGCTCTTAGCGCTTTGCTCTATCAGAAGCTCGTCGAAGTCCTCCTGCGACTCATCAGCGATGTCTAACAAGATACACGCATAGCGTATCGCCTGTTCCTTACCCAGCACGTGGATATCCACCGCACAACCCGTCAGGTGGTTCGACCCAGCCACGCCACCCACTGCCTTATTCACCGCCTCAGATCGATATCCGCTATTGATGATAATCGGCTCCTCTTTGTATTCACTCCCCTCGCCCTTCGGAGAGGGGTCGGAGGTGAGGCTTCCATACCGCCTATTATATTCACTACGAAGCATCTCCAACCACCCGCAGAGTCGCTTAAGGTTCTCGATATGTACGTGCGAAGGGATATTCCCATCAGGAGTCTTCGCACTCGTCTTGCAGAGCTCAGCGAGCGTAAAGTGCTCGCTGAGTCGTGCTTGTTTATTG
>ONMN01000008.1 GCA_900318885.1 uncultured Prevotellaceae bacterium | reverse complement strand
AGATTTCGAGAAAAGAGCACTATTTGTCTCAAAATAACCCCGAAAATGGACTATAAATCAACTAAAATCCCACGTTATAAAGCATAACGTGGGATTTGTCGTCTCTGGGAACAGCCCTAAATAAAGGCATTCCGAAGAATCGGTCATTTTGGTCACTCGGTCATTTCCGGGCGTTTTATTTGTTGATGAATTCCATTAATTCCGGAATACGAGGCCGTTGCCGAAGTCGTCGATGATGATGGGCTTGTCGCGGTCGATTTCATCGGCAAGGAGTTTTTTCGACAGGTCGTTGAGCACGAACTGCTGGATGGCACGCTTGACGGGACGGGCTCCGAAGTCGGGGTCGTAACCCTCCTCTGCCAGGAAGGCGATGGCCTGCGGCGTGCATTCCAGACGGATGCCCTGCGGTTCGAGCATGTCGGTCACACGCTTCATCTGCAGACGTACGACGTCGGCAATCTGTTCCTTCGTGAGCGGTGTGAAGGTGATGATCTCGTCGATACGGTTGAGGAACTCCGGACGCATGTTGGCTCGCAGTTGTTCGCGCGTTGCATTCGACGTCATGATGATGATGGTGTTCTTGAAGTTGGCGGTACGGCCCTTGTTGTCTGTCAGACGACCGTCGTCGAGCACCTGCAAGAGGATGTTGAAGACGTCGGGATGGGCCTTCTCGATTTCGTCGAAGAGCACGACGGAGTAGGGCTTGCGGCGTACGGCCTCGGTGAGCTGACCACCCTCATCGTAGCCTACATAGCCCGGAGGGGCACCAATGAGACGGGAGACACTGTACTTCTCCTGATATTCCGACATATCGATACGCGTCATCATGGTCTCGTCGTTGAAGAGGTAGTCGGCCAGCGTCTTGGCGAGTTCGGTCTTACCGACACCCGTGGTGCCGAGGAAGATGAACGAGGCGATAGGACGCTTCGGGTCCTGCAGTCCGGCACGCGAACGGCGTACGGCATCAGAGACGGCGGTGATGGCCTCGTCCTGCCCGATGACACGACGGTGCAGTTCATCTTCGAGGTGGAGCAGCTTTTCGCGTTCGCTCTGCATCATCTTCGTCACGGGGATGCCCGTCCAGCGGGAGACGACCTCAGCGATATCGTCGGCAGTGACTTCCTCGCGAACCATTCTTCCGCCGACGGAACCGCCGGACGCGCTATCCAGTTGGTGCTGGATGGCGGCGATGTCGTCCTCGAGGGCCTTGAGCTTGGAATAGCGGATTTCCGCTACGCGGCCGTAGTCGCCCTCGCGTTCGGCACGTTCGGCCTCGAGTTTGAGATTCTCCATCTCCTGCTTGTCCTGCTGGATGCGGTTGATGAGCTGGCGCTCGCCCTCCCATTTGGCGCGGAACTGGGTTTCCTGTTCGCGGAGTTCAGCAATGTCCTTGTCGAGTTGGGCGAGTTTATCGGAAGCGGGAGAACCGCTTCCCACAATCTCGCGCTTGATGCTCTCGCGCTCGATTTCGAGCTGGGCGAGACGACGGGTGATCTCGTCGAGTTCCTCGGGGACGGAGTCGCGCTCCATACGGAGCTTGGCGGCAGCCTCGTCCATCAGGTCGATGGCCTTATCGGGCAGGAAACGCTCGGAGATGTAGCGTTCGGAGAGTTGTACGGCGGCGATACAGGCATCATCCTGGATACGTACCTTGTGGTGGTTCTCGTAACGCTCCTTCAGACCACGCAGGATGGAGATGGCCGAGAGCTCATCCGGTTCATCGACCATGACCGTCTGGAAACGGCGCTCGAGGGCCTTGTCCTTCTCGAAATACTTCTGATATTCGTTGAGCGTGGTGGCACCGATGGCACGCAGTTCACCACGGGCGAGGGCAGGTTTCAGGATGTTGGCGGCATCCATGGCACCCTCACCGCCACCGGCACCCACGAGGGTGTGGATCTCGTCGATGAAGAGGATGATGCGACCTTCGGCCTTCGTCACCTCGTTGATGACGCTCTTCAGACGTTCCTCGAACTCACCCTTATATTTCGCACCAGCAACGAGTGCACCCATATCGAGGGAATAGACTTGCTTGTCCTTCAGGTTTTCGGGCACGTCGCCACGCACGATACGTCCTGCAAGACCTTCGACGATGGCCGTCTTACCTGTACCCGGTTCACCAATCAGAATCGGGTTGTTCTTTGTACGGCGCGAGAGAATCTGGAGCAGGCGACGGATTTCATCGTCACGTCCGATGACGGGGTCGAGTTTACCCTGACGGGCGAGGTCGACGAGGTTCTTGGCATACTTCTCCAGCGACTGGTAGTTGTCGTCGGCCGACTGGCTCTGCACCTTCTGACCCTGACGCAGCTCCTGGATGGCCTGCTGCATCTCCTTCTCCGTACACCCAGCATCCTTCATGATGCGTGAGGCGGTGGAGTTGACGGTGAGAAGCGCCTGTAATACAGGTTCACACGCGACGAATTCGTCGCCCCACTTCTGCGACAGTTCCTGTGCACGTACGAGTACATTATTACTTTCGTTTGAGAGATACGGCTGTCCGCCCTGTACGCGTGGCAAGTGCTTGATTTCCTGATCTGTGAGCATCTCAACCTGCTGGGCGTTGACACCGAGTTTCTGGAAGATGAAGGTTGTGACGTCCTTCGCCTTCTCCATGATTCCTTTCAGTATGTGTACAGGTTCGATGACCTGCTGGCCGTTCAGTTGCGCGGTATTCACTGCCTGCTGTACGGCCTCCTGAGCTTTGATGGTAAACTTGTCTAATGTCATAGTTTTGTCCTCCTGATTTTATTTGTTTTTACTGCCCTTAGGCGGACAAAGAATGTGCCGAACGGGAAGAAACCGACAAAACGGCACATCGGACTGACGTTTTGTCGGTTGAGGCAATTTGTAGTTTTTTTCTTTTGCATTTTGCTCGTTTATTCGTAACTTTCTCCCTTGGAGAAGTTACTTTCACTCGAAAATGAAAAGAAAAAGTTTTTTCTTTTGCATTTTGCTCGTTTATTCGTAACTTTGACCGTTGGTCAAGGTACTTCCGTTCGAAAAAGCTCAAATAATATTTGGCTTTTTGCTCACTTATTCGTAACTTTGCACGCAGTTAGAAAAAAAGACGTAAAAAGATGAAGATATTATTATTAGGTAGTGGCGGTCGCGAGCATGCTTTGGCTTGGAAGATTGCCCAGAGTGAGAAGTGTGAGAAACTGTTTATTGCCCCCGGCAATGCCGGAACCAGCAATTGTGGAGAATTCGCAACGCCACACTCCGCTCCGACGGAGAATGTAGCCATGAAGGCTGACGACTTCGAGGCTGTGAAGCAGTTTTGCACGGAGAAGCAGATAGATATGGTGGTTGTAGGTCCTGAGGATCCGTTGGTGAAGGGTATCTACGACGATATGAAGGCCGACGAGCGTACCAAGAACATCCCCGTCATCGGTCCCTCGAAGGCCGGTGCCGTGTTGGAAGGCTCGAAGGATTTTGCCAAAGCTTTCATGCAGCGCCACAATATCCCCACCGCCCGTTACCAGACCTTTGACGGCGAACACGTGCAAGAAGGTTTGGCCTTCTTGGAGACTCTAGAAGCACCCTACGTGTTGAAGGCCGACGGTCTCTGTGCCGGTAAGGGCGTGTTGATTCTTCCCACGCTCGATGAGGCTAAGAAGGAACTGAAGGAGATGTTGGGTGGTATGTTTGGAAATGCCTCTAGCCGAGTGGTTATCGAGGAATTCATGAGCGGTATCGAGTGCAGCGTCTTTGTGCTGACTGATGGTTCCCACTACAAGATTCTGCCAGAAGCCAAGGACTACAAGCGTATCGGTGAGCACGATACCGGTTTGAATACAGGCGGTATGGGCAGTGTTTCGCCCGTTCCCTTTGCCACGAAGGAATGGATGCAGAAGGTGGAAGATCGCATCATCCGTCCTACCGTAGAGGGCTTGGCTGCTGACGGCATCGACTATAAGGGATTTATCTTCTTTGGGCTGATTAACAGGACAAACACGCCAACTGGTAACCCTGAGCCTTACGTCATTGAATACAATTGTCGTATGGGTGATCCGGAGACCGAGAGCGTGATGCTGCGCCTGAAGAGCGACATCGTAGACCTGTTTGAGGGTGTGGCTGAGGGAAACCTCGACCAGCGCGCCATTGCATTCGACGAGCGTGCGGCAGTCTGTGTGATGTTGGTATCGGGCGGTTATCCGCAGGCCTACAAGAAGGGCTATCCCATCACGGGTATCGAACAGGTGGACGGCAGCATCGTCTTCCACGCAGGTACTGCGATGAAGGACGGACAGGTGGTGACCAATGGTGGACGTGTGATAGCTGTTTCGTCGTATGGCAAGGACAAGGCCCAGGCGCTGCAGAAGTCTTTTGAAGAGGCCCAGAAGATTCAGTTTACGGACAAATATTTCCGTCGCGACATAGGAGCGGACCTGTAAGAGGTGAGAGGTTAGAGGTAAGAGGTTAGAGGTAAGAGGTGAGGAAGTTTACACAAAATAAGGTTGCAGAAAGCAGGCTGGCACTGCCGACGACCATTGTCTATGCTGTGGTTGTGTGGTTGTTGGCAGGTCTTGTTCAGGGCGGTTGGTGGCTGCAATTTGGATGTTTTGCCCTTGCAGCTTTGCTGATGGTGGAACTGAACAACATCAATGCGCTCATCCGCATTTACTCACGTATGGTGAGTTGCGCGTTCCTCGCCATGTCGTGTATGCTGTGTTTCCTGTTTCCGTCCATATCCGGTGCCATCACGGCCCCATTGGTTATTGGTTCCATGGTGTCGCTGTTTGCTGGTTACCAGGATAAACAGGCGGCAAAACCGTCCTACTACGCTTTCCTGCTCATCGGCTTGGCATCCCTGACCTTTGTCCATATATTGTTCTTTGTGCCGCTGATATGGCTGTTGATGGCTTTCCTGTTGCAGTGTCTCTCGTGGCGTACCTGGGTTGCCTCGATACTGGGACTGCTGACACCTTACTGGTTTGGCTGTTGCTGGTGGGCTTGGCAACAGGATTTCACCTTCGTTTTCAACCATTTCATGGCATTGGGCGACTTTGCAAGACCGCTGGATTTTTCTTTGCTGACAATCCAACAGACAGTATCCCTGGCAGTTGTCATGCTGTTTGCTGTCATCGGCATCGTACATTATATTCGTAAGTACCACGACGACAAGATTCGCATCCGCCTGATTTATGGCATCTTTATCTGGACGAATCTGGCAGCAGCGCTTTTCCTGGTGCTCCAACCCCAGCATTATGACCATCTGATACGTATGATGGTAATCAACACTGCTCCGCTGATAGGTCATTTTCTGGCACTGACACGTACGCGATGGACCAATATGGCCTTTTTCGCTATCGTGGCTATCGTCCTTATTACGACAGGAATCAACCTATGGATGTAATCATCTCTTTGCTAATTAGTTACGGATATTGGGGCATGCTCCTGACGGCCTTCGTGGCGGGGTCTTTCTTCCCGTTCTCCAGCGAGGCCGTTATGACAGGGCTGCTGGCTGCCGGTCTCGACCCCTGGCTGCTCATCGTCTATGGTACCATCGGCAATGTGGCAGGCGGAATGTTCAACTATTTCGTAGGACGCATGGGCAAGCTGGAGTGGATAGAGAAATACCTGCATGTCAAGCAGAAAGACCTCGACAAGGCGACACGTTTCATGGGTGGACGGGGCGCTTGGATGGGGTTCTTTGCCTTTGTGCCTATTCTGGGTTCTGCCATTACCATTGTGTTGGGACTCATGAGGGCCAACATCCCGATTTCGCTGACCAGTATCGCGCTGGGAAAGTTCCTGCGTTATGTGTTGCTGGTCTATGGCGCCAACATGCTTATTGGTTAAAAAACAATAATGTTCAATGTTCAATGTTCAATGTTCAACGTAAAAATAGTACCTTTGCAGGATAATTCATAAACAACGACAATGAAACAATTCAGACTTGTGGACAATATCTTAGGTTGGCTGGCCTTTGCCATTGCGGCCTTCGTCTATTGCTCCACCATCGAACCGACAGCATCCTTCTGGGACTGTCCGGAATTTATCTCTACTGGTTATAAACTCGAAATCGGCCATCCGCCCGGTGCACCGTTCTTCATGCTCACGGCCAATCTGTTCTCACAGTTTGCCAGTGACCCCAGTCAGGTGGCTTATATGGTGAACACGATGAGTGCGCTGCTTTCTGCTGCCACCATCCTGTTCCTGTTTTGGACCATCTCGCACCTTGTGCGGCGCCTGCTCATCCGGCAGGAGGACTTCTTCAAGGCTACCTCCCTGCAGGATGTTCCGCTTTATAAGTGGATTGCCATCTGGGGCTCCGCGATGGTTGGTGCACTCATCTATACCTTCAGCGATACCTTCTGGTTTTCGGCTGTCGAGGGTGAGGTGTATGCCTATTCGTCAGCCTTTACGGCTGTTGTGTTCTGGCTCATCCTGAAGTGGGAAGACCAGGCCGACCAGCCTCATGCCGACCGTTGGCTGGTGCTGATTATGTATATGACGGGTCTGTCTATCGGTGTCCACCTGCTGAACCTGTTGTGTCTGCCTGCCATTGTGTTGGTATATTATTACAAGAAGTTCCCCACCGACGATCCGAAGCGCGACCTGAAGGGCTCGCTCATAGCCCTGTTCATCTCGGTAGTCATCCTCGCAGCAGTGCTCTATGGTGTCGTTCCCGGCATCGTACAGGTTGGCGGCTGGTTCGAGCTGTTGTTTGTCAACATCCTCGGCATGCCGTTCAATACGGGTGAGATTGTCTATATCTTCCTGCTCATCGGTATCACCGTCTGGGCTATCTGGGAGACCCAGCGTGGAGGTAAAATGGTCAATGGTCAATGGTCAATGGTCAACGAGAAGCGCCAGAATATTGCCTTCCTTTTGGCTGTTGCCATGTTGGGCATTCCGTTCTATGGTCACGGCTGGCTGTCGGTATTCATTGGCATTGTTGTGCTGGCCATTTTATGGTTTGTGCTGAGCTACAAGAAACAAGGCAAGGCGCTGGTTACCGCACGTATCAAGAATACCTCACTGCTTTGTATGCTGATGTTGATGATCGGCTACTCGTCTTATGCGCTCATCGTCATCCGTTCTGCGGCCAATCCGCCTATGGACCAGAACTCGCCTGAGGATATCTTTACGCTGGGTGAATATCTGGGTCGTGAACAGTATGGCCAGCGTCCGCTGTTCTACGGACAGGCATATACCTCTCAGATTGCCTTGGAACAGGACGGCAACTACTGCAAACCTGTGATGACCACGGGTGATCCCGTTTGGCAGCGTAAGGAGAAGGCCTCTCCTGACGAGAAGGACGAATACTTCATTCTCCGTACCAAGGACGAGTACAAATATGCCCAGAACATGCTGTTCCCACGTATGTACAGCTCGGCCCACCGTGCCCAGTACGAAAGCTGGATGGGTGGTGTCGATGGTCATGAGGAACAGTACGACCGCTGTGGTGAGATGGTAACCGTCAAGGTTCCTTCGCAGTTCGAAAACCTGCGTTTCTTCATCTCCTACCAGTGTAACTTCATGTACTGGCGCTACTTCATGTGGAACTTTGCCGGTCGTCAGAATGACCTGCAGGGTAATGGTGAACCCGAGCATGGCAACTGGTTGACAGGTTTCAGCTGGTTCGACAACTGGCGTCTGGGCAATCAGGACTGGTTGCCGGATGAACTGAAGGAGAACAAGGGACATAACGTGTTCTATTGTCTGCCGTTGCTGTTAGGTCTTATCGGACTCTTCTGGCAGTCGTTGGCAAAGCACAATGCTCTCACCTCTCCTCTTACCTCTCACCACTCACCTCACACCTCTAAGAGTGTCGACCAGACGGGTATCCGCCAGTTCTGGGTGGTGTTCTTCCTGTTCTTCATGACAGGTCTGGCCATTGTCATCTATCTGAACCAGACACCGTCGCAGCCTCGTGAACGTGACTATGCCTATGCCGGTTCGTTCTATGCCTTTGCCATTTGGTGTGGCATGGGCGTTGCGGCTATCATTGAGATGATAAGAGGTAAGTGGTTAGAGGTGAGAGGTGAGAAAATAGCCACTATCGTGGCCAGCATCGTTGCTATTATCTGCCTGCTGGTTCCCGTTCAGATGGCTTCTCAGACGTGGGATGACCACGACCGTAGCGGTCGTTACACCTGTCGTGACTTCGGTCAGAACTACCTGATGTCGCTGCAGGACGAGGGTAACCCCATCATCTATACCAATGGCGATAACGACACCTTCCCGCTCTGGTACAATCAGGATGTGGAGGGCGTACGTACCGATGCCCGCGTCTGCAACCTCTCTTACCTGCAGACCGACTGGTATATCGACCAGATGCGCCGTCCGGCCTACGATTCTCCTTCCGTCCCCATCTCCTGGGAGCGTATTGAGTATTGTGCTGGCACCAACGAGTATGTCTCTGTTGAACCCAACATGAAGGAGGCTGTCCTTGAGCACTATCGTGAGAATCCGGAAGAGGCTCGCCAGCAGTTTGGCGACGATCCCTTCGAGTTGAAGAACATCCTGAAATACTGGGTGCGTTCCAAGAACAAGGATCTCCACTTCATCCCCACCGATACCATCTATATGACCATCGACAAGGATGCTGTGCGCAAGAGTGGCATGATGATGGCTTCCGACTCTATTCCCGACCGCATGACCATCTCGCTCGCGGGCAAGAACGCCCTTTACAAGGGTGACCTGATGATTCTCGAGATGCTCGCAGAGTGTAACTGGACCCGTCCTATCTATGTCGCTGTCTCCGTGGGTGAGGATAACTACATCAATCTGGGCGACAACACCATTACCGAGGGTCTGGCCTATCGCATCACGCCCTTCACCACCACCAATGGCGGCAAACCCATCGCTGGTGTGAAGAATTTCGATTCGAAGCGCACCTACGACAACATCATGCACCGCTTCAAGTTCGGAGGCATCGACCAGCGCGGCATCTATCTCGACGAGACCGTCATGCGCATGTGTTACACCCACCGTCGCATCATGGCTCGCCTGGCGCTCGAACTCATCAGCGAGGGCGACAACAAGAAGGCCGAGGAGGTGTTGCGCTATACTGCCAAACAGATTCCGACCTATAATGTTCCCAGCAACTATTCTTCCGGCTCGCTCGATATGGCACGTGCCTGGACGCAGCTGGGCAACAAGAAGGAGGCCCTCGTCATCATGAACGACCTCTGGAAGACCAGCAGTCAGTATATGAAGTGGTATTGCACACTCGGTGGTTCCCGCTTCGAGTCGTCTGCCAACGATGTCGCCATTCAGGTCTACATCATGCAGCAGTTGGTGACACTGGCCGACTCCTTCGACGAGAAGTGGTCTGACAGCCACATGAGAGAACTCGGTGAGATGGTTTCTGTCTACCAGTCGAAGGGTGGGGAACTGGGATTTTAATGTTCAACGTTCAATGTTCAACGTTCAATGTTAATCGAGCAGCCCTCCGTCTGGCTACGCTGGCTTTATCCCAAGGCGCTATGGCGTATGGATCGTCACGAGAAGGCCGTCTATCTGACCTTCGACGACGGGCCTATTCCTGAGGCCACGCCTTGGATTCTCGACGTGCTGCAGCGCTATGGCGTCAAGGCCACCTTCTTCATGGTGGGCGACAATGCGCGTAAGTATCCCGAGCTCTACCAGCGTGTCGTCAACGAGGGGCATCGCATCGGTAATCACACCCACAACCACATCGGAGGGTTCTCGCACACCATCCGTGAGTACAGCTATAATGTCGAGAAGGCCAATGCCTATCTGCATACTGACCTTGTCCGTCCGCCCCATGGTTGGATGCGCCTCAGTCAGTATGCCTGGCTCTCGCGCAAGTTCCGCATTGTCATGTGGGACCTCGTCACCCGCGACTATTCCAAGTGGCTCACGGCCGACGACGTGCTTCAGAACGTGAAGCGCTACGCCCGCAATGGTTCCATCATCACCTTCCACGACTCACTGAAAAGTATTGACAAACTGCGTACCGCGCTGCCGCAGGCCATCGAGTGGCTCCAGGCTCAGGGCTATGCCTTTAAGACGTTCTGACAGATGAAGAAGCTCGTTTGCTCCCTGGTGTTCCTGTTTGCCGTCCTTTCTCTCTTTGCAGAGGAACAATCAACCACTGCGAAACGCAAGAAAGTAGCTGTCGTATTGAGTGGTGGCGGTGCAAAGGGTACTGCACATATCGGAGCCCTGAAGGTGTTGGAACGCGCTGGCATCCCCGTTGATATCGTGACGGGAACCTCGATGGGTAGTCTTGTGGGCGGTCTCTATGCCATTGGCTACAATGCCGAGGCACTCGATACGCTGGTGCGTGGCCTTGACTGGACTTTCCTCCTCAGCGACCGTGAGGACGTCAGTCGCCAGAGCATTGGCGACCGCAAGAAACAGAGCACCTACATCATCTCCCGTACGCTTTTCTTTGGCCGTCAGCGCGAGGCTGGCGGTGGTTTCATCAAGGGCAAGAATATCAGTACCCTGCTCGAGAAGTTGTGCCTGGGTTATACCGACTCGATGAGTTTCGACCGTCTGCCCATTCCCTTCGCCTGTGTGGCTACGAATATTGTTGACAATTCCGAGGTGGATATCCACTCCGGTCGCTTGCCTGAGGCCATGCGTGCCTCCATGGCCATTCCCGCCGTCTTTTCCCCTGTCCGCAAAGGGAATATGGTGTTGGTCGACGGTTTCCTCACCAACAACTATCCCGTTGACCTGGCGCGGGCCATGGGTGCCGATGTCGTCATTGGCGTTACCTTGCAGGACACCCTGAGGTCTGCTGAGGGCCTGAACTCCACGCTCAGCATCCTGATGCAGGTCGTCGATTATAAGACCATGGACAAATACGACGAGAATGTCGCCAATACCGACGTGCTGATCCGTGTTGATCCCTCCGGTTTCTCTGCTGCCAGTTTCAATGCTGACGCCATCGACAGTCTCATCCATCGCGGTGAGGATGCGGCCATGCTCTGCTGGGACGACCTGCTGGCCCTGAAGCGGAAAATCGGTGTCGCCCCCGACTATAAGCCCGTTCTCCGCCAGCCCCTGCATCCCGGAGTCTCGACGGACAGTCTGCAGTACGGCGGTGGCGGCTTCCGCACGAAGCCCCCGCGCGACCCTCAGATCCATCTCGGTTTGCGCTATGATAACGAGGAGATGGTGGCCTTGCAGGCCAATCTCAGCCTCCCCTTGGAGCGGACGCTTTCTGTCAGTTCCGACCTCACCCTGCGCTTGGGCAAGCGCCTGTTGGCCGGTGGCGACCTCATCTTCCATCCCCGGGCCCTGCGGTTCTCGCGTCCGGCCATTTCCTATTATTTCCGCCACAACGACATCGACGTCTATTATGAGGGCGACTGCGAATACAGTGTGAGATACAACCAGCACCAGGTCCTGGCAGACCCCGTCAACGTCACCATTCGCAATTTCACGCTCAAGGCCGGTCTGCGCTGGGACTACTATCATTTCTCCGATCAGCTGAAGGCCGACCTGTGGCGCAATGTGGATTTCCATAACGCACATTATTTCACCTATCAGGCCCAGCTGGAGTTCAATTCCGAGGACCACTTTTATTTCCCCACCCGTGGTGGCTGGTTCCAGGCGCGCTATGCCTATATCACCGACAATTTTGCCCAAATTGACGATCATATCGGCATCTCCGATGTCAGTGCCCTGTGGCGTAAGTCGTTCTCCTTCGGCACCCGCTTTACCATCGAGAATCTGTTCTATGGCCGTCTGCTCTTTGGCACCGACATCCCCCATATCTACGACAACATCATTGGAGGCACACGCTTCGGCCATTATGTCGAACAGCAGATGCCTATGGTCGGAATGGGCAATATGGAGTATGCCGACCACCATTTCATCGGGTGGCAGTTGCAGGCCCGTCAGCGCATAGGCAAGAACCACTATGTACGCCTCATGGCAGCCTACGCCCAGCAAGCTCCGGAGATTCGTAACATCATGCAAACCAAGCCCCTCATCGGTGGTCTGCTGGCCTACGACTACAATTCCATGTTCGGTCCCCTTGGTGGTTCCCTCGGCTATAATAGCCGCACCAAGTCCCTCGACATCTACATCAACTTAGGCTACACTTTCTAACAGCACCGCTGTACAGCCTCACAATGCCATTCAGGCCGCTCTTTACGGGTTGCCAACCATCGTAGGTGGTATGTTTGTAGTTGATGTCCACCACGTTGATTTCATTGAACTTACGCCATTTCACGCCCCGGCGGTCTAAGTCGGCAATGCGGTTGGCGGGCAGGTTGGTGACCTCGATGCGCAACTCGTTCTTGCCTTTCTTCAAGGTGTTGCGACAATCAAGGATGAAGGGAACAGCCCATGCACAACCGATGAACTGTCCGTTGATATAGACGCGGGCGGACTCGCGGACATCGCCCAGGTCTATCATCCAGTGTTGACGGGCTTGTTGTTTGGTCATCTTGAAGGTGGTGGTATAGACGCCTGTGCCCATGGTGACAGCTGCAGAGTCACCCAGCGTCTCCCAGGTCTGGGGGCAGTCAAGAACGAAACTCTTGAGCACTCGAGGGGTTTCCTCGATAAAGGAAAGATGCCAGGGGCCAGGGAGGGGGAATTCCACTTGGGAGGGTTGCGACTCAGTCGCAACAGATGGTGAAGGTTGTGTAGATTGCGACGCCACACTCTGACCAGTCAGAGAAGTCTGGAGGATGCGGCTTTCGCCACTGCGCAGACTGATAGCCACCTTGCCATTGCTGACGGAGGCAGGGGTGATGTCGCCCGTCATGGGGTTAAACCACGTGGCACTTTCAAAAGGCACAGCCAGATTGACATCTGCCTCTATGTCGTGAGGGGTGAGGTTGACCATGAAATAGTGGTAGGCTTTAGTGTTGGCGGGAGAACCGCCAACCGCAGCCTTACGACGGATGGCGCGCAGTCCTAATTCCGTGCGGATGGGTTCGGCTTTGGCGAAACGAGCCATCAGAGCGGGCACTTCTCCTTGTATCACGAAAGGCTGCAGACGGTCAATCTGTGTCTTCAGCGACGCGTCGATGGTGGTGTTGCTGGGGATGATGAGTGCACGATAGCGCGTACCGCCTTCCGTCACGAGCATACCATTATCTATTTGGACTTTTGCCAGCTGTCGGTCGCTGATATAGTCGCAGTCATAACCTAAACTGTCGATGGTCAGAATGCTGCGGATAAACTGGGGTGCCTTTTCGTCCATCGTATGAATGTCGAACTGCATCAGCAGGTCTTCGCCGCCGCGACGGTTTGTGCTGGCATCTTTGGCATCGTCGTTGCGAGGGCCACGCTGGTGCCACATGTCACGAACGGGCAGATAGACGAGGAAGTCGTTGTCGGGCAGTCCCAACTGCAGGAAACTCTGACACCTTTCTATGTATTGCATGAGGAAGGGGGCGTCGCGCCAGATGGAGTTTGTAGGACTCATGTCGATGGAGGCATAGAACTTCCAACCGGGCCAGGGGTCGTCCTTGGGGGTATAGCAGGAACCATGGAAGAAGACATGATTGACGCCACATGTAAACATCAGGTCGAGGTCGGGCTTCATCTGTGACAGCGAGGTGCGGAAATGTTCCGTGAGCCACGTGAAGGTCTCGCTGCTGGTAAACGGTTTCCCCATGACATGAGCGGCTGAAGATGCATATTTCAGCATCGAAACGTCGCTGAAGTTCTTGCGTGTCATGCCAGGATCGGTGCGCAGGCCCTTGATGCCGAACTCAGAGAGTCCGAAGCCTTCAATCTCCGGAATATCCACAGCGGCATAGAGGTCGAGCAGGTTGGCTGGTGAACCATGCGCCTGGTTGCGAACCTTGACACCATGTTGATGAGCCCACGCCACCCATTGTTGGGTGAAATTCTCGAGCAGAAGGTCGCTCAGTGTCTCGCGATAGTCAGCGAGCACCTGATTGCCATCATCTACTGTGCCCAGCAGTTCTGGAAGTTTTGTCCGGAGGTCGTAGCCACGACGCTTTTGGAATTCATCGAACAACGTGGGTGTCCAGTTGGCTTTATACACCTCATAACTGTCGTTGAAGAACGTGTGAGGGTAGGGTACACCCGATTCTGCAAAAGCTCTCTCGAAACGGTCGAGATAATGACGGATGGCCTCGCGGTCGAAATGGTCCACCACCCAGCCTTCACCGCCAGGAGCAGCACGCTTGACCTTTTGTTTGGTGCGGCCGATTTCGATGGTGTAAACGGCAGAACCGTTTACCACTGTATCTTTAAATATGGCCTTGCAGGCGGCTTGTTCCAATGAAATCTGCGGTCCACCGAACGGCCAACCTGTGCCACAATTCATATCCACCTCGATGCCAAGAGGCTTGGCAATGTCTTCTACCGTTTTCAGTGCCTGCATCCATTGGGGCGACAGGAAAGGGATGTTGTTTTTGTCGTTGCCCTGAACACCATACAGCGGGGTGATCTCTACCGCACCAATGCCCACACGGGCATATTCGCTGAGGTTCCATTGCAGATTGGCTTTGTCAACAGCCGAACCGAGCCACCACCAGCGAGTGCCGGGCTTGGCTTCAGGCAGTGGGGTAGGCCATTGCTGCGCCACTGCGTGGCTAAATATAAAAGATAAAATAAAAAATAAATATATCGTACTATTCTTTTTCTTGATCATTTTTTCTTGTTGTTTTGATGGTCTTTACTATGATTCGTATAATCTCATCGGGCGAAGCCCGCACAAAGCTTGTAATATTCGGTTAAGCCTAACAAGTAGCAACCTGTGCCATAGTCTTCAAAGTCGGGCATACTATTGAAAGTAACGGGTTGACCTGCAGAGGGGTCTTTGCCTGTGCCCTGGTTCCAACCAAGGAAACCATCGCTGTGCAGACACGATTTCAGGGCGCCCCATGCCTTGTCGCAGGCGGGACGATAGTGCTTGTCCTTCAGAATGCCCTGTTGGATGCCCCACGCCATGCCATAGAGGAAGAGGGCTGTTCCAGTCATCTCTGGGGTAGGATAGTCGACATCCGAAACCAGACTGGCGTGCCAGAATCCATCGGCATGCTGGCACTTCAACAAGCCTTCGCTCATCAGGATGAAGTCCTTCTTCAAGGCTTTGTATTCCTTGCTCTTGGGCGAGAGGTCGTTCATGCAACGCACCAAGGCGGCATAGACCCATCCGTTGCCACGACTCCAATAGCAGTTGTTGCCATCCTTCTCCTTATAGGGAGGCACATAGTCCTTGTCGCGCCACCAGAGTCCTTCCTTCATATTGAAGCAACCACCTCCGAGGGTGTTGCGCGTCCAGTTGTAACTCTTCATGGCGTAGTCGAGATACTTCTTGTCTTTCGTGATGGCATACATCTTGGTATAGATAGGCATGGCCATCTGGATGGCATCAATCCACGTCCAGTAGTCGATGCGGTTGGTACCTATCTGATAGTCCAGGTTCTGACGGGTCAGGTCCAGTGAACCCTCACCCGTGAGCTGATGGTATTCGATGTAGGTCTGTTCGCAACACTGGTTGTCTGCATTCGTAGCCTGAACACCCCCACGAGCCATCCACTGATGATGGTCAACCCAACGTTTGGTATAGTCGAGGTAGCGCTTGTCAGGGTCGATGCCATAAAGTGCCATCAGTCCTTCGTAATAGACGGCACGCGTCCAGAGGTTGCTCTCGCGCATTCGCTTGACAAAGGTGGGAACGGTGGGGTCGCTATACTTTGTCATGAAGTAGTCGTTGGTCTTTTGGGCAGTCTGCAGGACTTCCTGTTGGGCTTGGGCTGCAGAAATTGTTTCTAATCTTGTGATGACATCCTTGAAGGTGCCGGGCTTGGTCTTGAGGGTAATCTTCGAGGGTGTCTGACCTGCACGCAGGATAACCATCGCACTGCCTTGCCACAATCGACGATGGTTGGTGGTGTTGAGTTCGTCGCTGGTGATGTCGCCATTGGTGACAGCCACAATCTTGGCATCGCCCTGCACCTCGAACGTCAGTTCGTCGTTGCAGGTCCTGACGCGTCTGCCCTTGCTATCGACAGCAGTCAATCGTACATATTGCAAATCTAAGCCATCTGCCTTCCAGTGAAGATTGTCTGGCTCTGCGATGATACGCACGGGTTTGCCACTGGTTTCTAAAGCATGACGAGCCACCATCTTATTATTCATATAGCCTACAGCCTCCAGTTTTCCTTTCTGATAGGCAATGTTCTCCCAAGAAATCTGGTTGCGATGTTGGGCGTCTTTTGGATTCACTTTGCGACCGATTCGTTTGCCATTGAGCAATAATTCCACCTCGTCGCAATTGGTGAAGGTCAACAGGTTCACTTTGCTGCCATCCTTACGGTTCCAGAGCTCCGATAGTTGCTGGTTGCCCGTTTGTACACCATTCCACATCATGTCAGCATGGCTGTCTTCCTGGATGGCGATATGTACCAGGGGCTCTTCCGTGAACAGACTCTTCATCAAGTAGGCTTTGGGCTTGGGCTCCAATGCGATGTCGAACACCCCTTGAGCCCATCCCTTGGCAGGCCATCCCTGCGATTCGCCCAAATAGTCGATAGCCCCCCAATAAGCCAGTCCTATCACCTTGTCGAGGTTCATCTCGAAGAAGTTGGGACCCATATTGCTGATGCTCGCCTCGCTCTGGTAGAACGTCATCCAGGGGAAACGTCGTCCATCGCCAGGGAAATACATATACCTATAATTATAGGCCTGTATGTCTGTCTGCATGGCAAGGTCGCAAGGCAACGAGTCCGTTTCCCAGTTGCGATAACGAGGATGCATGGCTACGGTAACCAGACGGGTGGAGTCGTAACGTTGCAAAGCCGTTTTCATCATCTTGTAGCACGTCACGCCAAAGTCGTTGAAGGGCTGGTCGGCATTCTGTTGCAGTTCGTTGCCCAGACTCCAAAGTACAACAGAGGGCGAATTACGATCGCGCTTTACCCATTCTGTCACGTCCTGTATCCAATGGTTCATAAAAGGTACGCGACCTCCAGTATGCTGTTGTGTCCACTTGTCGTAGAGTTCGTCGACCACCAGTATGCCATATTTGTCACAAAGCCGGATGAAGTCGCGACTATAGGGATTGTGCGACGTGCGGATGTGGTTCAGTCCGAATTGCTTCATCAGTTGGATGCGCTTCTCGATGGCACGCGGATAGGCTGCAGCTCCCAAAGCCCCCAAGGTGTGGTGGTTGGCATAACCCTTCAACAACACCTTCTTGCCATTCAACTTGAAACCAAAGTCAGGACCGATTTCGATGGTGCGAATGCCAAACTGCTCACTCACCTCGTCAGCCACACTTCCATCCTCACGTATCAAAGTGACGACTGCTGTGTAAAGGTTGGGATGCTCTGTATCCCAAAGCTGTGGATTTGGAATCTCCACCTCAGAGAGTTTGGCCTCCATGGTACGAGCAGGAGAGATGCGTTTGCAACTATTCTCTCCTTGGTAAATCAGTTGCCCTTGTGGGTCGTAGATTTTCAATCCTATGCGAGTTGTGCGAGACTTGGTGCGATTGGTCAGTTCTGCGGATACGTTGACGAAGCGGTTGTCACGCGTAGTGATGTACAACGGATGGCGCTCGAAATAGAGGTCGGCCGAAGTCTTGATGAGGTTGACGTTGCGATACAGTCCTCCACCCGTATACCAACGGGAGTTCTTCTCATTCATGGTGGACGCCTTGACCATCAGCACGTTATCACCCTCCCTCAACTGATTTGTGATGTCAATCTGGAAGCCCACATAGCCATAGTCCGTACCCCCAATGCGCTTGCCATTCAGAAAGACATCGCCCACGAGCATGATGCCTTCGAAATCCAGAAGAACCCGTTTCTCTCTCCCTTCATCCTTCTTCCATCTTAACTCTTTCCTGTACCACCCGGTACCCATCTCCTTAAAACCTCTGGCAGACAAGCGACTCTTGATGTTAGCAGCAGCATCCGAATGGTCTGCACGCTCGTCAGTGGAAGGAGCCACCCAAGGCTGTTCTATCTGGAAATCGTGAGGAATATCCACTTGGTGGCTATGGGTAAACAGCGAATCGTAGCTGAATTCCCATCCGTAGTTCAGCGAAATGGTATCTTTCGGACCTGCCCAAATACCATTTGCTGCTATCAATACGGCAATTATCAGTTGTATTCTTTTGATGTTCATTAGTTCAAAATTTCGTTTGTTGAGTGCAAAGGTAGTAAAAAGCCCATTAAAATCGTTCAAATCGTTCCGAAATCTGTAAAATTGTATGATTTTTATAGAATCTGAACATTTCAGAGGGATTTTTGGCAATGAAAACCAATTATGCCATGAGCCGTTAAATTTTTAAAATAGGCGAGGACGCATTCGGTGTGTCTTCGTCTTTTTATATAAAAATAAGCTACACATTATTATATATATGGAGAACAAGAAATACTATTTTGCTGTCGACCTGGGTGCTACTAGTGGACGAACCATTCTGGGCACATTGGCGGATGGCAAACTGGAACAAGAGGAACTGACCCGCTTTCCCAATAACCTGATAGAGACGGGTGGCCACTTCTATTGGGACATCTATGCCCTCTATCTGGAGATGATTAAGGGTCTGCAGATTGTGGGCAAACGAGGCATCGACCTCTCCTCTATCGGTATTGATACGTGGGGCGTCGACTTTGTGTTCATTGGCGACGACGATGCCATTCTGCGCAACCCCATGGCCTATCGCGACCCTCACACCTTTGGGGCGATGGAAGAATACCTGAGCCATGTTGTTCCGCAACGTGAGGTTTATGATATCACGGGTATCCAGTTTATGAACTTCAATTCGCTGTTTCAATTGTATGCCATGCGCAAGGCAAATAATAGTGCGATGCAGCATTGTAAGAAGGTGCTCTTTATGCCCGATGCCTTGAGTTGGATGCTTACGGGCGAGGCTGTCTGCGAATATACCATTGCTTCCACCTCGCAGATGCTCGACCCACGCACGGGCGACCTCTCCGAGAAGCTTATCGAGAGTGTGGGTATGAAGCGCAGTCAGTTTGGACGCATGGTACAGCCTGGCACCCAGATTGGTGTATTGACAGAGGAAGTGCAGAAGATGACGGGCTTAGGTGCTGTTCCTGTCATTGCTGTTGCTGGACACGATACGGGATCTGCTGTTGCTGCCGTTCCTGCTAAGGACGAGCATTTTGCTTATCTCTCCAGTGGTACGTGGAGTCTGATGGGTATTGAGACGCAGAATGCCATCATTAGCGATCGCAGCTATGAGCTGAACTTCACCAATGAAGGAGGCATCGAGGGAACCACCCGTTTCCTGAAGAATATTTGCGGCATGTGGCTCTATGAGCGTTGTCGTAAGGAGTGGGCTACTAGAGGTGAGTGGTTAGAGGTGAGAGGTGAGAGGATAGAGGTGAGTAAGCTGTCGCATCCTGAGTTGCAAGGTTCAGCCATGCAGGTGGAGGCTTTCCGAAGTATCATCAATCCAGACGATAAGGCTTTTGCCAATCCTCCCTCGATGATTGAGGCTATCCAGCAGTATTGTCGTGAAACGAAACAGGCCGTTCCTGAGACGCCTGCAGAGATTTGTCGCTGTATCTTCGATTCGCTGGCTTTGAGATATAGGCAGGTGTTTGGATGGTTGAAGGAATTTAACTCGACGGCGGAACCGTCGAGCACCGGACAAGGTTCGAGCACCGGACAAGGTTCGAGCACCGGACAGAGTGATATCAAGGTGCTGCATGTTATTGGTGGTGGTTCGCTGAATAAGTATCTTACTCAGTTCACTGCTGATGCTTGTGGCGTTGAGGTGCTGGCTGGTCCTCAGGAGTGTACGGCCATTGGTAACATGATGTTGCAGGCCAAGGCTTCTGGCGATGTCAGCGACATCTGGGCGATGCGCCAAATCATTGCCAATAGCGTTGAAATGGTGCCTTATCATCCTGCTGGCGACAAGGCCGCATGGGACAAGGCTTACCAGCGCTTTTTAGAGGTGAGTGGTAAGAGGTGAGTGGTGAGAGGTGAGTGGTGAGAGGTGAGTGGTGAGAGGTTAGAGAATTGTTAAAGTGTAGAATTTAAAATAATTAATTAAATAAAAATGACAGGTGTTATAGGTAGAGTTTTCAAGAGGTATGAGTTATCTCTCACCTCTGACCTCTTACCTCTCACCTCTAAATGAAAGTATTATGGCAAAACCATTAGTAGAAACCAAAGCAAAGGTGGGTGTCTTCAGCATTGCACTGCAGGCATACCTGCCACAGTTCCCTCAACTCGTTCCTGAGTTCGAGGCTCAGTATGCAGCATTCAAGAAGACGCTGCCTGATACCATCGAGATTATCGACGGCGGCATGGTAACCACCAAGGAGCAGTCGATGGCTGCTGGTGACAAGTTCCGTGCTGCTGATGTCGACCTGGTCATCCTGCAGATGCTGACCTATTGCACCTCTTATAATATGTTGCCTGCCGTTCGCGACCTCGACGTTCCCGTTGTCATCGTGAACCTGCAGAAGAAGTTGGCTCCCGACTATGCCAAGACCGACATCCCCACATGGCTGGGCGAGCTCTATGCTTGTGGCGCCATTGGTGAGATGGTGGCCGACCTCAACCGTGCCGGCAAGCGTTCGGCAGTGATTACGGGTGTGGTAGAAGGTGGCGACCCTGGTGCTCAGGCTGAGATCGAGGATTGGTGCCGTGCTGCTCAGGTGCGTCGTCGTTTCCGCGATACCAACATCGCACAGATCGGACGTCCGTATCCAGGCATGATGGACCTCTATATCGACGAGACCAACCTCTACCACCGCATGTTCGTTTATACCAAGCAGTTCGACTGGGAGAAGATGTGGGCTATTGCTGATAATATCACCGACGAGGCTGTTATCCGTGCCAAGGCAGAGGACATTCTGGCAACCTTCGACATTGAGGGTGGTGGCACCGTTGAGAAGGTTTGGGATATGGCGAAGTATGTCGTTGCCTTCGAGCAGTGGGTAAAGGACGAGAAGTTGGGCATGATAGCCTCTCACTACGATGGCTTTGCACAGGGCATTGCCGGCAAGCTCGACTCTATGCTGATTCCTGCTTTCTCGATGCTCATCAAGCAGCATACCGCTTGTGCCGTTGAGGGTGATATGAAGGTGGCTATGGCTATGAGTATCCTGAAGACTATCTCTGGCACAGGAACATTGGCTGAGATGTACTCTATCGACTTCCCCAAGGATATCTGCATCATTGGCCACTCAGGTTCTGGCGACTTCGACATCTCGCAGGCCAAGAAGCCTACCATGAAGATTGTACCTGTGTTCCATGGAAAGGCTGGTGGTGGTTACCTCACCCAGTTCTATCCTCCTACGGGTCCTGTCACCTATCTGGCTATCACGCAGGACAAGAACGGTGTGTTTAAGTTCGTGGTGGCTGAGGGTATCAACGAGGAAGGCGAAATCTTCACCTTTGGCGATACCAACATGCGCACCAAGTTCTCATTGTCGTGCCGTGAGTTCGTCAACAAGTGGAGCGAGGCTGGTCCTACCCACCATATGGCAGCTGCTGTGGGTCATCATATTGACACTATCCTGAAGGTGGCCAAGATATTTAACATCGAGTGTGATGTGGTTTGTAGATAATAAATAGAGGTAAGTGGAGAGAGGTGAGAGGTAAGAGAATAGTCTGCAAGCTGTTCTTAGTGCTCTAAACATTTCTCTCACCTCTCACCTCTTACCTCTCACCTCTAAAAAATATTATTATGGCAAATTCTGGTTCTTTGAAGAGCACCATCGCAGTGTCTCTTACCAATTATCTCGATGCAGGTGCCATTGTGGCTGGTGCATCAGGTTTGACGCTTTGGCAGAACTACCTCGGACTCTCTGAGGTGCATCTTGGCTGGCTCAACTTCATCTCTGCCAACTGTCTGGGTGCTGCTATTGGTGCCATCATCGGTGGTTTCCTGGCTGATAAGTATGGACGTAAGTTCATCTTCACTTATAACTTGCTGGTCTATATGACGGGTGTATTACTCATCATGCTGAGCATGAACTTCCCCATGCTGCTGGCTGGTTTCCTCGTAACGGGTATCTCTGTGGGTGTGGGTGTTCCTGCCTCATGGACCTATATCTCTGAATCGTCTGAAGTCAATAATCGTGGACGTAACATCTGTATTTCGCAGATGTCGTGGGGCTTCGGACCCATGTGCATCCTCTTGTTTGGCATGCTCTTCGCCCCTGGAGGCTATCTCTTCGGATGGGTGGAAAGTGTGGCTCATATGTTTGGTGGTGCTGACATGCCCGTGGAGGCTGTCAATGCCTTCTCGTCGCGCATCGTGTTCTTCACCCTGTTCGTCGTAGCTTTCATTGCCTGGAACCTACAGCGTCAGTTGCAGGAGAGCGCTGAGTTTACTGCACAGAAAGAGTTGGCAGAGAAAACTGGATTGCTGGATAACATCAAGGTACTGTTCTCCAACAAGATTGCTGTGCGCACTGTTATCTTCCTCGCTGTCATCTATCTTACGTGGAACCTCGTGGCCTCTGTCATGGGATTCTTCCAGCCTCATATCTACGAGACCGCTGGTGGTGTCACCAACGAGCAGGCTAACTGGATGAACTTCATTCAGTGGGCCATTATTGTCAGCATCACGTTTGTTGTTTCCAAGCTCATCGACAAGTCGTCCCACAAGGCCATCTACACCTTCGGACTCTTGGTGGCCATTGCAGCATGGCTTGTCATCGTGACGATTGGTGTCAATGGCATGGTGGGTCTTTGGCTGTTTGCCATCCTCTGGGGTGTACAGGGTGGTTCCTCGCCACAGATATTCTATGCCCTGTGGGGTTCAGAGCTCTTCCCTGCCAAGTTCCGCGCGGGTGCTCAGGGCTTGATGTTCTTCATCGTGCGTGGCCTCTCAGCTGTATGGGGACTCATCTTCACCTATATCTATGGTGAGAATGGCGAGGGCTTCACCATTGCAGCCTTCTGCATGATTGCTCTGCTGGCCATCTCGCTCGTGGTGGGCTTCATCGGAGTTCCCAACACGCGTGGACGTGCCCTCGAGGACATCACGAAGGAGAGATATGGAGAGAATTATTAGTGGTAAGAGGTGAGAGGTAAGAGAATAGTTGTTTATATCAGAAACCACCAAAATGTTGGTTGGATTAAGAAAAACTTTTGAAGATAAAGTATAACAATAGGTGAAGAACTTAAGAGGTAAGTGGAGAGAGGTAAGAGAATAGTCTGCAAGCTGTTCTCAGTGCTCTAAACATTTCTCTCACCTCTCACCTCTTACCTCTCACCTCTAAAATTATTATTATATGAAGAGTATATTAGAAGGCCGCGATGGTTTGAAAGCGGTTGTTTATCAGATTGCGGAGGTCACTGGTTACCTCTGGCAGAAAGGATGGGCTGAGCGTAATGGTGGCAACATCACTGTGAACGTCACCGAGTTTATGGACGACGAGTGCAAGGCCATGAAGCCCATCTCAGAAGTGAAGCAGATTGGTATGGTTCTGCCCCAGCTGAAGGGTAAGTATTTCTATTGCAAAGGTACGGGCAAGCGCATGCGTGACTTGGCTAAGGAGCCTATGCAGAACGGAAGCATCATCCGTATTCTCGATGACTGCGCCAGCTACGTGGTGATTGCCGATGAGAACGTGGTACCCACGTCTGAGTTGCCCACGCACTTGGCTCTGCAGAACTATCTGCTGGAAACGGGTTCGTGCTACAAGGCTACCCTGCACACACACCCCATCGAACTCGTGGCCATGAGTCATATCCAGCGTTTCCTGAAGGGCGACGAGATGACGCGTGTGCTCTGGTCAATGATTCCTGAGACGCTGGCTTTTGCACCTTTGGGCATTGGCATCGTACCTTACGCTCTGCCTTCCAGCGTTGATTTGGCTGAGGCTACCCTCGAGCAGATCAAGACCCACGACGTGGTAATGTGGGAGAAACATGGAACTGTTGCCGTTGGTACAGACATCATGGATGCCTTCGACCAGACCGATGTGCTCTGCAAGGCTGCCAACATCTACATGTGTGCTAAGGCTATGGGTTCCGAGCCCGATGGCATGACTGCTGAGCAGATGAAAGAAGTGCAGGATGTGTTCAAACTGCCAAAGAAGCGTCCTTGCTAAGAGATACGAAAAAAGCCGAGACATTCCGTCCCGGCTTTTTTCACCTCTTACCTTATAATTTTCCTTGTTCTCCTAAGTACGAATCCTTGAAACCGAGGAAATAGAGCACACCATCCAGTCCGATGGTGCTGATGCTCTGTTCGGCATTGGCTACTACACGGGGCTTGGCGTGGAAGGCGATACCCAGTCCGGCCTCTGAAATCATCGGCAGGTCGTTGGCACCATCACCTACGGCAATGGTCTGGGCGAGGTTCACCTTCTCCACCTGAGCAATGAGCTTTAGCAGTTCTGCCTTGCGGTGTCCGTCAACCACTTCGCCTACATAGCGACCCGTCAGTTTGCCGTCCTCGCCAATCTCCAGTTCGTTGGCATAGACGTAGTCGATGCCGTAGCGGCGCTGGAGGTATTCGCCAAAGTAGGTGAATCCACCGCTGAGGATGGCAATCTTATAACCGCAGGTCTTTAGGACCGACATCAGGCGGTCCACACCCTCGGTCATGGGCAGATGCTCGGCAATGTCCTGCATGACGCTAACGTCGAGGCCTTTCAGCAGGGCCACGCGACGGGTAAAACTTTCCTTGAAATCGATTTCGCCACGCATGGCACTCTCTGTGATGGCACGCACCTCGGCACCAACACCATTACGCTCAGCCAGTTCGTCGATACACTCCGTCTGGATGAGCGTCGAGTCCATATCGAAACAGATGAGGCGTCGCATACGTCGGAACATGTCGTCCTTCTGGAACGAGAAGTCTATCTCCATTTCCTGCGACAGTTTCATGAGTTTCGACTGCATCTCCTGACGATTGGTGGGTTCGCCACGCAACGAGAACTGGATGCAGGCGCGGGTGTGTTTGTCCAGTTGCTTGATGCTCTTACGACCCGTGAGACGTAGGATGGAGTCGATGTTCAGCCCTTGGTCGGCCAGAATCTGCGTAGCGGCCTGTATCTGACGGGCTTCCAACTGTCGTCCCAACATCATGAGGATGTAGCGGTTCTTGCCTTGATGGCCCACCCAGTCTTCGTACTCATCGTCGCTGATGGGCGAGAAACCGATGTTCACGCCCAGTTCGGTGGCCTTGAACAGCAGTTCCTTCATGGCCAGTCCTGATTTCATCTCGTCCATGCGGATGAGGATGCCCAGTGACAGGGTGCTGTGGATGTCTGCCTGACCAATGTCAAGCACTTTTGCATCATACTTCGCCAGAATGCCCATGACGGCTGCGGTTAGTCCAGGACGGTCTTGTCCTGTGATGCGGACTAATATCTGTTCTTCGACCCTTGGTCGAAGTGTGGCGTTGCAATCTTCCTTCATAACTCTTACTTCTTACCTCTTACTTCTTACCTCTTACCTCTTACCTCTTATTTCAGGTAGTCTTCGAAATATTGTGTGATACGTTCGTGCAGATGCACACTAGCGTGTCCTCGCATGTTGTGCTCTTGCCCAGGATAGGCAAAGAAGTCGGGCTGAGTGCCCGCCTTGATACAAGCGTCGAGGAACGATAGACAGTGCTGAGGCACAACGGTGTTGTCGTTATAGCCCGTGATGATCTGTAGCTTACCCTTTAGGTTTTTGGCCTTGTTGATGAGGCTCGTCCTCTCGTAGCCCTCAGGATTCTGTTGGGGGGTATCCATATAGCGCTCGCCATACATCACCTCATACCATTTCCAGTCGATGACAGGACCACCGGCCACGCCAACCTTGAAGACGTCAGGGTAGTTGAGCATGAGTGAGATGGTCATGAAACCACCGAACGACCAGCCATGAACACCGAGTTTATCGGCATCGACGTAGGGCAGGCTCTTCAGGTATTCCACACCCTTCATCTGGTCTTGCATCTCTATCTGTCCCAACTGGCGGAAGGTGGCCTGCTCGAAGTCACGGCCACGATACTCCGAACCGCGATTGTCGAGAATAAAGACGATATAGCCCTTCTGTGCCATATACGTTTCCCACGAACGACTGGCCCAGTGCCAGCCAGCCTCCACGTTATGAGCGTGAGGACCACCATAGACATAAACTACGGTTGGATATTTCTTGTTGGGGTTGAAGTTGTGAGGCTTCACCATGCGATAGTAGAGGTCGGTCACGCCATCTGCAGCCTTGATACTGCCACATTCGAAGATAGGCTGTTCGTAGTTCTGCCAAGGGTCGGAAGCCGTGAGCAGACGCGTGGCTCTGGCAGCCGAACTGCCAGACACACTGAGCACGCTGATGTTGCGTGGCTGGGTGGGGGACGAGTGGCGGTCGAGCACGTAACTGCCTGATGCCGACAGTTCTCCGTGATGCACACCATCTTCCGTTGTCAGCTGTGTCATCTTGCCGTTGTTGACGTTGACGCTATAGATATGCCGGTGCAACGGGTGGTATTTGTTGCCTTCGATGATGATGCTCTTCTGCTTAGCGTTGAATCCGAGGACGTTCTGCACCACCCACGGACCACTGGTGAGTTGACGCAACAGTTTTCCCTCCTTATTATATAAATATAGGTGGTTGTATCCGTCGCGCTGACTCTGCATGATGAACTTATTGCTGTCCCAAGGCAGGAACTGGATGGGATGCAGGGGCTCTACGTATTTGTCGCTGGTTTCACGATAGAGTTCAGCAATGCGTTCGCCCGTAGTGGCGTCGTACGACACGAGGCGGCAGTCGTTCTGGTCGCGATTGAGTTCGAACATATAGATGGTCTTGCCATTGGGACTCCAGGCAATGTTGGTAAAGTAGATGGGGCGGGTGTCAGCGACAGAATCGCTGACCACGCTGCCGTTGGGTGTCTTGAGATAGACGGTCTTGTCGGTATTGATGTCATAGACGCCTATCGTCACCACATGGGCGTTCATGCCTGCCATGGGATATTTGTCAGGCTCGTAGGTTGCCTCGCGGGGGAAGATGTTCACCTGCGGATAGTCCGTCACCATGCTCTGGTCCATGCGATAGAAGGCCAGTCGCGCGCTGTCAGGGCTCCAGAATGTGCCTTTGTTGATACCAAACTCATTTCTGTGTACGGCAGAACCGTACACCACACTACTGCTACCGTCAGTCGTCAACTGGTGTTCCTTGCCTTGGGCGTCAACGACATACAACTGATGGTCCTTGATAACCGTCGTGGCTTTCCCTTCACCCTTGCGATTGTTATCCTCGTCGGTGGTCAGGGGACGGATGTCCTTGCCGGTATTCCTATCGACGAGGAAACACTGATCCTTGTCGATGCGTACCAGTTCGTCGTCCCACCAGGCATACCACTGGTTCTCAGGCTGCAGAGCCTGATAGCGTTTGCCACCGAAGTTCAGTTCTTCGAGTGTAAAAAGGTTTTTCTCCTGAGCGCACATCATAAGAGGTGAAAAGTATGAGGTGAGAGGTGAGAGAATAGTTAATGCCATGAAATGTTTAATCTTCATCATCATCACGGAATCTACGGTTATTCTTTTTGAAAGGTTTTTTGAAATCCCTGGAATCCCTGAAACCTCTAGAATCTCTAGAACCTCTAGAATTTCTTGATTCTCTAGAGTCTTTAGGTTCTCTAGCTTCACGGGGCCTCTTGAATTCTTTCTTCTCCAACGAATGGAACTTAAACGAACGGATGTCGCCGTCCTCGTTCTCCTCCTGTTCGTCCAGACGTTTCTTGAACTCACGTTCCTTCTTGAAACGGTGCTTTTCAGCCATCTGGCGCTTCTCTTCCTCTGTCTTCACAATACCGCCTTCTCCACGGAAATCACTCATCTTACCATCGAACATCTGGTATTTACGGAACTCACACTCCAGACTGCCATTGAACAAAGGAATCTTGATGCTGGGTTTTAGACCAATCTGGGTGAAGCATTCCTCACGATAGGAGAGTACCCATGCCTCGTTGCCTGTAAACTGGTGTTTCAGGCGCTCACCAATCATCTTGTACGTGCCCAGCAGGTCGGATGTCGAGATGCGCTCGCCATAGGGTGGGTTGGTCACCATGATGCTCTTTTCCTTGGGTTGCGTGAAGTCCTTGAAGTCCTGCTCCTCAACGGTGATGTCGCTGGTCAGTCCTGCTGCCTTCACATTCAGGCGTGCCGTATTCACGGCCTTGATATCCACATCGTAACCATAGATATGGTGCGCAAATTCGCGCTCTTGTGAATCGTCATTGTATATCTTGTCGAAAAGGTCGGCATCGAAGTCGGGCCATTTCTCGAAGGCAAACTCCTTACGGAACAAGCCCGGAGCCATGTTGCGGGCTATCAGCGCAGCCTCGATGAGCAACGTGCCACTGCCACACATAGGGTCGATGAAGTCCGTCTCGCCACGCCAACCAGTCATCAGAATCATACCTGCAGCCAACACCTCATTCAGCGGTGCCTCTACAGACTCCTGACGATAGCCGCGACGATGTAGGCTCTCGCCACTCGAGTCCAGACACAGCGTACACTGGTCCTCGGCAATGTGGATGTGCAGGCGCATGTCAGGGTTGCTCACGCTGATATTCGGACGGTTACCGGTCTTCTCGCGGAACTGGTCGACGATGGCGTCCTTCACCTTATATGCCACGAATTTCGAGTGGCGGAATTCCTCGGAGAATACGACAGAGTCGACGGCAAAGGTCTTATCCAGTGATAGGTATTCTGTCCAGTCGATGTCCTTCACACCTTCGTACACGTCGTCTGCCGACAATGCCTTGAAGTGTTTGATGGGTTTCAGAATACGGATGGCGGTATGCAGTTGGAAATTAGCGCGATACATCATTTCTTTATCGCCCGTAAAGGACACCATTCTGCGTCCTACTTGTACATTTTTTGCGCCCAACTGCGTCAGTTCGTTCGCCAAGACGGGCTCCAGACCCATAAAGGTCTTGGCGATCATTTCAAATTCTTGTGTCATGATGTCATAATATAAATATGGGGCAAAGTTACGAAATTTTTCTAAATAAATGATGTAGAATTCGTTTTTTTTATGTAATTTTGCACAATAATTGCGAAGAGACAGCTATGACCGTAACCACAGTCATACAGTTTTTGGCGGTGAATTCGCTGTTTCAGCTCGATATTCTCGCTTGGATAATCGGCATCCCCATGCTGATTACCTTGTGTATTTACCTCGTACGACAGGTGGTCCGTTCGCGTCGATTGAAAGCAGAACTCAATCAGCTGGATCAGGTGAAAACGCTTTCCGTGGAGTATGAATTGGTGTTGAAAGCCATGCGTCTGTGCGTGTGGCGCATCGATGTCGACAGCCACGTCGTGTCGTTCGACAGCGACTACCGTGACTATGGCGACACCGTGTTTTTACCTCCTGGTGGCAAAGTGGAAGATATCATCCGTCAGATACTTCCTGAATATCAAGAGGACTTCCGTAAAGGCATGGATGACGTGATGAATGGTGTGTCGGAACAGTTCAATATGCAGTATCAGATCATGTCTCCGCATAGTCAGAAACCGTATTGGAGTGAGAGCTTCTTTACTGTCGAGAAGCGTAATCTGAATGGTGTCCCTGAAACCATTGTGGGTACTACCATGCGTATTGACCAGCAGAAGGAGATTGAAATGGCCTTGATGGATGCACTCTATCATGCCGAGGAGAGCGACCGTCTGAAATCGGCTTTCTTGTCGAACATCAGTCACGAAATCCGTACTCCGCTCAATGCTATTGTGGGTTTCAGCAATGTGCTGTCGATGGCCAATGACGAGGAAGAGCGTCAGAAACTGGTGGATGTTATCCAGCAGAACAATACACGACTGCTCGCCATGCTTGACAATATTGTCAGTATGTCCCGACTCGAGGCCAAGGGCGCTGCGATGCTCAATAAGGAGACGTTCGCCCTGAAGGGTGTTTTCGACGAATTGTTTGAGAAGTTTAGCGATAAGGCCCGCAAGAGCGGTGATATCCTCCAGATAGAGGATGATAACCACCTGCCGACATTATATACCGACCGTGAACGTCTGCTGGAAATCGTCAACCAGTATTTGGACAACGCACTGAAATATACCACCCACGGTCTGGTCACTGTAGGTTGTAAGACGGACAATGACGTCATTCGCATTTTTGTGCGCGACACGGGTAAGGGAATAGCTGCCGACAAGTGTAACGAACGGCTCTTCGAGCGTTTCTTCAAGGTCGATGAGTTTGAAGTGGGCTCCGGTTTGGGACTGAGCATCTGTCGTAGTCTGGCTGCTTCGCTCGATGGTCGCGTGGGTGTCGTATCGGAGCTGGGCAAGGGCTCGACGTTCTGGGTTGAACTTGGAAAGGATATAATAGTTTATGAATCGAATTAAGATATTGATATTGCTGGTGATGACATGTGTGATGACGTCACTTGCACAGGAAAAGATAACAGGTTATGTTATTGACGACCAGTCTGGCGACAGCCTGGGCTTCGTTACTGTTCAATATAAAGGACAGAAAATCACCACGATGGCTGACCACCGCGGCTATTTCTCCATCACCAAACAGGTGGGAAAGAAACTGACGTTCAGTGCCGTGGGCTATAAGACCAAGACAGTCTCCATCGGTCCCAATAGCCACCGTCTGCTGGTGGTACTTAAGGAGGATGCCAAGTCGGTGGGCGAAGTCACCGTCAAGGCCAAGCGCGGCAAATACCGTCGCAAGGGCAATCCTGCCGTGGAACTCATGCGAAAGGTTATTGCCAATAAGAAAAAAACGGACCTTTCCAATCGCGACTATTACCAGTACACGAAGTATCAGAAACTCACGCTGGCACTGAACGATGTCAAACCCGATATGCTCACCAATCCCAAGTTTGCGAAGTATCCCTGGCTCACCGATCAGGTTGAGAAGTGTCAGATGACGGGACGCCTTATTCTCCCTGCCAGTGTCGACGAGACTGTCACCCAGAAAATCTATCGCCGTGATCCTCACGACGAGAAGACTATCATTAAGGGCCAGCGCTCGGTGGGTGTCACCAATTTCTTCCAGACGGGCGACATTGTCAATACCGTTTCGAAGGATATCTTTACCGATGTGAATATTTACGACAATCAGATACGCATTCTCCAGCATCCTTTTACCTCACCCATTGGCGATGGAGCTATCTCTTTCTACCGCTATTATATCGAGGACACGCTGGCTGTCGGACGCGACTCCTGCATCCATGTCCATTTCCTGCCCAATAACCAACAGGACTTCGGATTCCGTGGCGACCTCTACATCCTCAAGGATTCCAGTTATCAGGTCAAGCGTTGTGAGATTATCCTGCCCAACAGGAGTGATGTCAACTTCGTAGAAAACCTGAAACTCGTCCAGGAATTCACTAAGTTGCCTACGGGCGAATGGGTGCTGACTGTCGATGACATGGTGGTAGAACTGGTACTCTTCGACTTCATCCAGAAAGGCGTCGCCATCCGTACTACGCGATTGTCGGACTATCAGTTTACGAAAATTCCCGACAAGCTCTTTAAAGGCCGCGAGAAGACTGTCATGGACCCCGATGCCGAACTGCAAAGCGCTGACTTCTGGCAACAAGAACGAAAGGTCGAGCTGACGGCCAGCGAGGCGAAGATGGATAATTTCCTGAAAGGTATCAAGTCCATGGGCGGCTTCGGCTGGATATTGGCCGGATTGAAGGTTCTCACCGAGAATTTCATCGAGACCAGTGAGCACAGCAAGATTGATATTGGTCCTGTCATTTCAACAATCAGCAACAATTTCATCGATGGCTTGCGCACCAGATTGGGTGCACAGACCACTGCCAACCTCTTCCCCCGTCTCTTCTGGAAAGGCTATGTGGCCAATGGCTGGAAGAGCAAGCGCTGGTATTACAGCAGTCAGATTACATGGGCGCTGAACAAGAAAAAATACCTGCCCGAGGAATTCCCCAAACGCAACATCTCGTTCCTGACCACCTACGACGTCATGTCGCCGTCCAACAGAATGACCGACTACGATAAGGATAATTTCTTCACGTCGTTCCGGTGGACCAAGGTCGACAAGATGATGTTCTATCACCGTCAAAGGCTGCTCTTCGAATACGAGCAGCGTTGGGGACTGCGGACGCTGTTCAGTCTGAATACCGAACAGAACGAGGCAGCCGGCAACATGAAGTTCGTCCCGCTGTCGTCTACCGATGGTGCCGACATCAAGTTCCGTACCACTGAGTTCAAGGCCGAGCTGGAGTATAGTCCTGGGGCACTTTACACCAATTCTAAGATTCGTCGTGTCAAGGTCAATCGCGAGGCACCTATCTTTACCCTCAGCCATACCGTCGGACTGCAGAATTTCCTTGGTGGTGACTATCACTATAACTATACCGAGGCCAGCATTTTCAAACGCTTCTGGCTCAACAGCTGGGGACGCATCGACTTCTTCACGCGTGCAGGGAAACAGTGGAATCAGGTGCCCTTCCCACTGCTCTGTATGCCAGCGGCCAACGTGTCCTACTTCAGTCGCAAACAGACGTTCAACCTTATTACCGACATGGAGTTCCTCAACGACCGTTTCTGGAGCATCGACCTCAACTGGGACATGCAGGGAAAAATCCTCAACCGCATTCCACTCATCCAAAAAGCCCGTCTGCGTGAGTACCTCGGTGTCAAGATGCTGTGGGGTGGACTCTCTGACAAGAACAACCCCTACCTGCCAGAGAATGCCGGCAGCAACGTCCTCATGTATTTCCCAGACGACTGTTACATCATGAACCCCCGTATTCCCTATTGGGAAATCTCCGCTGGAGTCCGTGGTATCCTCCGCTTCTTCCAGATCGAATACGTCCGCCGCATGAACTACAACGGTCGCAGTGACAAAAATAGCGTCCGTTTTGGCTTCACCATGATGTTCTAGGACTCCTAAAAGACAAAAAAATTAAGGATGTCATCACGACATCCTTAATCCTTTTTCTAACTAACTTATTATCAACTATTCATTACTCATTCTGTTTTCTGGTGCAAAGATACGGACTATTTTACGTAAAACAGCAAAAAAAGGATAAAAAAAAGACGTAAACGTTTGCGAGTTTGCAGGATTTTACGTAACTTTGCAGACAAAACCCGAAAACGTAAAATAACTGCTATGGCTAATAATAAACAACATCGGACCTCGTTGAAGGATTTGGCACGTGAATTGGGTGTAAGTATAGCAACTGTCAGTCGTGCGTTGCGCAGTTCTCCGGAAATCGGCAAGGAGATGCAACAGCGTGTGAAGGATTTGGCCAAGAAGCTGAACTACCGTCCGAATCCCTTTGCCCAGAGCCTGCGTAAGGAGGCGCCGAAGATGATTGGCGTCGTCGTGCCTAACCTTGTGACGCATTATTATGCTGCCGTGTTGGACGGCATAGAGGACGAAGCTCGTAAGGCTGGGTATAGTGTGCTGTGTGTCAATAGTCACGAAAGAGTGGAGGACGAGGCGATGGCGGTGGACAACTTCATCGGACTACATGTGGAGGGTATCATTGCCTGTCTGGCGCAGACGACGCGGGACTATCACCATTTTGAGGAGATCGCCGAGATGGGTATCCCCTTGGTGTTCTTCGGTCGTACCTGTCTGACAGATAGGTTCTCCAGCGTGACAGCCAATGGTGACGAGGCAGCCTATATGGCTACGCAGCACCTGATAGAGACGGGTAGTCGGAAGATAGCATTCGTGGGTGGTCCGAACCATCTTGATATGGTGGTGAGGCGCAAGCACGGCTATCTAGAGGCGTTGCGTGACAACAAGATTGCGATAGATCGTAACTTGGTGGTGTGTGACAAGATAGACTACCAGACAGCTTTGAGTAATACGGAGCAGCTGTTGGATAGTAACCACCGTCCGGATGCCATCTTGGCGTTCAATGATATCATCACCTTTGCGGCCTTTACGGCTATCAAAAACTGCGGTCTGCGTATTCCTCAGGACGTGGCGCTGATAGGGTTTACGGACGATGTCCATGCAAACTATGTCACACCGCGTCTGTCGGCCATTGAGGACCAGTCGCACCAGATGGGTGTCCGTGCTTGTCAGCTGTTGCTAAAGAATATCCAGGGCGACACAAAGGTATATAAAGAGAAGGTGCCCCAGCGACTGGTCATCCGCGAGACGTCATCGAAGTCGCTGCTGAAGAAAGCGTTGATAGTGTTGGCCTTCCTGCTGATGATTCCGATGGCCATTCAGGCTGCCATTCCCGACATGAAGTTCCGCAGGCTGGACACGCGTAACGGACTGTCGAACTCGCAGGTGAACTGTACGTTCCGCGATTCGAAGGGCTACGTGTGGATCGGCACGATGTATGGTTTGAACCGCTATGATGGCTATCGTGTGAAGACGTTCTATGCCAATACGCGCGATACCACCACTATGCGCGACAACAATACTTCGGAGATTATGGAGAGCTTTGACGGTAAGCTATGGCTCCATCAGGGTATGCACTATAGTATCTATGACCCAGTGACGGAGCTCTTCGAACGTAATGTTTCCAAGGAATTGGAGAAGTATTTCGGCTTCAACAAAGGTGTCGAACAGCTGTATATCGACGCGAAGAAGAATTTCTGGGTGAAGTTCTACGACGAGGGACTTTACTACTATAACCCCAATACCAAGAAAGTCACCCACTTTAACCTCGGCTATGGCGACAATGAGTTGAATCCCACGTATAACTTCACGGCCTATTCCACCTGTGACGACGGTGTAATGATGGTTACGTCGAACGGTGAACTGGTTTGTTTCGATGGTGAGAAGGGTAAGAAGATGTATGACGACAAGTGGATGCGTGAGCACGGTTCGCCTGAAAACAAGGAATACCATCTGTGTGTGGATAAGGACCGTAATATCTGGGTGTCGGCAGAAAACAACAGCTACGTGCGCGTGGACAAGGATGGCAAGTGGCGTATCGGCTATTCGACGCTGTTCCGCGAATATCAGATAGATAATGTGCCTGACGACTTGCAGGTATGGGACCTAAAGGTGGACACCAAGGGACATATCTGGTTGGCCACCGACCATGAGGGATTGCTGATATTCGACCTGAAGAATCACGAGATGCGTCAGTTCTTGAACAATAAGTTTGACGAGTCATCGCTTAGCGAGAATACCCTGCGCTTTATCTATATGGACAACCAGGGACTAGTATGGATAGGCACGTACAAGACTGGTATGAATATGTATAAGGAAGCTTCGGCCAGCATGATGAACGTGGAGCTGGGTGACATCAATGCCGTCAGCGAGGACCGTTTCGGCAATTACTGGCTGGGTTCGAACGACCGCGGTATCTTTGTCTATAATCCGAAGACACAGGAGACCGTAGCCCATTATACAAAGGAAAATAGTCCGATGTTTGGCAATATCATGGTGGGCACCTACACCGCCAGCGACGGCAGCGTGTGGTTTGGTGGCTATAACAGTGGTCTGACGCGCTGTATGCCGAAGAACGACAATGGTGAGGCGGCTATCACCAACTATCACTATACGGGTGAGCCTGGCGGTATTGCCTCGGATAATGTGTGGAGTGTCACGGAGGACAAGTGGCACCGCATCTGGATCGGTACACTGGGTTCCGGTATCCAGATGCTCGACCTGAAGACGGGTAAGTTCCGCACGTGGGACACCAGTAATACCAAGATTAATGCCAACTACGTAACTTCTGCCTGGTGGATCAAGAAGGGTTGGCTGATGATGGGTACTAGTTGGTATTGGTGTTTTGTGAATCCCGTAACAGGTCAGTTGTGTCCCCGCGAAATACCAGACTATGAGCGGTTCCCGTCGCAGTCGGGTAATACCGTATCTGTGATGGAGGACTCGCGTGGCATAATCTGGCAAGGCTCGTTCTGCGGTGTCCTTGCCTTCGACCAGAAGCGCAAGACTGTTCGTCTGATTGACATGCAGGACGGACTGTTCGGTTCCAGTGTCTGCTCTATTATCGAAGACCAGCAGCATAACATCTGGATAGTCACCGACCACGGCGTTTCGAAGGTCGTTCCCCAATTGCAGGAGGACGGTACGTGGCAGTTTAACATCAGTAGCTATAACAACCGTGACGGACTGCAGCAGGCGGTGTATAATCAGCGTTCGACGTGTCTTACGCACGATGGTAAGATACTGATTGGCGGTCAGGGTGGTCTTGACATCATCAATCCGAAGGCGATGACAGACACGAAGAGCAAGGAGCGTCCTATCTTCAGTGGACTGCAACTGTTTGATACCGATGTGCCCGTAGGTCGCGAGATAGACGGACGACTTATCCTTGATGAAGCTTTGGACGAGTGTCGCGAGATAACGTTGAATTACGACGACCAGTTTACCATCCAGTTGGCCAGCGATGCCGGTATCGTGAACAATGGTAAGCGTTTCGTCTATCGTCTGGAGGGCTTCAACGAAAACTGGGTAAGGACGTCGGAACTGAATCCGAACATCACCTATAACTCGCTGCGTGCGGGCAGTTACACTCTCCACGTACGTATGTTGAACGACGACGGTACGTTTGGCGAGGAAGAAGCTACGCTCGACATCACCATCCGTCCGTCACTGTGGCGTACGCGTTGGATGATACTGCTCTATATGCTGATTATCGCTGCTGCAGCCTTCGTCTGGCGCAAGAGGTTCCTAAAGCGTCACGAGCGTCGTATGCAGGTAGAGACTGCCGCGCGCGACCTGGAACAGCAGCAGTGGATGAACGATATGCGCATGAAGATGGCTAACCAGCAGGAGGATCAGACGGCTGAACCCGAACGTGAGGACATCACGCTGAATCCTGCTGCCGGTGACTTGGTATTCTTCATCCGTCACCTCTGCGAAAATTATAAGTCACCCGATCCGGTAAAGAAGGTGAAGATTAGCTTCCTATCGGCTGTGGACGAATTGACGGCGGACTTTGACGAAGCGAAACTGACGGAGGTGTTTGAAATTCTGTTCCGCAATTCCGTGAAGTTTACGGCTCATCCGCCCGTGGCTATCAGCGTCGGCATAGCACGTGCCGGTAATGATAAAGCGGAGATTCAGGTGGCCGACAACGGTATCGGTATCAAGGATGAATATAAGGCGACAGCCTTCGATCCCATTGTCAATGATGGTGGTATCGGCCTCGATACTGTGAAGGATATCGTTGTGGCTCATGGTGGCAGTATCCGTCTGGAGGATAATCCTGGCGGTGGTACCATCTTCTTCATCACGCTCCCCGTTCAATCGGAGATAGAGGTGGTAGAGGCAGAAGTAATCGAATAAAAAACAAATAAGAACTACGAAATGAAATTTATTAGAACAATCGCGACGGGAGTGCTGGCATGTATGGCAGTAGCAGTGATGGCTGCTGACTACACGACCGAGGGTCAGTTTGTAACCATTCCCGTAAAGAATGTAAAGGCAGGCGGTGCACAGGTGGTGCGCCTGCAAGTAGTGAACGACAACATCATCCGCGTGCAGGCGACATCCAAGGCACAACTGCCGCAGAAGCAGAGTTTGATGATTGTCCAACAGACGGCAAAACCAAAGTTTACGGTGACGGATGGTGACAAGGTCAGCGTGAAGGCGGCTAATGTCGAGGCCCGCGTGGATAAGGAGACAGGTGCAGTGACCTTCTATGATGCCAATGGTCAGCAGTTGCTGAAGGAGGCCGAGGACGGTAAGAAGTTCTGGGACTTCACCGTGCCTGAGCGCGAGTATGGTGCTAAGGGAGGTGCTCCTATTACCGAGGAGATGAAGCATGGCCTTACCTGGCAGATGAAGTTCGACTCACCTGAAGATGAGGCATTTTACGGACTGGGTCAGCACCAGAGCGAGGAATTTAATATGAAGGGCAAGAACGAGGACCTGTTCCAGTATAATACTAAGGTGTCAATTCCTTTCGTGTTGTCGAATAAGAACTATGGTATTTTGTGGGATAGCTATTCGTACTGCCGCTTTGGTAATCCGAATGACTATCTGCAACTGAACCGTGCCTTCAAACTCTACGACCGGCAGGGTAGGGAAGGCCATCTTACAGGTATCTATATAGAAAAGGACGGGAAGAAGACTGTGCGCGACGAGGACTCCATCTATTACGAGTATGCCTATCCTGCTGGTTCTGAGATTGCCAACAAGACCGATAATGGTGGCTTGAAGAATCTGCCCAAGGGTGTGAACCTCAATGGGGCTACTGTGGTCTATGAGGGTTTCATCGAGCCGGAGTGTTGTGGTAAATGTCAGGGTAAGGCTGAGGAGCGCCAGTTTATCCTTTATTACTCAGGCTATGTAAAGGTGTATATCGATGGTAAGGAGGTGGTGCCTGAGCGTTGGCGCACGGCATGGAATCCCAACACCTTTAAGTTCACAGCTCAGGTCCGTAAGGGCGCGAAGAATCAACTGCGTATCGAGTGGCAGCCCGATGGTGGCGAGGCCTATTGCGGTCTGCGCGTTGCTGAGCCCCGCTCAAAGCAAGAGCGCGAACAGCTCTCCATCTGGAGCGAGATGGCCAAGGACATGGACTATTACTTCATCGCTGGCGAGAACCTCGATCAGGTCATCTCGGGCTATCGTACGCTGACGGGTAAGGCTTCGCTCTATCCCAAGTGGTTGCTGGGTTACTGGATGTGCAAGGAGCGCTATAAGGAGTCGAAGGAGCTTGAGGATGCCTTTGCTGAGTTCCGCAAGCGTCAGTTGCCGATTGATAATATCGTACAGGACTGGAACTACTGGAAACTCGACTCTTGGGGCGACCATACTTTTGAGTCGGCCCGTTATCCCAATCCGCAGGCTCTGCTCGACAGCATTCACCAGATGCACGGACGTTTCATGATTTCCGTATGGCCCAAGTTCTACGATACTGTGGATAACTACAAGGAACTTGATAAGAACGGTTGGATGTATCATCAGGCCATCAAGGATGATATCCACGATTGGCTCGGTTTCCGTGGCTCGTTCTACGATGCCTACGACGCTGGTGCCCGCAAGATGTTCTGGCGCCAGATGGATGAGAACCTCTTCTCGAAGTACACCCACGACGGTATTGCCGGTATCGATGCATGGTGGATGGATGCTTCTGAACCTAATGTTCGCGACTGTACGCCCATGTGGTATCGCAAGGCTTTGAGTGGTCCTACAGCACTGGGTACATCGACCGAGTATTTCAATGCCTATTCAATTGTCAATGCCGATGCTATTTATAATGGTCAGCGTGATACTTGGAAGAAACTCTATAAAGGTAAGGTGGCTGAGCCTCGCGTATTTTTGCTGACGCGTAGCGGATTCGCTGGCGAACAGCGCTTCTCTACGGCTACCTGGAGTGGTGACATAGGTACCCGTTGGGAGGATATGCGTGCCCAGATGACGGCAGGCCTGAACTATGCCATGTCGGGTATTCCTTTCTGGGGCATGGACCAGGGCGGTTTCTGCGTGGAGAACCGTTATGTCGCTGCACAGCAATTGTATATGAACAAAGGTATCGAGAACGACGACCTGAAGGAGTGGCGCGAGTTGCAGACTCGTTGGCACCAGTTCGGTTGCTTTATTCCCATCTTCCGCACCCATGGCCAGTGGCCGGAGCGTGAAATCTGGAAAATTGTGCCCGATGAACATCCCTGCTATCAGTCGTTCGCTTACTATAATAAGCTGCGCTATCGTCTCATGCCTTATCTCTATTCGATGGCAGGTTGGGCTCACTTCAAGGATTACACCCTGATGCGCGCCTTGGTAATGGACTTCAATGGTGATAAGGAAGTCGAGAACATCGGCAATCAGTGGATGTTCGGTCCTGCGCTGATGGCTTGTCCTGTGGGTTACTACAAGGCCCGCAATCGCTCGGTTTACTTCCCCGCCCAGTGTGGCTGGTATAATCTCTACACCAACGAGTATGTTGAGGGTGGTCAGCGTCTTATTGTTGATGCACCTTACGAACAGATTCCTGTCTTCGTGCGCGAGGGTGCCATCATCCCATTCGGCCCTGAACTGCAGTGGAGCGATGAGAAGCCCGCAGAACTTATCAACCTCTACGTCTATGCAGGTCAGAACGGTTCGTTCCAACTCTATGAGGACGAAGGCACGAACTACAACTACGAGAAGGGCAAGTATGCTACCATCGACATCACCTACGACGATGCCTCCCGTACCGTTTCCTTCGGTGCCCGCAAGGGACAGTTCCCTGGCATGTTGAAGAATCGCCGCTTCAACGTTGTGCTGATTACGAAGGATGCTCCGAAGACTTTGAATTTCGACAATCCCGAGGGCACGATGGTACAGTATAACGGCAAAGCTGTCAGTGTAAAGCTATAGACTATGAACATCAGAATCACCATCCTGACCGTATTGCTGTTGGCTTCGGGCGTCACGACGCTAAGGGCTGCTGATGACTATAAGTCGTCGAAGGAGTATCTCACCCTCCGCGACTCCATGCATCATGCCTTCAACGATGGCGACAGTGCGCGTTTCTATCCCGCCGTACATGCCTTGCAGAATTATCTGCTGGCTCAGGGCGACCAGCATGCCTACTATACGCAGCGTTGCAACGAGGTCATCTTCGAGTTGAACCACATGAACATCTTCGAGGCCTACCGACTGGGCAAGCAGCTCTCTCGCGAACTCACTGAGAAGAAGCTCGACAAGGAGATGTATATGGCTGTCAACATGATGGGACATATCTATAACTACAGCGGTAACAAAGAGGCTGCAAAACAGTGTTTCTGGGATGTTATCCATCGCATGGAGAAGGAAGGCTATAGAGAGAGTATGCCACCCATCTACATGAATCTCGTCAATATCACCATGAACGAAGACCCTCGGGAGGCGATGAAACTCATCGACAAAGCCCTCGAACTGGCTGGTGAGAGTTCTCCGGACCGCGTCTTCGACATCGAGACGCGTCGCACGCTGGGCTACCTTGCGTTGGGCGATACGGCCAATTTCGTGAAAGGCTATAAGGCATATAAAGAAGGCGTGGCCAAAGGCTTCAACTCCGTTCACGGACGACAGCTTGAAATTCAGTGGCTTGCTTCCCATGGACAGGCTGACGAAGCCGTCAAACTCGCCACAGACGCCATCGATAATCCTTACGAAACTCAGGCAGAGGTTTACGCTCAGGCTGGTCGTTGGAAAGAGGCCTTCGATGCCTTGAAGAAGGGCACTGAACAAAGTGACTCCATCAACAGCTTTATCCTCAAGAGTTCGATGGAGGGCATCGAGAGCGAGTTGCAAATGTACGAGGTGCGTCGTCAGCAGGGCCGTGTCATGTTCTACAGCATGGTCGTCGTTATCAGTTTGCTCTTGCTGCTCATCGCCGCCCTGATATATATCGTCCAGAGTCGTCGTCGTCACTGGCGTCAGATGGAGTCCGCCTACCAACATGTTATCGAAGCCGAGAAGGTGAAGACGGACTTCATTCAGAACGTCAGTCACGAGGTGCGCACACCTCTGAACATCATCAGCGGTTTTGCACAGGTGCTGGCCTCTTCCGGCAACGATATCACTCCCGAAGAGCGTAACCACATCTCCGAGACGATGTTACATAACACGCGACTCATCACGACGATGGTCAACGAGGTGTTGGAGATATCGCGCGGCGATGCACTCGACAAGGAAATCGAACTGAAGCCCTTCCAGTGCAACGAACTGATACGCAGTGCGCTGAATTATTTCTGCACCAATTTCTTCCGTCCGCAGGAGGTGCTCCACTACGAAAGCGCCTTGTCCGACGACGTCATTGTCCATTCCCATGAGGTGCTTCTGCAGCGCATCCTCAATCCGCTGCTCGACAATGCTTACAAGAATATTCCCGCAGAGGGCGGGGCCATTGTCGTGCGTACCGCAATGACCGACAGTCAACTCGAAATCTACATCGAGGACAATGGTCCCGGCATACCTGCCAGCGAAGCCGACCACGTCTTCGAGCGGTTCGTCAAGCTCGATTCGTTCAAGGAGGGGTTGGGTCTCGGACTCACCTTCGGTCGTACAATGGCTCGCCGCATGGGTGGCGACGTGGTACTCGACACGACGTTTGCCGGACCGGGAGCCCGTTTCAAAGTCACATTACCATTAGGCGAAAGAAGTTAAGAATGAATATTATCAAGACAGCCATTGACGGCTTATATATTATCGAACCGCGCGTCTTTGCCGATGCCAGGGGCTATTTCTTCGAGTCGTTCTCTCAGCGCGACTTCGACGCGCAAGTCGCACCGATTACCTTCGTACAGGACAACGAGAGCATGTCCTCCTATGGTGTCATGCGAGGACTCCACTTCCAGCGTCCGCCGTTCACCCAGAGCAAACTCGTGCGCTGCGTACGTGGTGCCGTACTCGATGTTGCCGTCGACATCCGCAAAGGCAGTCCCACCTACGGACAGCATGTCGCCGTGGAACTCACGGAGGACAACCACCGGCAGTTCTTCATCTCCAAGGGTTTTGCCCACGGTTTTGCCGTGCTGTCACCCACGGCTGTTTTCCAGTATAAGTGTGACGAGTTCTATCACCCTGAGGCCGACGCGGGCATCAGTATTCTCGACGATTCGCTGGGCATCGACTGGCGCATCCCTATCGACAAGGCCATCTTGTCGGAAAAGGATACGCGCCATGCTTTATTGCGCGATTTCGACAGTCCGTTCACCTATTGACTCAACTTTCGCAAGCTCAGTCTCGTTAGAGGTAAGAGGTAAGTGGTAAGCTCTTACCTCTCACCTCTCACCACTCACCTCTACATTAATTAATCAGATAAATCTTTTCGATTCCCTTGTACGTCGCTTTCACTACCGAACGTCCGTTGGTGATGGCGCCTACCGTGCACTTTACTGCAGGATCGCTGGCCGTCGCCTTGATGACGCTGTTGTCCTTCAGCGGACCGTACACCTGATAGTGACACAAGTCGGTATATCCGTTCAGGTTCGTGCTGCGAATAGGTGTCGTAGGCATAATCAGCTGTTTGCCGTCAACCGTAATGGTCACCTGGGGAACAACAGGAGCTTCACACTTCTGTCCACCCTTGCTGAAGGCGATGCCGTGCAGGTCGAACAATCCCTGCGGACGCTGAGGACCCTGCGGACGACGACCCCACTGCGGCTGTTGCGGAGCCTGTACCTCAGGACCTTCGGCCACCAAGTAGATGGCGTGCTTGCCGCTCAGTCCCTCGACAGCAGCAACGGGAGCCTGATACATCAGTCCCATCTTCGGTGCATCGGCAGGGATGTCGAACGTGGCAATCTCCTGACCCTTCCAGGGGTTGTCGAGCATTACGTGAATCTTGAATGCACCGTGTCCGCCCGACGACAGGTTCAGGTTCAGCATCGTGCCGTCGCCGGCCTTCGTACCTTCGAAGGCCTTCACGCCCTTCGTGTCCTGAGCCAGACCACCGAAACCGAAGTACTTAAAGCCTACGATACCGCCGTTGGTGATGCCAGCCAGATCCATCGAGTTGTTCCACACGTCGAAGTTGTCCTGCATCCATTCGTTACTGTTCGTACCGCCTGTCATGAAGCAGGCAATACCGGCAGAATAATACTGGTAGGGGGGCAGACCGAAAATTTGGAAACCCTCCGAAGTCACCTCCGCACCGGTATATTCGTTGCCGTCGGTGGCTTTTGCCGTCCATGCGTTATCCTTCGTATAGGGGTCGTAGGCCGTAATCTTCACCACGCCGCCCTTCGCTACGGGTTTCTTGTCCCACGTAATTTTCACGGGAGCGACCATTGCCTGACGGGCAAAGCCGAAGCCGCGTGGCGGACGGTGGTAGAACACATACCACTGGCCGTTGATTTCCTGTATCGAACCGTGGGTGTTATGTCCGGCATTGGTGGTGATGAGTTTCGAACCGTCCTCGTTCAGCACCACACCGCGCGAATCCACCAGCACACCACCAGCGCGCCAAGGGCCGAGAGGGCTGTCGCCGAAGGCATAGCGCAGGGCCGAGTTGGTATTGCCCAGTCCGTATTCCTTGCCGCTATAGCCAGAGAACACCATCACGTATTTGTTGCCAACCTGACGAATCGAAGAAGCCTCGAAGAAGTTGAAGTCCAGCGGGTTCTGACCTTCGTACAGAGCCTTATACTCGCTGCCCGGCTTGTCCAACAGTCTGCCGTCGGCACTGCTGGCAGGAATAAACGGGTCAATGATTTCCGTGCCCTCGCGCTTCGAGTACATCGTCTGCTGGTCAAGTTCGCAGGCCGTAGAGTGCTGGAAACCATAGAATACGTAGGCGCGGAAGCCCTTGTCGAAGTCCTTGTCCTTCTTGTTCGTGATGTTCTCGATGAATACCGACGGGTCAAAGTCGATGAGCGAGCCGGGCAGACACTGCGTGCCGTCCTCCGTCAGGTTCACGGGAACAAACGGGCCGTCGGGTCTGTCGCTCTTGCATACCGTTGCCACGCGGCGCCATCCGCGAGAGTGCGGATACAGCCAATAGGTCTTCTTGCCTGTAGCCTTGTCCTTCACTTCTACCAGGTCAGGGGCAAACATTGTGTCCCACTGGCCGTTGACGAACCATGTGAAGATAGGACCCTCGTCCCTCCACTGCGTCAGGTCCTCCACGGGTGCCGACCACATGCGGATGTCGGGACCGCAATAGGCCGTGTACGTCAGGTCGTGCGAACCGATGATATACGCACGCAACTTACCGGGGTTATCGGGGTCTTCAAACACGCGGGGCTCACCGTCGGGCAAGTGCTCCCACAAGGGCAAATAGGGGTTCTGGGCCGAGAGGCCACACGCTGCAAGGCAGCAGGTCAGGATAATGAATAATCGTTTCATAAGTTTACGAGGTTTATGTTACTGGTTGCAAAGGTAGTGAAAAAAAACGAACCCACCAAACGATGACCTTGTTTTTTTTAGTGAGCGACTTGCCGGCTTTCGTTGAAGAAATCGGGCTGTTCGCTGAAAGTATTACGACAGGCATTAAACCATTTGGGGCAGTCCGACGTCAAAGAAGCGTATTTTGACAGATACATTTTGATTCATAATTATTAATTTCTAAAAAGACAAAAAGGTATGAAAAAGATTGTTTTGACTTTGGTAGCCCTGATGGCACTGACAGTTACCCAGGCACAGAACGAGAATGGTGAGCGTCGTGGTCCGCGTCGTATGGATCCGCAGCAGATGATGCAAAACATGGAGAAGGAGCTGAACCTCACTGCCGAACAGAAGACGAAGTTTGCCGACGTTATGAAGGAACAGCAGGCCGAGATGCAGCGTCACCAGGAGGAGATGAAGAAGGTGGACGACAAGATGAAGAAGGTGCTGACGGACGAGCAGTATCAGAAGTGGCAGCAGATGAGTGGTCGTCGCTTCGGTATGGGCGGCATGCGTGGTGGAAATCGCGGTCCTCGTCCCGGTGGTCCTCGCCCCGGTGGACAACCAACTCCGCAGCAATAATAATATAATAAGGTATATTTTCAGGATAACAAATCAGGGCTGACCTTCACAGGTCAGCCCTTTACTTAGTACACTATAAAACTCGGTTGTGGGCGGGCGGTCGCAATAATGCGGCCTCCCGCCCGAATTAATACGGCCCCTCGCCCGAATGAATGCGGGCGGGAGGCCGAATCCGCTTACCCTACGTCTCGCTCCCTTTTACATAGGCACTTTCCCCCTGTTTGCACGGCACTCTTTCCCTTCAACCCGGCACTAAATTCAGATACTCCGAAAGAAATTTTGAATAGTCCAAGAGTATTTTCAATTACTCCGAGATTATTGGAACCGACTTTAGTTGCCAGTGCATTAATGGTGGCAATTGCAAACATTAAAGGTAACAATTGTAAGCATTAATGGTAGCAATTTTTAGCATCAATAAACTTGAATTCCCTAGGCAGGGAATATTTTTTCTCTGGGCAGGGCGCGAAAAAGAACCAAGAGTAACCCCAATTTGTCGGAATACCAATAAATAGGGTGCTTCCACTGGGGTGGGTGTTGCCGAAACAGTAACCCCAACACCCAACCTATGACTCAACCTAACACTCCACCCAAAAGGTTATGAAATTTCGTTGCGAAATCTATTAAAGCGTGCATAAAAGGGTTGAGTCTTGGGTGGGGTGTTAGGTGTAGTGTCGGGTGGAGTGTTATGGTAACACTAACCCCTCCATTTCCCCTTTGCCTAAAGGAACTCCGAGCGATTGGGTGGAGTCATGGCTTCCAGTAAGCAAACTACCAACGAGCAGTAAGCAAACTGACAACGAGCAGTAAGTAAACCGCGCGTCCTTGGGAAGCGGGCAACCGCCGACACCTTCCCTGCTAACCGCCACTCTCCTACCGGCTGTCGGCTCGACACTTCCCTGCTGTCGACCACACAGCAGGGAGCAGAGCGCCGCTCAGCCCGTAAGGTGACGAGTCAATGTCAAATTGCTCGTCAATAACCCTTGGTTATTTGTGAATAAGGCACGCTTATTTCTGAATAAGAGCCACTTATTTTCCGAGAAGTGGCTCTTGTTTATTCATTAGAGATACTCGAAAAAGATGGAAGATATGTGGAAGAGAGATTTTCTCTTCCATCTTCCGAATAGCCTGTAAATACAGGCGATACGAGCATTTCTGTGGAAGATGGAAGAGATTTCACATTTTTTTTCTTTATCCTTGTTAATCGTCACTTTTCCCCTACTTTTTCGGTTCGAGAACGAAAATAAGTTTCAATTTATTTTGCATTTTGCTCACTTATTCGTATCTTTGTGCACGATATGCTCACTGTTGGGCAAGAATAACTAAAAGCAATATGGCAAAGATAACAGTACAGAATACGGAGATAACAGTCACGAATGTAAACGGTGAGGATTACATCTGCATTACAGATATGCTGAAAGCCAAAGATGGCGATTTCTTTGTGACCGATTGGCTTCGCAATCGAAACACGATGGAATTCCTTGGCGTGTGGGAGCGTATTTACAATCCCAATTTTAATTATGGCGAATTCGCCACAATTAGAAATCAAGCAGGTCTGAACAGCTTCAAAATCAGCGTTAAGGAATTTGTGGCCCGTACAGGCGCAATTTCCTTGCAAGCAAAGGCCGGTAGGTATGGTGGAACTTATGCCCACAAGGACATTGCTTTTGAATTTGCCATGTGGATTAGTCCGGAGTTCAAGGTCTATGTTGTTCGCGAGTTCCAGCGCCTGAAGGCCAAGGAGCAGGAACAAATTGGTTGGACGGCGAAGCGCGAACTCTCAAAGATAAACTACCGCATCCATACCGATGCTATCAAAAGCAACCTCATTCCTGAAGAAGTCACACGCGAGCAGGCCAACATCATCTACGCTGAGGACTCATCTGCCTCTCGAACATGGAGAACATCAATGCCGTCCTTATCAACGACGGAATGCCTCAGGGCGAACGCTTGGTAAAGCTCAACCAGATAGCCATCCAGCAGATGCAGGTATTGGAGGGGAACAGCGGAAGGAATCTATTGAAATAGTAAACAATATCTTTCAATGAAACACTCACCTGTCCCCAGTGTCTCGGAGGGACAAACCTGTCCCTTCTGTGATTCTCTGGAAATGGAGTTAGACCTAAGAAAAAAAATTATCCTAGTATAGTGAAGAATAATAAAGGAGCCCAAATTTTAATTTATAATCCTCAATTACCCCCCAAAAAATGGTAAAGAATAGTATTTTTATAAAAAAAGGAATAGTAATAATTCTTTTATCAGCTATAGAGATTTTTCTTTTCTCTAGTTGCTGTAGAAATTTGCTGGTATTTTTTATAGGCATATTAATTCATGTATCATTGATATGGTCAGTTTCCCTTATGATTTTGGGAAAAATGACACAACACATTCTATATTATACTGAAATCTTTTTAAATTATCTTCTAGTTATTCCGATGTATACCAACTGGCATACAGGAATAGATCATTATTTAATAATAATATATCAAATACCGATATTGCTTAATTATTATATATCTCGAAACCTGAAACAGTTGACGATTCTCAACATTAATTCTATTTTTGTTATAGGATTCACTCAAAGAGGATTATTGCTATATAGTAACACTTTGAAAGAAGTTGAAACCGAAGGTGTTGTAACATTCTTTACGTTGTGTGATATGATTTTGGCAATTATTATCTCTAATATATCATTATTTATAAAACACAAAACGATAAATCAAGAGAACATAGAAGGAACAGGTTTGGAGTGCCCCCCAAAGGATAGATCGGGGGACTCACACCTAAAGGAATGAATGTGGCTTCTCCGACCTGAAGGTCTAAGTGTGGCACGCAATCGCAATCTCGATGATCCACTATTTATGATGAAATATTTTGCAATAAGGAAATAAATATGTATCTTTGCGCCATAAATAATAAACTTAAGAGTTAAGGAGGCTCAACTATAAAGCTATGAAGAGAATAAATGTTTATATGTGTATGTTATTGCTTCTGACAATTATTGTTGGATGCAGTAGTGATGATGAAGACGTTACTGCTATTTATCATCTTTTAGACATAAATGGACAGAAAACCACTGTTTTTAATTCGGGTGATGATATAGTGTTCGAATTAATAGTTATAAACTCTACAAATCATACTCTAAAATATGCAGACGAAAGAGATTTTATTAATGGGGCTTTTATAGTATATAATTCTGAAGGGCAACTATTTAATCCAATACTCGCAGATGATTTAATGATACATCCAGTGTCAATTCCCCCTGGCGAGCAATTTAAGATAGTATTACAGTGGCCTTGGCTTAAAGTGCCTCTTCCTATAGGAAAATATTCTTCTACTTGTACTCTTAATATTGATGAAAAGAGAAAAAATAGCTATTCCTTAAATTTTGAAATAAGATAACTATGAAAAAGGTTTTCTTTGCTGTTATTATTTGGTGTATACCTTCAGTTCTATTTTCACAGGTTCTGACACAACGGTTCGCAAAAGGTGAAGCTGTTGAGAAGGGTGTGAAAATAAAAAAAGAAATCACATCTGGTAGCATAGTATGACTAGGGACTGGTACCTGTCATACCCGAAAACTATTGTTGATCCGAATGGTAAAGAAAAAAATAGTTTCGTCGAATATTAGACAACTTTTTATGAAACATTTATTATTCATCATAATTGTTCTTTGTGGAATAGCTATTATTTCTTCTTGTAAAATGGAATCGTTTACCGAGTATCGTTTGGAAGAGGTCGACTCAATTCATATCTCACATTATAAAAATCGCTTAAAATATTATGTATGCATTAGTAACCCCAAAGATATAAATCATGTTTGTGACATTTTGTATAATTCGACTACAATATGCCCGACTCATTTCTATCCTAATATGGAAATTTCCTTATATAGTGGTAACAAAAAACAAGTGTTTGGAGTTTCTGGGAAATATATAAAAGGGAACATTGGAGGGGAAAGTAGATACAATTTAGAAGAAATTCTTAAAAACATTTATGAGAATTACCGAGAGAATAGGGATCACGGGATCGATTCTGAGTGATCCACTTTTAAGTAGAATAATTTTGTTTTGTTGAAAAGAATGTATAACTTTGCAGTAGTATGAAGAACAACGGAACGTTCGGCCTCATTGACGACCTGACCATCAGCTATGACGGCAACCGCCTGGTGAAGGTGACAGACGCTGCAGAGGCCCTGAACTATAACGGTGCTCTCGACTTCAACGACGGCGACGATTCTGACTGTGAGTACCAGTACGACAGCAATGAAGTGATATGTAATGGACGCGCTAATAAAAAAAGTAACATTTTATGCGGTATTTGTTTGAAAGTTTTTTCTTCTTGTACTTTAGCTTAGCTCTATGTGCGAGAAATATAAACAATGATTCTATTTATACATATAAGATAGTTAACGAATCATTATGCTCTATTGTTGACTCGTTAGACGAAGCTACCCATGGCGAATCTGTATATGTATTAACATTTAGTAATTATTGTGGAACTTTATATTTGGTAGTTCTTCACTTAAAGAATGAAAATGAAATTATGGAATTAGTCGATGATTATAATGATTATTATTGTTTTAAAGGATGTTTAACAGGCTATCGTGGCATATACATCGTAACGCATCAAGTAGATGAATGTCAAATGCAAGAGATAGTATTATTGACAGATATCCGTAAGAGATTCGTTACTCAAAATACAGAGGAAGACAATACGCCATTTGTTTATCAAGAAAACATAGCTTATGTCTATAAAAACCATGAATTTCATCGAATCAAACAATCATGTGGACAGGTTTTTGATTGAAAGTAGGTCAGGGGACTCTAATTTTGCGCTCGGGCAATCGTCGACTACGACCAGCACGACCGCGAAAACAAGGAAGACAGCAAACTTTTTGTCCCCGAAACGTTCTGAAATCACCCAAAGAGGGTGGAGGTGGTGGAGGTGATTTCTATATATTACTAAAAATAAATCCTTAATTCCCTTGCACATTTCTACAGGGTATTTAGGGATTTTTTTTTCAAACCCTAAGAAAACTCCTCCACCACCTCCACCCTCGCCATACCATAACTTGCCATTTAGCGCAAATAACCTGCCATTTAGCGCAAATAACCTGCCATTATCGCGAAATAATGGCAGGTTATTACCTCATTTTTCTTTTACCACTGTTCGATGGTCTCGAGGTCGTCCTTCGGCAGTTGTGACTGCGGTGAGCCTGCCAGCAGCTGGGGCTGCGCCTTCAGGCAGTAAGGTAACAAAAATGCAAGCATTCATTACATTCGCTGCTCAAAAATTTGTGCCAGTCGAATGGCACAATTAGCCGGTTTTGTGCAGTTTTGTGAAGATTTTCGTTCAAAAATGTTTTACTTTCAATTATTCTTCGTATCTTTGTACACAATATGCCCCATGTTGGGCGAGAATCAAGAAAATATTAATAAGGGAATATTAAATAGTATAATAAAATGAATAATAAAAAAAAATCATAGGCATATTATTATTTGTATGTGTGGTCTTCAGTTATTATTTAGGGAAATGGAATGGAGCTTCAATATGCAGGAATGTTTCTAACATTCAGTTTGTTGAAGTTGAAGAAATTGATGACACAACATATTACACTGGAAAAGATGTATCTCACTATATGTATTCTCCAACAAGGTTTAATGAAGGTGTTATCCCCGATGCTTCTACAGCTGCAAAAATAGCATTTCAATATGTATCAGCGGTATATAAAGATTGTGCTGTTAACGAACAACCTTATCAAATAAAGTTAGTTAACAAACAAATATGGATTGTAGAAGGTTCGCATCCAATTAATGTGTTAGGAGGTACATTTTATATATGTATAGAAAAATATACAGGGAAGATTTGGGCCATGTATCATGACAAATAAAAAGTAGTCCGACTATAGTATGACTAGGGACTGGTACCTGTCATACCCAAAATGCAATTAGTAAAGGACTTAAATACTTAGGCGAATGAAATATTATATGAATAGACACATGGTGGAGTTGATTCGAAAGACACCATATAAAAGTACTGCTCTTCCTAAAAAACTGTCTAAAATACTTGAAGAAGGAATCGTAGGAATAGACAATTGTTTTTTCTTTCGTTGTTTTTATGAAGCCAATTCTCATATAAATCAAAGAGATTTTGAAGATAATACATCATATGAGAATTTTATCAACGAATTTCATCTTGATGATTATTGTCGAAAAGGCACTCTCAACTATGTATTCAAGTTTGTGGATAGATTAGACAAATTAAATAAAGAAAAGGATGTTCCTATATCCATAACGGCATATGTCTCATATGACAATGAAGATTTTACA
>ONMN01000004.1 GCA_900318885.1 uncultured Prevotellaceae bacterium | reverse complement strand
GCTTTTTATTTGGTTGTTTCGTATTTTATTATTAATTTTGCAGCAGATAATTAATAATAAAGTATTAAATAAGTAATAACCGAGGGTAAAACCTCACTAAACATTTTAAGATTATGAAACAGAATCATTTCAATTTCGGAGTTGTAAGACCTTACATGATTGAGGAGCAGCGCATGATCAATCGCTATGCAAACGAAAACGAAGGCACCCTGCCTATGCTGGGCCATGCTCATTTCAAGTTGAATCACTACGACACTCGCACTGTTGCCTCTGTCGCTATGCGTGGACTGTCGCTCAATGGCTGGACGTGCAAAGAGACTTACCAATGGTGGCAGGCATATCGCCAGCGCAATTATAACCGTTATCACTCATGCTCTCCCGACGTGCTTTGCGGCCCGAAGGTGTTCGAACGTGTCTGGAACCAGTTGGCCGAGTGGTTGCCGTTCCATCAGATGCGTATGACCGAAATGCGCTGGTACTATATGACCGCAACCGATTGGGACGGTAAGCGCCGCAAATGGTACTTCGATAGTGCCAACGATGAGACCGCCGTAGCCCATTTCTATAAGATGCAGAAAGATGACATCCTGAATGAGTATCACAATCTCTATGCCGTAGAGTGGAACGGTCAGGAGTTTGTCAATGCAAAGCGACTGCCAAAGGCTGAGATTTACAAGCGTATGAATCGCGAGCGTAAGGAGCGCCGCGAACGCTACGAGAAAGCAGCATAATTTCATTAAATCATAAATTCATAAATCTATGAAAGAGAAGAAAGAAAACATCGGTAAGCTGCTGAAGCAGGAGGTGGAAAAGGGTCACTACGAAGTGACCCAGCCTGCTTTTCCGGCAAAGCGTGGCGGTACTGACTCGCCCGAAGTGATACAGGTGAAAACCGCCACCGGCTCTTATTCGTTTCCAAATGATAAGGAGATATGGAAGGGTATCGAAAGCAGTCAAAAATCGTATGATCGTGAGGCATCCAACCGCCTGAACTATGGTGACAGTCGTGGCCGTGCTGGTGTGTGGCGTGACAATCGCACAGCCTTAGACCTCGCCGTGCTTCGTGGTCGCCCTGATTATTTGCGCTGCTGCTATCTGGCTTGGACTATGGCCCAGAATGCGCCCGCAAAGTTGCAGCCTTACGTCTATCACAATTTGCTCGTGCATGCCAACGTCAGGCATAGCAATGCCGAAGAGTTTCTGTTGCCAGACATCCAGGCGTACACCTTCGAAGTGTTGCCCGCCGCTTGGCGTAAGTCGCTCCATGAGCCATGCCCAGAACTGGAGGGCGTGACGCTCGAAGAAATGGTTGAGCCGTTGACCTCTGATTTGAGGGTAGGGGATAGGATGGCGTATGAGCTTCGCAATGGTTCCCTGATTCTCGTTGAGATTACGCGCATAGAATATAACCACCGCTACAGCCTTCGTGGTACCGACAGGGCCATGAATCCCTATTGCCTGGAATACGTGATTAAGACGGTAGAGAAAAAGGGCGGGTCATCTTACAACTACTATAACATCAAGCGCGACCGCCTCTTTCCTGTGTCGAAATTGGAGAAAGCGAAAGCGGTTCCCATTAAATAATATATAAGGTGTGGTGAGTTAATGAAGTCATAATTTCATAATTTTATGGCTTCATTAACTCATAAATTAATGAATTTGTAAAGAAACCCGAAAACTTTCAAGAAAAAGCAAAAATAAATACTATTTTATTTTGTCAATTCGGAATAAATGACTATCTTTGCACCAGATAAGTAAACAAGATGTATAACCGAGGGTAACACCTCACAAAACAATTAGAGACATGTTAGTAACAATCAACAACGAGAACAAGCAGGTAAACGTCACCATTCAGGGTGGCACAATGACCGTAGAGTTAGAGCGTGGCAACTTCGTGCTGGAGGATGCAGTCAACACAGAGTGTGACTTCGAGACCGAAGAGGACTATGCCCGCCTGTTGCATGATGCAGCACTGAGCCTGGTGACGCTGGGTAACGACATCAAGACTTTCGAGCAGTGGGAGGAACTGTTTAGCTCATGGGCTGACGTGGAACCAAGTGCCGAAGCAGACCCAGAGGATATCGAGGAATATAACGAGTGTCTGAAGAATGACCGTGCCGACTTCGAGCGTGAACAGAAAGCAGCTGCCGACTGGAAGGCTGTGACTGACCTGGACGGACACGCCATCTGGGACTACCTCGAAAAGCGTTGGGAGATCTAAAACAAGAATTATTCACCAAGTTATACGACTTACAAAAATTCAGAGAATTATGACACAGCAAGATTATCTTTGGAAGGTTGACAGAGCAAAGAGACTGAGCTTTGAGTATTACGTGTTGAATCGCCCATCAGTGAGCGACGAAGTGTTTGACGGTCTGGTGGCCCAGATTGAACAGGCAGAGCAGGAGCATCCGGAATGGACTGTTGCCGACTCTCCGACGCAGCAGGTGGGCTCTGATCTGAATGGCAATGGCCGTAGAACCATTCGCCATCGCACACCGATGCTTTCCTGTCAGAAGGCCCAGACGGACAATAAGAGCACTAACCGCGAGAAGTTGGAGAAATGGCTGAAGGCTACCGAGAAGGCTATTGGTCATAAGGATTTCAACTACTGCCTGGAATGGAAGTTCGACGGTATATCGTGCTCTCTGGTGTACCTGAATGGCGACCTGATCTCAGCAGCTACTCGTGGCGACCATTTCAAAGGTCAGGATATTACGGAGCATGTGATGCAGATGACATCTGTGCCTCATGTGCTGAAGCGTGGTACCACCTATCACGACCGCGTGGAGGTTCGTGGCGAGGTGGTGTGCTTCAAATCGACGCTGCCGGTACTGAGCGACCAGGACGGTAAGATGTATAAGGATTGCCGTTCGGCTGCCGCTGGACTGACTAACCAGGCCATCGTTGACTCTCAGTGTGCATGCCTGAAGTTCATACCTTGGGAACTGGATGCGCCTTTATTCTCATGCAATAACAGTCACAGCGAGTCGCTGAAGTTGGCCGACTTCCATAACTTCACTTATGGCTTCAATGCTCAGGTGGTGCCTGCCGCTGACCATAAGCAGCTGTTTGACATGATTGAGAAGATGGAGGCATGCCGCGACAACCAGCCATTCCCCGTTGATGGTATCGTGATTAAGGTGGATGATAAGCAGCTCTCTGCATCGCTCGGAGCCACTGAGCACCATCCGAAGGGCTCTATCGCCTATAAGTTTGCAGCAGCTAAGACGGTGAGCCGCGTGACAAGGATAGAGGTGACAGTGGGTAAGACCGGACGCAGAACGCCGGTGGTTCACTTCGAGCCGGTGATGATTCTGGGCCGTGAGGTGAAGAAGGCGAGCCTGGGTAGTGAGCGCATGCTGGAGGAAATGGGTGTGAAGCGTGGTGACATGGTAGAGGTAGGACTGGCAAACGATGTGCGCCCGACGATCTACCGCGTTATAGAGTCGAACACGGATTGCACGGATATGGCCGACCCATTGGAGGGTATCGACTTCGAGGGTGAGGAGAGCGAGACGAAGGATTGGTTTACGTCTGAGGAAGAAACGAACACCGATTGCGCGGATGTAACGGATGACGTAGAGGTAGCGCCAGCAGTGCCGGAGGTGACAGCAGCCGACTTAGAGGCCGCTGTGAAGGCTTGTGAGGAGCGTCGTAGTGCAATAGAGCAGGAGGCCAGAGAAAAGGTCGTCATGGGGCTGGAATTGAGCCAAACGGGGAAAAAAGTGACCACGGATAATGTTAGTCCCGCTGAAAGCACAGAAATAGCAGAAAGTTCGAATAAGCAGAGCAAGGCCCTGAAGATTGGTGCCGCCATTGTGGGTGTGCTCGTTATAGCAGTGTGCGGAATCACAGCTTTGGCCGCCTCGGTGTTCCTGGCTCCTGTTTTAGTTGGAGCGTTTAAAGGTTAATTCATTAAGTCATTAATTCATAAAATCATAAATATATGGAAGAAAAGAATTTCAAGTTTGTGGAGCCTTTGGCTCTTTGGGATGGAGGACTGAATCAGTATAGCCAGCACTTTATGACCGGCATGCAATTTCATGGCCCCTTCATTGCTACGAAGGTGCAGGCTCGTAATGATCTGGGTGATTGCGTTATCTCTACATGGCCACCGCACCTGGTGTGTAAGGTACATGATTTCCGCACCTGGTATCAGGATGGTGCCAACGACCGTACCATTGAGATTGCTCAGAACCAAGAGCGATTGCGCCGTGAGTATCTTCAGCAGCGTGCCGATGCCTTCGACCGTGAGAAGGAGGCAGCACGTCAGGGTATTACCGTGCGTCAGTTGGTAGAGCAGCAGGGTAGGGTGTATGATGAGGAACTGGATGAGCCTCGTATCGTCTGCAAGGTGCCTGGACTGAATGCCTATTTGGAATTGGTGGGCTGTCTGGATGCAGTGGATATGGACGAAATAGAGTGGACTGGTGAGCATGGCGTGCTCGATACGTTGGATAAGATGGCGTGCTGGGCTCCTAACCTTTGGCAGAAAAAGGATCGCCGTCCCCGTGCTACCGATGTAACCGATCTCCAGCCACAGGTGGGATGGCAGCGTAGCTATCGTGAGGAGGAGCGTCCGATGATGACGCGCAAACGTGGCCTGGGACATACGCTCGTTGACCCCAGCCGTCGCCCTGAAATGCTCTATGTGAAAACGCCACAAGGTAGTGACGAATACGAAATGATTAAGGAACTGAAGCGTGGTGCCGCCGAAGCAGCTGCCAGAGGTGAGCGACCAGAAAATTATGGTAAGAAGTAATTCATCAAATCATTAAATCATAAGTTTATGAAACTGAAAGAAATCATCGCTTTTGCGAATAACAAGGGTGGGGTGGCCAAGACCACTACCGTTCAGAACGTGGCAGCAGGATTGCTTCGTCGCGACCCGTCGCTACGCATCCTCTGCATCGACCTCGACCCGCAGGGTAATCTCTCATCGCTCTTAGGATGGCGTGATAAGATGAAGCAGTACCATGAGCAGAAGCATTCGACGCTGACCGTGGCCGACGCGCTACGTGATGGCGACAACAACCATCTGCCGGTGTACCGCAATCCGCAGGGACTCTTCTATGTGCCTGCATCGCCCCAACTGTCGGACATCGACCCCGACCTTCATCGTCAGATGCAGTCGAAGTTGGTGTTGGCATCGCTCTTTGGCAACGATATCCTGGATATGGATAACCTGTATATGGGTGCCGACGCTATCAGTCGTGAGGCAGAGGACTACGTGGAAGATCTGTTCGACTATGTATTGATAGACTGTGCGCCCGCTCTGTCAGAACTCACATTCAACGCCCTCGGAGCAGCTACGGGTGTCATTATACCGGTGCAGCTGGGTTCGCTCAGTGTGGACGGTATAGGACGCATGATAGAGGCTTACCGCAATGTTAAGCGCAAACTAAACCACGATCTGACCATGCGTGGCCTCTTGATAGTGATGGCCGATGAGCGCACGAAGTTGGCCCGCGAGACCTCGGAGTTTTTGCGCGACACCTACGATGCCAACATGTTCCAGACGCGCATCCGTCAGTGTGTGAAGGTGGGTGAAAGCCAGTTCCAGCATCAGGACATCTTCGACTATGCACCGGACTGCACAGCAGCTCAGGACTACGATGAATTTATCTCTGAACTTCTGACCACAGAAGAAAAGTAACGACCACAGATTTTACGGATTTAACGGATTATAAGAAACCGAATAAGAAAAAGAGTATCGTGGCCGGTTCGCCTGCCATTCAGGAACACGAGGCCATGATGGAGAGTATGCAGAAGGAAACGGCTGAGTCTGTTGCTACCCAGCAGCCTGCCAACCTTCCAAAGGGTACCAAGCCTACGGGTGTTTTCAGTCAGTACTCACAGCAGGGCGTGAAGAATGTGCAGACGCGCATTCCCTTCGCCATGTATGAGCAGCTGAACCGGATCAAGATGCAGAGCCAGCAGGAGGGCAATAGTCTCTCCATTGGTGACATCGTGCTCCAGGCAATAGAAGAATACCTGAAGGTTCATGGTTAATGGTTCATGGTGAACAGTACTATAAAGTTGGCAACCGTTACCGAGAATTACCCCTAAATATAAGGCTTGTGCGAAATCACAGAATTTGGGGAAATAGGCAATCCGTTACCAAGTTTTACCCCCTACGTTACGGAGTTTTACCCCTAAATGGTGCAAACCGTTACGGAGTTTTACCCCTAAACGGCTGAAATACTATAATTTTCTTATAATAAGATATATAGAAGTTCAATTATGACGTTTATAAAGTATATTTATATATTTATAGGAAACCTGAAACCACGATATACAAAGGGTTTCCGATAGGTTAAGGGGTTAAATTCTGTAACTTTCGGGGTAAAACTCCGTAACCGATTTGGCCCAAAGGGGATAAAATAGGTAACTTTCGGGGTAAAATCCCGTAACGAAATGATTTAGGGGTAAAACTCCGTAACGAAAATAAATATTATGGCTAAGAAACGAGTTAAAAAGACAATGCCTCAGTTGATGAAGAGCGACAATGCTATCATCAAGGATCTGCGCGACCAACAGTGGTTGTATAACCCTCGTGTGTTTGCTCAGGTGTCGGGCGACTTCTCGACGATGCACCAAAGGGTATTGCTGGGTGTGCTCGACCACTTGCAGGATCGTATCATCAAGAGTGCCGACGCACACAAACCTGGTGAGCAGCTTTGGCTCCCCTTGTTTGCCGAGGAGGAAATGAATACCAATCTGGAGTTTGAAATAGATGCCAAAGACCTGGGGGTAACGCCTGGTCACTATCCGGAATTGGTGAACGCGCTGGAAGATTTGCTGACGCTACGCATGGGTTATCTTCGGAAGATTGAAACGAAGTCTGGTACCAAGACAGAGTACACCTTTGCCAACCTGTTCTCGCGTATCACCATGGTAACGAACGAAAGCACAGGACTGCGTACCGGCAAAATCCGTATCAAGATGGATAAGGAGAATGTGAATGATTTCCTGTCGATGGATAAGGGCTATACCGACCACGTAGCAAAGATTGGCCAGATGGCTAAGAAGCAGCGCACACCGCGTATCTATATCTACCTCTCTACCTTCCGAGAAAGTGGACGTAAGGAGGTGGACTATCCGCAGTTCTGCGAGTTTCTGGGCATTGATGACCAGTCGTATTTGCTGACGCATGACGGTGCCAAACCGCAGGATAACCCTTTCCATAAATATAGTAAGGTGAAGTCGCTGATACTGGAGCCCTCGCGATTGGAAATGGATCAACTGTCGAAGGATAGTAAGATAGACTTTTCCTTCACCTACGAGCCATTGCGTAAGGATGGCCGTCTGAAGGGTAATCCGTCGCACATCGAGTTTACCTTGGTGCCTGGGCCATTGGGCATCGAACGGGCATGGCGCAAGCAACGGCACAACCAGGAGCAGAGTCTTATCACGTCGCTTACCACGAAGTACACCGACCTGAAGCCCTATGAAATGGTAGAGCTGCTGAAGGAGGTACAGGACGAATGGTTTGAGGACTTCAAAGATTATGCCTACGATGGGGTAGAGCGGGCCGTAGAGAAGAAGCAGCCCGACCATGTGGCTGAGTATATCGTGACGTTGCTATCGACGTGGATCAAGGATAAGCAGCTGGAAGATGAGCGCAAACGGATTGAGCAGGAGAAACAATACAACCTGTTTACCGAGCAGGAACTCCAGCCGGAGCCAGAGCCATTAGAGCCTGGTGTGAAGGCAGAGTTATGGCAACAGTTGGTGAATGAGCATCAGGGATCAATAAAACCCGTCTTAGAGCGCACGGAATACCTTGGGCTGTATAATGGAGCCTTTTACATTTTTCCGACGGCTGACGACCTTAAAACGCTCGATACGTCGCCCGACTATGAGGTGTTCAGTGAGAAATGTCGCGTGGCGCTTGGTCTGTCGAAGATACGACCGGCCATCATCCGCAAGCTGAAATAAAGAATTTAGGGGTAAACCGTTACGGAGTTTTACCCCTAAATTTGTCACATAGTGTTTGTTCTTTCTGCGTATCTTTGTGCTGTAATCAAACGTATTATAGACATGCAGAAAGAATCACCGATTTTAGAACAGCAGCGTCCTGACCGTCAGTATTACTCACGTCAGAACCGTATTAAGCGCGAACTCGACCATGCCGTAACCTTGCTGAAGGCCGCGTTTGCCTCGTGGGTCATCCTTACCATCGTGTGCGCCTTCATCGGCTGTGCCGGTAAACAGGTGGTCATCGACCAGACCGAGAGCCACCACAGCAAGGCTGACTCTCTATCCGCGTCGTTACAGTTTGCCGTCAGTCAGCAGCAGACCCGTATCGACTCCCTTTTCCATCTGGTACTCCAACAGGAACTAAGTCATCAGACGGCTAACGAACAGCAGACCGAGCAGATTCAGGAAACCGTCACGTCGTGGATTGACTCGCTGGGTCGTAAGGTGACGCAGGAGGCCCGTACCATCAACCGTAAGACTGACCGCCAGGAGGAACTTCGTCAGCAGCGTATCATTCAGGAACAGGAGCAGCGCATTCAGACCTGCCAGGAGCGTATCGATTCGCTCTATGCCCTGTTATTGGAAAAGACCGCCAAAGAGGAAAGAGACACCACCTCGTATCACAAAGAGGTAATCCGTCCGGCTCATACGCCATCGCTCTACCAGAGCTTCCATGACTGGCTCACATCGCTCATCAATGTGGTAGTCCTCGCCGTCATCGTCGGCTTCGTTGTGCGCTGGAAGAAAAAGAAGTGGAACTTATAGGCCGAAGTCCTGAAGGTACTGTCGGCATCTGAATCCCTTGCGTGGTTCAAACTCCTCAAACGAATGGGCGACGAAGTGCGCCTTTTTGTTCACCCATCCCGCCAGATCTTTCTGCCATTGCGGAATGATGTGGCGGGGATTGTTTGGGTCACGGTAGGGCTGGGCATGTGGATAGACGTAACGGCCTTCGTGTGCAGCCCGTGTCTCTTGTGTACGGTGCCACCAGTGTACGATGCGCTCGTAGCACTCCCTGAAGTCTGAGGTGAGCATGGTATAAAGGAAATACTGACCTGTGAAACCGTATTTGTTTATCATTGCCATCGCCCGCTCACATTCTTCTATCTGGGCGTGGGTGTCACAACCGAAACGGATGCGGTTGTTATCGAGCCACTTCACCTTGGCCAGCAGCTGTGCTATCTCATCCGTTACCAGTCGTGCATCGAGTGCCTGGTTGAAGTCCACACGGTAGCCTCGTTCGATGATCTTGCGTAGCTGCTGCAAGCAGTAGTCGCCAGCAGCCAGGATATTGTTATCCATCAGCACCAGTTTACGACGGCCCTCAATGGCTATTTCGTCCACATCCATGTATGGGCGTATCAGTCCCTCTTTCTTTGGTACCACACACCAACGGCATTTGTTGGGACAGCCGCGAGTCAGAAAACCGTAGGCCGTATCTTTCGGTACGTTGGGATAGATGTCGTAGAGTGGTTGCAGCCGGTCTATCTCATCGGGTAGGGTAGAGTGTATGTCGTAGCCGGTGCCTCCCTTGATGATTTTGTCGGCCTGATAGATAAAGGTATCGTCGGGTGTGAAGTTGAACACCTTCGACATGTAGATAATATCATAGTGTTTCATGGGTGTGGCCCATTCGATTTGCCCCCCCTATTATGCCAATATCTCGCAATCTTTGCGAGTGCGAGGTTTGGGTAAATCGTGGCTCCCCATTTCTTCTTTTTGGCGTGTCCGTCCACGTCCACAAGTCCTATTTGCATATTAAGCAGTTTTGAATCGTCTTAATCTGTAAGTGGTTAGTTTCCACCTTTGGCTCTTGATGCCATGGCCATGAGTTTGCGCTCTTCATCGGTGGTGGTATCGAGGGTGATCTGTTTGAAGTCTGGGAATTGTTTCCAAATCATATCGGCTGCATCCAGTGCCTTCGATACTGTGTCTTTTATCAAGTCCTGAAGCCCGTCCAGATTCTTAATCTCGCTGGTTTCTGGCTCTATGCGAAATTTTCTATCGTCTATTCCTTGAATCAATACTACTTTCATCGTTTTATGAATTTATGAATTAATTAAACCATTTGATTACCGTGTCCCCTTTGTAGCCTTTTTCCCAGACAAACCAGGCGTAGGCTGTGGCGCTGCCACTGAGTTTGTCAAACTCGCCATTCATGGCACATAGCAGTCTGGATGACGATACCCAGATGCGTGCTGGTGGTTGTGTCTGAAACAGGTGCTTGCGCTTCTTTCCTTCCAGAAATGTGAGTTTCAGGAACATACATACCTTGTGGCCCTCCGGAATGATTGCCAGTGCCTTTTCGACAAACTCCTGTGCGTAGGCATAAGGAGGGTTTGTAACGATGTCGCCATCCCACTGTTGATTGTCGATACTGAGAAAATCGGCCTGTTCGCCATAGCCTCGATCGATAAGATCGCGTGAAACGACAAAATACCCCCCCCCGATTAATACCTTACTGATGTGGCCCTCGCCACATGCAGGTTCCAGGATGGGGCCGTTGAACTTTTCCAGTTTCAGCAACCATTCTGTTGCTTTGGGTTCTGTAGCGTAGTAGTCACCATGAGCTCGCTCGTGGTCTGTGTGGTTACTCGCTCCCAGCGTCTTGAATACCGAGGCCCTACCGCCTCTCCAATCTTTATTCTTCATTTCTTCTACGTTTTTCCATTTGTTCGCCTAAGCGTCGTTGCATATCTTGCATGGCTATGAGGGCCTGAGCATGCTTTTCCGGATCGTGCAGCATGCGATTGATGGCCCTTACCTGTTGTGGGGTTACTTTATCTGTCATTCTTTTTTCTGTTTTTACGGTCTTGATCCTGGTAGTAGGCATAGAGATACATCATCACCAGCCCGAAGATGGAAACACCCAGGAGTATGACCTGAATAATGAGTTGTTTCATACGCTATGCTTCTTTTAACCATTTACACATGGCCATACAGTTGCCTTTGGTATGTTCGCAGTTGTCGTTGTAGATGCTGAAACCGAGTCTGCGATACCAGTCAATAAGGAATGTCCCTTTACGGGCATCGAGATAGATGCTACCCAAGTCCAACTTGCGGGCAAAGGCTTCCACCTCTTTCATCAGAGCGGTACCAATGCCATGTTGTCTGTCGGTCTCGAACACCATGAGCGAATTGATATATCCGGCGCGAGGGTTTTCATCATCGAGTGACAGCGTGACCATCGCCCTGCCGTCCGATGCGATGAAGGTGTAGCTCTTTCCCCACCACCAAAGATTTTCGTGTAGTACTATTGCTTTCATTATTTTATGAATTAAAATTCCTTCCATTTATCTTCACAGGGTAGGAGCTCCGGATTGTCGATGACGTTTCCGATGACCAGCAGATGCTCATCAATCAGTTCGTAGCCCTTCATACGTTCGCTATGTGGTGCCAGATTCCAACCTTCTATTGGCCCATTCTCTGTCAATCTACAGATGAAGAAACCAGTGGTGCCCCATTTCACCAGACCTTGTGTGGTATGACTTCCGGCACTCCAGGCATCCACAATGTCACCCTCGAACACCTTGCGTCCGGTCTTATCCTTGGTACCTACATATTGTCCGACGGATGCAGGATTTACTTCATGCCAGTAGCCCATCTTTCCCCGTGGCATATCCCCGTTAAAGATGCAGTGTAGATCTCTGTAACCCTTAACGTGGTTTTTCTTATTCACCAGTACGCCATGAATGAGGGTGTAATAGCCTTCTATCCATTCGCCGGTCTGAATTTCCTTACCTCTAAAAAGTATTTCTCGTTTCATTATTCTTCCTCCTTATTTACTTTGGCTCTAAAGTCCAGTGGGTTCAACTTACGAGGTTTTTTTAGGGCCGTAATGAGCATGTCTGCATAGCGCACGCTGTCCTCGGCTGCAATCTGTTCGATGCAGGAATAACCTTCTTCTTTCATCTGTTTCATTATTTGAAGGCAGAAGTTCTGATCGTGCATCATTTGATTAGGTATGATTGCAAGCATCTGTGTGAATATCTGACCTGCAAACTGAGGGCGATAACTGTCGTAGTCGATGTTATCTATCAGTTCCACTTCGTCAGGGCCTAATGGCTCACCCATTCCATCAAGCAGTACGCGCCCATCTTCCAGAATCTTCTTCACGGGCATGGTAATGCCTGAGCTGATGATACGCCCTTTCAGCGGTTCGTCGTAAAAGTTTAATGTATTACTCATAATGTTTTATTGATATTGTCTGTTAATACTCTGTTTGCGATTTCATCTTGTATTCGGTTGAAAAAAGTTCGCCGACCACAACGGGTACATTGATAGTAGTACTTTTTCTTTTTAGGTTTGTACGGATCAATTCTCGTAAGAGAAACATACTTATGACCTACCAGCGAACAGATTATTTTCTTCCAATTCATAATTTTATGAATTAATGAATTTCCAATGTTTGATTGTCGTTGATGACCTTCAGGCGAGAGAAACGAAAGAGGTCTTGACCGCCTGCGAATACTTTGTTGAGCCATTCCTGGAAATAGCTTCGCATAATTTCCATCGTGTCATTGGTACTAACCTCTTCGCTTTGCGGGTAGGTCATTTCAACCTCTATTGTCAGCTTTTTACAGGGCTTCGGATAATTCAGGACTTTGTGCTTCCATTTTTCCACTTCCTCGAAAGAGGGTTTGAAGTTGGGGTAGATGATATGGTCTGCATCTTTCACTTCTTCCAATGCCTTAAAGTAGGCATCGAAGGGTAGGTTATAGGTGCCGAGCTCATCTTGCGGATGCAGTTCTACATATTGATGATCGTAGAAGGGTATTCTGGTAGGAACGGGTCTGCCTGCAATGAGGCATATCACTATTGCACAAAAACGATAATGGCGATGCTTGGTACCTCGTGCTAACGTTACACCTTGGAGGGGTGTGTCATCGTTGATGACCTCAATTTCGAAGTCATACACCGTACCGGTTAAGAACTCAGCCCCGTCGATGTTTAAGTTTTGTATGCAACTTGCTTTCATATATTTTATGAATTAATGAGTTTTTATTGTCTGTTTGTCGCAGGTGACTGATAAATGGGAAATCCTCAGACGGTTATCACCATCAGAGAGATTGGCGTTAAGCCAGTCCTGAATATTTTCACTTACAAACTCGAAAGAGTCTTTTGCGTCGTAGGTGTCGCAATCCGGATAGGACAACTCTACTTCAATCGTCATCTTCTTAAAACCAGGATAAGCCAGCACCTTACGTTTCCATGCTTCCTGTTCCTCACTGGTAGGTGGTGAAGGAATAAAGCGTTTGAGGGTTTCGGAAAGCCCCTCGCTGCTGAGTAGCTTCTTTATCTTTGGCATTTCCTTGGCCATCTTTCTGCCAAATTCTTTGCGGGACTTCTCGGATAATACTAATTCTCCGTTTGCTGGTTGTGGGTACGGTTCTACCTGGAAGAAAAGTTGATCGCGTATCTCTTTTGGAGCCACGTAGCCTTCCGTCCAATCCCATGACTTTCCCCAAGGGTTTAGATAACCTTCAGCAATAAAGACATCTTCATAGCGGTGGTTATTGCTATATGTCAGCATACCGGCTGTTGGCATGAAACGGTAAGTGATATCCTGAAGGTCTTTACCTAATTGTTCTGGATGGGCTTCAAATTCCTTAAACCAGTCCTTTATATATAAGATGTCTTTTTCGATTTCCTCTTTTGTCAGACCCTTCATTGTTGGCCACATCTTAGGAATCATCTTGAAGTCGTCGAGTTTCAAGGCTTCCACCTTTGGTTTCAGATATTCATATTCGTTCTTTGTCAGACCGCGTATAGGCCCACACATTTTATCCAGACAAAACAGGCGATGCTTTACGCTATCGACCCATAGGATATGACAGTAAACATATTCTTCGTTTGCCATAATGAATTAATGATTTCTTGCGTATTCAATACCGGCTTTGATACCAGTGGATAAGAGTCTCTTCACAAAGGTTTTGAACTCCTCTTGCTCCATAAGACAAACGGTGTGGAAGCCTTTATGTTGGTTCCCTCTCTTGATGCCCTTTGCCTCTATCATGTGCCACTCTCCGTTGGCCACATGCTCAATGTCCTCTTCCAGTTCCTTTGGTACGATGATTTCTTCTTTTGCCATGTTGCTTTACTTTATACTTGGTTTTACCTTTTAGATGTCTGTAGTACCTGTAATCAGCAGGTATATCAAACTCCTTTGAACGAAAATAGTCTATTGCAATCATTATTCGTATAGTCTTGGGTCAACTTTCATTGCCTTCAGTATCAACTTTGTGTCACTTATTAAATCCTCGTTGCCATTGTAGAGTTTTTCCCAATTTGGATTAGGATGGTATAGTACTGAACCGTAGTATTTCAGTTTACCGTGACGGATCTCGTAGGCATCGTTATGGCGGTCAACGACGATATACTGAGGAATCACACGGATGGAGCGGATAAGGAGTTTGAGCATACGGGGACGGTCAACGTAGTAAAACTCTGAGTGCATGCGTCCGCGTTTATCCTTTACGATGAATTTGAAGTGAGCGGTGTAGCCATGAGTGATTAGCCATAGCAGCTGCTTCAAGTTCTTACGGTCGCGCTCACGCCATTTCTTCATCATACTAACGATGGGAGTGGCATCTTCCAGATAGCAGGTGCCGGTCAGTTGTATGGGTTTTGGCTCCCACTCCCCAGGCTGAGTATAGTCGCGAGGTTCGTTGGCTATTGTCTTAGGGATGCTCACCTCTGCCTCGAAACTGGCTACGGCCCCTGTCTCTTTATTATATATAGTAATGTGGCTCATTACTCCTGTTCGTGTTCGCAGTTGATTTGACGGATGCGCTCTTCGCAGATATGGATGATCTTCTCGTAGTCGAGCAGACGGCTTTCACCCTGTTTGGTACGGAGCACGCGCTTTACGATGTCTGCATCCCAGGGGTTCAGGTTCCAGTCAATCCATATCGACCAGGGCTGAATGACATGCTGGCTGTAGTCGCTATTGCCACGATTGTAGGCTCGTACACTGGTATTCAGTATGCCGACACGCGCCAGTTTCTTATATTCCTCCCGACTGATAATCTTGTGTTCGGGATGACTATCGAGCAGTTCAGCAGCTATCTCCAGAGCAATCTTTATGTCCTGGTCGCTATACTCGTTCTTTCCTTCCTCTTTCAGAACAGCAGTTCTGATAATCTGTGCAGCTTCTTTATTGTTCATAAATTTATGATTTAATGATTTCATCAATAGGTTTGTCGCTCTTTACACCGACGATAATTTCAGCGGTCACGGTGTCCTCGTGGATAGCGTCGAAGTTCTGGCGTATCTCTACCAGTTCGGTGTCAAAGATACTTTCCATCAGGTCTTGTTTGGCAACTGTTTCCATGTAGTGAAGGCGACGATTACGCTCCATTTCGTCGAAGCCCATCAGGAATGACTTATCTCTTCGCATGGTGCTTCTGATGGTTTCCATACGGACGTGCTGACCATTAATCTGAATCTCCGCATTGTAGCGGAATGGATCTTGCATCTTATTGAGTCGTTCAGTCAGTTTCGCATTCTGTTCTACCAGAACTTTGCTACCTTCCTGGAGAGAGTCGTTATCCTTCTGAAGGAGTTTACATTTGCGACGGAGGTAGAACATTTCGACGATGATTAACAGGTAGAGTGCATCGATGATAGCGTGAAACCTGTCGCCCATCATCCAGAAGATAATGGCGAAGGCTAATAGTCCCCCAATAAAGAAAGTGTTGAGTGTATAGAATAATATGTTTCCGAGTTTCTTCATAACGTCTCAAATTCTTTTTTCAGTTCGGTTGCTTCGTAGCGGAGTCGTACCTGAGCCTTTTGCAGGGCTTCGCGCAGTTCTGGGTAGAGATACTTGGCTTCGACACTGGCACCGCCAAAGTCTTTACCATGGTATTCACTACGAACGACTACCTTATAGTCTTTGTTTTGCTCCTCGTGCTGAAGCAAATCGCCAATACATTCTATAGCATGATTAATTTCCTCAATCGTACCAGCCAGTCTATTGGCTTTTTCTAATGTTTCTAAGTTCATAATCTTATTTCATTAACCAGTTTACATACCATTTATCGAAGAGGATGCGCCCGAAGATAATAGCAGCTATGAAAGCTATAATCAGCAGCACCTTCAGAATGTCCCACAGTCCGTTATAGAACCGCTCTACCCAGCGGGGTACTCCATCGTCGTTATACTCCATATCGTTATGGTTGACGGGTGCCGTCGTAGTTATATTCTGACTCTTTGCCTTCTACTTCGTCCCAATGTTTTTTGCAGAGCTCGAAGATCTTCTCACAGAGTTCGCCGCTATCGCGGAAAAGGTTCTCGAATGACTCCATCAGGTCGCCATCGCATTCTACCATGCTAAAGTCCACCTCATGCTTTTTTAGTCTGATGATAGAGATATATGCCGATACCTCTACACCATAGTAGCGGAAACTTAGTTCGTAGGTTATTGGGCGCTTCTGATCCTCTTCGTCGTAGTCCCAATTATTCAGCTCTACATGGGTGCAATAAAGGTTCTCTTTCAGTTCTACGGTATCTGGGCCATAGATTTCTTTGATGTCGTAAGGCTTTCCGCAGAAGGGACAGTATTTTGGCCAGAGGGCTACCTCTTCCCATTTCTGCTGATATTCACCTGGCTTACCCTTATACTTTGGTTTGTGATAAATGCCGTTTACAATCACACGACCGGACAGTACCTCGCAGTTCACGGTGGCTGTCTCGTTAAATTTCTCCTTCAATAATTTATCGAAGTTCTTAATGCAATCACATGCCATAATTTTACTTCTTTATAAATTGTTTGTCAGTATAATATAGGTAATCTTACAAAGTGCTCGTTTTCGGGTGTATTAAATTCCTTATCCCATTTGCGACCTATTACCTGCCATGTTTGTGGAAGGATAACATCTTTGCTGATGGTTTCCCATGTACTCCACTGGTCGTCGAAAATATATAGGCGATTAGACATTCCTGGCTGTGCAGTCATTTCCAACCATTTCGGCTGCTGAAGCAGATAGTCGAGTCTATCCCAATCGCCATAATCTTTAGGGGCAACATTGATTCCGCTGACAGACTGCATCAGCTCGTGCCAATGAGAATATGCACCTTCTATCCAGAGCATCTTTCCGCTGGTATAGATATAGATCTTTTGGATGTTCTTATAGTGGATGTGAAGTCTGTCAACAATGGATATCAATTCTTCTCTCAGGAGGTAGAACGGATCGCCACCAGTGAGGCAGACCGTATGGGCCTGATTTAAGTTCTCTACTGTGATGACGGGGAGTTTGTCAATGTCATAGAGTCTATTGCAACATAGCGGGCATTTGTGACCGCATTTGTGAGTGATGTAAAGATGATATATTTGCTCCATAATTTATCGTTTCCAATTAACATTCTCAGCTCTCTTTACGACATTCACTTTTGGCCAGCGTACACAGGTGATGCCATCTTCGAAATATACCAATCCGCAGGAGTATGATATATTTCTGATGATATGCGTATTGTGCTCTTTAAAGTCGCGTGCCATGCTGCTGACTTCCTGAACTTCCAGCACTTGAACTTCATCACCTTTGCCGTAGCCATATTTCTTGCGGTATTCGTCATCCTCCTGCTGATGGTAGTAGTTGACATCAACCTGGAAACTTTTAAAGTTCAACTCTTTGCCGTCGATAATTACCCAATAAAGGTCTTGTATCTCGCCGTTAATCTTCTTTCCGTGCAGGATGTCGTAGTAGCAAAGATGACCTTCACCCTCCTTACCGTAATAAGGGCTGTTTTTGTCTATAATTCTGATTTTTCTATTCATAAGTATATGAATCAATAATTGTTTGATAATGTTCCTTTGATAGTCCGTGCCACCAGCCTTCGGTGTCCTGGCAGAGCATCTGACCACTTTTTACGAAAGTTCCTCCGATGGGCCTGCGTTCGCCGTTTGGGTATAGCTGCTTTTCGCGCAGTTCATAGAGCACTTCGCCGTTTTTGATTTTATGGCATGCTTCTACGACATCCAGATTGAATATCGTCTGGCTAATCGTGTTGGGTATCTCGATTGCCTGAATGAAATGTATCTTTGCCATAAGCTACTTCTTTATTAGTTCGTGGGCATCGTAGCCGCACCAGGTGCAGATGCCTTTGGCGACGTTCGGTGCATAGTTTTCTTTGCCGCACTTGGGACAGCGGATCAGCAATAGCGTGTCCGTGTCCTCGTAGTATTCTACGCCTCGGTAGAAGTCGAGGGCCTTGCGGGTAGCGATGGATGCCTTATGCTGGTCAGCACGTCGCTGTCGCTCAATCTCAAAGAGGCGCTTACGTTCGCGCTTTTCGGCTTTGGCCTCTCGTGCCGCTTTCTCCTGCATGTAGATGACATTCCGGAGAGTGGGGTCATCTATGACTTGTGCAAGGAGTTTCGGCTGATGCTTTAACAGTGGCCGCACTATTTCGTCTAACAACCAGCCGGTATGCTCCTGCAATAATCCCTTACTCAGATCTTCGGCCTGAATGAGTAAGATATGCCTCCCTTGGTCATCCTGACCTTCTACGTTGTTAATCTTCAGACTCAGGCGCATGGCTTACCAGTTTCTCGTTGAGCTTCATCATAAAGTCTGTGTCCCTGTCAGGATGCGATAGCAGACCACCGAAACCACGATGAGCCAATTCGTTGACCAGCGCCCAATCGCTTACTTCTTCTAATTCGCGAGAAGCGGTGTAGTTCTCTTGGTAGAACTTGCGGATTTGCCCCCCCCACTTTGCCTCTACATCCATACGTCGCTGTGAGAGCGACACACGTTCGATGTCGAGGGTGTGAATGCGCTTGCGCAGATCATCGTACTGCGTATTGAGCAATGCACGTTCTTTGTTTACCTGGCCTTGGAGTTGGGCAATAGCCGCAATCTCCTGGCTCTTCTGCATACGCATATCGCGCAGCTGCTGTTCAAATTCTGTCTGTTTCATAATTTTGTTTTGTTTTAAGAATGTTATTAATCACTTGTGATGTAGCACTCGCGGGTTTCGGGGTCGCAGTGATCCATCGCGTTTTCGTCGGTGCTGTTCCAGTCGAAGAGTTGGCAGGAGCCTTTGAGCAGGCATCCGTTGCCTTTGCATTTGGTAGCCATAATATAAATATGTTATAGGTAAACGTCGATAGTGAGGTGAATATGTCCGTGCCAGCCACGATACTTCAGTTCGTCGATGAGCGCTTTGTCGGTACAGTCAGAGAGTGCAGGGTTTTGTTCCGGTACGTTTCCAATGTGTACGCCGTCGGCTGGCGCTTCCTCTTTCTTTGGTTTGGTAGGAGGAGCGACAAACTCCACATCTTTGCTGATGGTGACGGGTTTGTGACAGATGACGGGATTCTTGTGCGACTCTGAGGGTTCGAAGGTGTCGATGTCGCCAAAGTCGCACCAGTAGTAACCACCTGACTGACGACGGTTGGCGATGGCTCTCCAGAGTGATGTTACGCGCAGCGCACGTTCCGGTTCGCGGAGTGTGGGCCATACCTTGATAACCTCCATCGTGCTTGGATCAATCTGGGCAATCTGACGACGTTCCCGTGAAGGGTTATAGCGTTTGCCATCCTTCGTCAGGCGAATGTTCCCGTTTTGTGGCGTTTTTGCCTTTTTTGGCTTGGAAGTTTCCTTTTTGGCACGTTTTCTTTCCACTTTTGGCTTAGAAATTTCCGTTTTGGTGGGTTTTGTTTCCGGAGTCTCGTGTTCTGATTTTAGCGTTTCGCGTTCTGATTTTAACTCTTTTCGTTCCAAATCGGTGGTATTTTGTACTTTTATCGCCGATTTCTGTACTTTCAGAGCCTCTTTGCGTAATTTTGTTCCCGCTTTAACTTTTGACTCATCTTCTGTCGGGCTACCCTCCCACTGATGTAGGATGTCGGAGTACTCGAAAGCGGGTAGGGGATTAACCTTATAGTCCTGGGCATGTGCATATTTCAACACGTACACCATTACAGACGATGCCTTTACGACGGTTTCTTTGTCGAGCGACACGGCTTGCAGGGCCATGAGCAGTACCGGCATCTTTGCCTCGCTGCATGGAATATTCATGTCGAGCTTCTTCCAGGCACGGTTCCAGAACTGACGTGACTTGATGGCGAAGGTCTTTACATCCTTCTCTTCGCTCCATTTATCGTATGCTTCCTGTATTGTCATATTTGTGTAATTTACTTCGCTCTGCGATAGCCGAGCACTTGCATCAGTTGTTGTGTCATCTTAATGCCTGGTATATGATTAAACTCGGTGGTGGTGGCGATGATACGCACCTTGGCCACGGAGTAGCGTGTCAGGCAGTATTCTGTCTTTTCCACTGTTGGCACATCGTTGGCATTGGTAGGTAGTGAGGTGTAACTCATCACGTCATCGTTCTGCCAGTCGCGATAGAGTGCCTTCGACTTATGCAGCATCGATTCCGGAATATCCATCGTTACACAGTAGTCCGTATCTACGTTGCCACTGAGGTAACGAATGGCTTCCTTCGGTTCGTCGGTGGTGAAGCAGAAGCCGCGACTTTCAGAGCGAAAGCCCTTATGCTTGCTCTCGTTCACCAGCTGCTGCCCATTCACCAACCGCCGATATTCCTCCGCTGACATAAAACGATGTACGATCATTCCTCTGGGATTTCTTCGGATAGATGACTCTGTACTACGTCGATGGCCTTACGGAAATCGCTATGATTGCCCTTCAGCTTTGCCATGAAGTAGTGGCCCATAACTTCCTTGATGTCCTCTACGTCGGAGGTGATGCCCTCTATTGCCAACAGCAGCTGGTCGCCGATGGCTTCCGCAAGGTCAATGGCACGTTGTTTGTCGGCATTCCAATCCCAAGAGACATTGATAAACTGACCGTTTTCGTCGTTGTGGTTCACCATTACAAAGAAACCCTTCTGACGGAAGAAGAAGCAAAGTTTGGTAATGTTGTTGGCATCCTTCAGGGCCTCGTGGTCTTTTACAAAGATGACACCATCCATGTGGCCCTCTGTGGCAGCCTTGGTCATGTTGCCCAGGATAGGCTTAATCCAGTCCTCTTTCACAATAGCCTCGCATGTTGTTTGCTGAAGTTTCTGTGCGCAGAAATTCAAAAAATTTTCTTCCATAATCGTATAATATTAGTAAAATCTGTGTTATCTGTGAGATCTGTGTGACCTAAAGCACATCCAGTTTGAGCATTTCGGACTCGGTGGCGCGTTCGGTGGCGAGGATGACGGGCTCGTTCATCGTAGAGACCTTCATAAAGAAGCCTTCGCCTTCGAGCAGGGAGAGATAGATGGTCAGCGGGTCGCCCAGGGTGCAGGGGTATGCCTTGAAGAAGGTACGCAGGCGCGTTTCGTCGAAACGCTGAGTGGCCAACGACTCGCGATCTACCGGCTGGTAGGCAGCCACAAACGCATCGACCTTCTGGGTAATCACGAAGTCGTAGAGTGAGGTTCCAGCCTCTTTCGCATCTTCGAGGATGTCTTGGTTCTTTTTCTTCCTGGTCATCTTATATGATATTTGAATTTGTCGGCAAAGATAAACATAATATTTGAATTGACGAAATAAAATTGTTATTATTTTCTGATATGATGTAAAATTTAACATATATAATATCGGGGAAAATGACTTGATATTAAAAAATAATTTGTATCTTTGCGCCCAAAATAATATAATCTTTCCCCGATATGGCTGAAAAACTGGTTATTGACAAATGCAAACACTTCTATTGGTGTGATGTTGAGAGCAAGGCTGGCAAGCGACTGAAGAAGTTGATGCAGCGCCAGATTCGTGTGTGTGAGCGTGCCGACGACTACGCAAAGAAGTACGGTGCCACAGAGTATGAGCCACCCGTGCAGTTCTATGACGGTGGTATCGACTATCTGCTGTTTGGCAATAAGAAGCCCGATCCTCGTGTATGGCGCAAGCGTCTGGATGATGCAGAGGGTAACGGCATCTATGAGCCCAACTGCATGGTTCGCTCCGATATCCTGGTATTGCCTGATGACCGTTTCCATCCCTCCGACACCTGGAATAAGACCTACGGCAAAGACCATCTGACATGGCCGATGGTGAAGGGTCAGAAGTCGTTGGCTCAGTGGGCTGCCATTATCGGCTACCGACTGACTGATGATAAGGAGCAGGATGCAGCAGCCGTGGAACTGACCCTGCATAACAAGACCTTCGTAGCCTTCTTAGAGTATTTCGGTGCCGAACCGTGCAAGTCGAAGGCCGATGCCCCTCAGTGGTTGCGCAAGGCGATTAAGGCCGAGAAGGATAGGGTAGCCCTGCCGGTGATTACGGTGGAAGAGGTGTTTGCGCTGTTGGAGTGTGATGTGCCGAAGGAGGATCCTGAGCGTAGCGCCTTTCTATACAATATGGTTACGCCCATCTTCTTTGTGCATCGCGATAAGTTCTATATTGGCAGTCAGTGTCCGTGCCTGGTAGAGGGATTGCACGATTCGAACAAAGAGAAATTCATCTATCACTATAATGTTTCAAACAGAGAATACGACATATCGAACTAATAAAATTTCTTTTCTTTCACGATACGCTGAATGACTTTCGTTTTGTATTTGTTTTAGGAATTAAACTGTAATCCCCGCTCATGTTTGCCAGGCGGGGATTACTATTTGTGCGCGTATATATAATAATAAGGTGGCGGTTACTTCACGCCCTCTTTTCCCTCGTTATAGAGTTTTGCCAGTTCTGCGTTCTGGCGTTCGATGATATCCATGAGCCGGTTGCGCTCTGCATCGAACTGTGCCTGACAGTCGCGACGGATGCGATCTTCGCGCTCGTGGCTGTCGCGCTCCAGCTGACGGAGCTCGTTGGCGTGTTCGAGTTTGAGACGGAGGATAGCTTCTGACTCAGGCATTGGCTCTGAGGAGCCAGGGACACATTGGGGACAGTCCCTCTGTAATCCGCTATCGCTACTCACAGCAGGGACAGTCCCCATTATGTCCCCATGATTCACCGCTGCGCCACCCACGTAGTAACGATCCTTTTCTAAGAGGCCCTTTGTGACCATGCGCTCCTGGGATTGGGAGGAAATGAGGCGTGTGGTGATGTGGGTCTCGATGATCGATTTGCCCGCCGTGTTGTTGATGCCGTAGTCATCGGTGGGTGTGGTCTGGCTGTCTGCGCTCGGTGGTAAGATGTGCAGGGTGCTCTCGCCGTCGGCATCGAAGAAGAAACGGCTCATGGGAATGTTGTAGTAGTTGCACAAACGTAGCATGGCCGTGAGGTGGATGGGAGTCTTACCATCCAGCCAGCGGTTGATGCCTGTGTAGTCTGAACTGCCTAATGCCTCCAGGAGGTCACGCTTCGACAGTTTGTTTTCCTCGCGAAACTCGCTGAGAAACCTGTAATTGTACGAGTAATCCATAATCTTTTTCGTTTTAATGTTATTTAACTAAACCTATCTGTAACAATTCGTCGGAATGCCTACTTATATATTATATTATATGTACTGAATCTCAAATATGATATTTGTCGCTAAATGTTAAATTTGAAAGAAAACTTAGATAATATTTGGTTTGACAAAATAAAATGTTTACCTTTGCGCAAAATTAAATAAAAAAATTCAAATATACAATATGATAATAGAAAAAATAACAGAGCCGAAAACTCACTTGGAGTGTAACGACCTTACACCATCTCAGAAGAAGGTGCTCTTTGCGGTGATGGCTAAGTATGGCGCTTTGCAGTACTTTGCCTACGACCGTTTCTTCAAGGAGGGCTTTCACGAGTGGGAACTGAATGGTATCAATCAGATCAAGCGCGACTTCATCGATGCCCACCGTGCCGAGATCTTCCCTGACGGGGTAGATACCCACCTGTTGCCCACCATCGACGAAATGGTGAACGGCAAGGGTGTGTTCTATCGGGTGCTGGGTATGTCGTTTGGTCTGAAGAAGGTGTTCACAGAACACATGAACCAGATGGGCATGGGTAGCAATTCGGTGCTGAATAAGTTCTCGACCGACGACTGGAGCGACTACGAGCGCATCGGTGTGAAGGCATGTATCGAAGAGTTTGAGCGTGAGATAGAGAAGGGAGGCTCTGGTGAAGAAACTATGCCGCAGGGGAAGGCCGCAGAAGGATAGTTACCGACCGCTGCATGTCGTGGCAGTGGTCGATGACAGAGACGCACAGGACGGTGAGGTGTGCTTCCAGTTTCGCGGAGCCAACCGTCAGTTGCTCACGCGCACTTTCGACTATCTGATAGGATGTGGTCACGGCATTGCCCAGCGCGTCACCATCCGCGAGGCCCACGATGTCATCAGGCGCATTGGTAAGAACCTTCAGCGAATAGAGGTCACGCTGCACGAGCCTAATTTCCGCTTCGCCTCGCTGTCTGACATGAAGCTGCTGATAGAAGCCACCCTGAAACGTCTGCATCCCTGCCACTTCCAATGGTTGAACCTGACGAAATTCTTTAATTTCTAATTGAAAATTGACAATTATGACGAAGATCGTTGACATTACCTTTGATTTCGAAACATTATCCCTGGCGTGCAATGCCGCTGTGTTGCAGCTGGCCGCCGTAGTATTTAACCGCTATGCCGTCGATTCCCAAGAGCTGTTCCCCAAGGCGATTGCTCCCTTCGAGGCGAAGGTGGATATCCGTTCGTGTGTGGCCGACGGCTTCGACTTCAATCCGTCCACAGTCAAATGGTGGAGTGAGAAACCCGAAGAGGTGAAGCGTGAGGTGCTGACCGGCGACTGCTATCCCCTGAGCGAGGTGATGATGAATTTCATTGACTGGCTGTGTGAGGTTAAGAACTTTACCGAGGCAGATGTGCTCATCCTCTGGGCGCAAGGCTCCGACTTTGACGTGAGCATCCTGCGTACCATCCTGCGTCGCTACGATATGGAGAAAGTTTTCCCCGTCCACTTCCATAACTGCCGTGATGCCCGTACCTTCATTGCCGAGATTGGCGACCGCTATTGTATGTTGCATCACGATGGTCTGGCAGACCATAAGAAAGTATATGATGCCATGCCTCCCTATCCGGAGCAAGGCAATGTGCATAGTGCCACCTACGACTGTCGCCGTACCTCATGGGCCTTATGGCAGTGTTTCTCGATGTTACTTGACGTGCGTTAAGGCGTATGATCTACGACCCACTGATTGATGAATTGGCAGCGCTGCCCTTGCAGATGCTTGTGACACCCGCCGACCAACAGACCGAGGAAGGTCAGTTGGCCTGTTGGTGCCCGTTCTGTAAGACGGCCCCAGGTAGTCAGTCGTCTGGTCAGCAGAAGTCCACACCCCACTTTATTATCTACCAGCGCAAGCGTGGCGGTCTCTATGGCAAGCCCGTAGAACACTGGTTCTGTACCAAGACCAAGCGTGGTGGCTATGGTGCCATCGAACTCTATGCCGCCATGAAGGGTTATGGCTATTGGTGGCAGAAGGATTCCCACTCGCCACAGACGTTTATCTGTGTGGGTGAGGATCTGCGACACACTTGTATGGAACTCGCCGAGCATGCGGGCCATACCCGTGAGGAACTGGAGGAGAAATGGCCCTCGCTTTGTTATAGGGACTTCCGACAGGTGGCCGTCCGTCCGCAGGAGGTTCTTACCTTTGAACCTAAGACTGACTTCACGCCACAAGACCTGGCAGCCCTCGGTTGTACGACCTGGCTCAGTCGCGACGGCATCGAACAGTATGGTTTCGATACCCAGAATAAAGAATCAGCCTGGCATTTCCATCCGTCGGACATCCAGAAGGACTTCAAGGTGTGGGCCGTCGGTAAGGTGACGCTGCCTGCCGTTTCGCGTCAGGGTGAACCGCAATCGGAGGTACTGATTAGTACCCCATGGAATCCTATTTTTATTGCTCTGTGTGATGACGAAAAGGAGGATTGCGGTAGCATCTTCAGACCGGCCATCGAGGAGCAGCCGCCGATGGTATTCAGTACCACCGAGGAACATACGCCCGCAAAGGTCAGCCGTTGGTTGGCTGGCGATAAGGTTTTCCTTCGTGCCGTAGAACTCCGCAATAGCGACCGTACCGGTGTGGCTGCCGCTATCAAGGAACTGGAAGAGGAAGAGCTCGAAGATGGCAATATCAGTAAGACCACGAAGGAATGGCAGTCCACCGTGAACAGCAAGGGTAATACCGTACTGGAACAGGTGGATGTGCCTATCGAGACCAAAGACATGAAGGCCCGTGCCGTCATCTATTGCACCACCGCTCAGGATGCCATTGCCACCTACTACCATCTGAAGGCTTTGCGCTGTACCTATCCGAAGGCATTCGGCAATCGTTGGTACCATGTGTGTTTCCCTTATGGAAACGTCCCATTCAGCAGCGTACACTATAATAAGATGCACCGCTTTGCCGAGAGCATCTACACCCTCTACCCGTCGGCCACCAAGACCACCCTGAAGGCCCGCGACATTAGCTGTCGCTATCGTGACATCCTGCGTGCCGAACTGCCCGAAGGCATCAGTGACCGCATCCATCTGTATTTTCCCCGATTGTTCTGTCATCCCGTACAGACGGTGAGAGATTTCTTCCTGGCATACCGTATGTTGCCGCGAGAAGCCTTCCAGAACGATGAGGATATCAACCGCCTCTTCAGCAGCTGTATCACGTCGGCATTATCCAGCGACCCCTTCGAGCGAAAAGAGAAAAGGGATAAGAACGGCTTTGTAAAAGAGGTGTACTATACCATCAATCCCGCGACGCTCTGGGAGTTTATGGCATCGGCTGGTTATGCCCGTGACGTGCGCCCAGACGAAGCGGATAAGATTGGCCGCTTTGTTCATATTGACGGCCCGTTTGCCGACGAACTGGAACCATCCTCTATGGTGCAGGCCACCATCGAACAGTTGAAGGCGTATGCCCGTCAGTTGAACGATAGCCGTCCTGGTATGCCCGACGAATACGAGTTGATGGTGCAGGCTGTGTTGAGAGCCAATAAGGAGATCAACGAAAAAACCATTGCCTCGCTGCCCAGCGTGAAGCTGAACTATAACGAAGGCTATGGCCGACACATAGAGCACTTCTTCTATGAGAATGGCGCACTCAGGATTACCGACAATGAGATAACCCTGTTGCCTTACGACCAGATAGACTTCAATGTGGAGCGTGCCGAGAAGTTGCATTGGAACATCCAGCCATTGAAGGAACTGCCGTTCTCTATCTCAGAGAATCCGGAGTACCAGGAGCGTTTGAGCGCCATTGCCCGTAAGCAGAACGAAAAGGATGACTTGGGCAAACCGCTCTATACGCTGGTGCAGTTGGAGCAGGAAAAGAACGAACTGGCATTGTGGGCGCAATCGCATAGATGGATTGTTGATTGGAAGGGTAAGCACGAAGATGAAATGTGGCCCACCCTGCGCGTTATCCGTGGCTTTGCCAATGAGGAATGGGAACAGGAACAGCAGCTGCTTCACGATGGTAAGCAATTCAGCAGCGAGGAACAGATGGAACTCGACTGTCGCTTTGCCAATCTGATATTCTGCTTGGGTCGTATGCTCTGGCGCTATCGTGACTCCAAATCGAACTGCATCAGTTATCTTATAGAGAATGTGGTATCAGCAGCCAACCGTGCAGAAGGTGGCTCAGGAAAGAGTACCTTCGTGCGTATCTTTGCCGGTTGTGCGGCCCATATCCTGAATATCAACGGACGCGACCTGATAAGCAATAAAGAGTTTTCGGCCAACCTCGCCGAGTACCAGCACCATAAGCACCGCGTGGTGCATTGGGAGGATGTGGATGCCTCGCTCGATTTCGGTAAGCTCTACAACCTGACCACCGGTGATTTCAGCGTGCGCTATATGTATAAGGATCGTATCACCATCCCATTGAGCGAAGGCCCTGGGCATGTGGTCACGTCGAACTATCCGCTGCATGACCTCGACGACTCTACCATGCGTCGTGTCTGCATGGGAGGTTTTTCGCACCGCTTCTGTGGTCAGAACATTATGAAGAATAAGGCAGCCCGCTATATCTCGGATATCATGCCCGACTTCAATGCTGTTAGTCCTGATAAGCTGTCGGCCACCTCGCGCAATCAGATAGCGATGATCTGTGCGCTCGCCGTGCAGTTTGTGATGCGCTATGATGAGAAGGTCGATGCCCAGAAGAAATACATGGAGCAGCGTACCCTCACGCAGTCGTTGGGCGAAGCCTTCCTGCGTTTTGCCCGTGTGTTCTTTGCCCAGGAGCATGTCTATGGTGTCCCCGTGGATCTCGACTCGATGTTGGAGGAATACAAGAGCGACTTCGCCGAAGCCTCGAAAAACAAGACCGACTCGTTCTCGCCGAAAGCATTCAAGCGTCGTATTCTGGACTACTGCGAGACAGCCGGTATTGTGATGAACCCGCCACAACTCTTCAGGCGTGCTGATGGTAAGGTGCTGAAGAAGGCCGAGCAGACCAACTACTTCGCACACCAGGCATGGTGTACGCGCCGTTACTTCGAGGGCCGTGAGTGGGAGGATGATGCGACCATCGCACCGAAGCAGATCCGTGAACTCGTGCGTACCGAGCATGCCGTGTATTTCTATCGTCAGGGCAAAGACAGCATTCCCGCCAACAATGACGAACTGATGAAGGTATATACCTCGTTCCTGAATGCCCCTGACCCCGCACCTATCTGTGATGACAATGGCAATGAGGTGAGACTGACCGAAGAGGAACAGAACCGCTGGCGCTCATACCTCGATGCCAAGCAGCGTAAGCGCACCGCCACCAACCCCGCACCCCAAGCGACGGGAACCGTAGAGGCCGCTGCCCCACAGCAGCCACAAGAGGAAGATTTACCATTTTAAAAGATAAACAATTATGAGTAAGTACAGATTTTCTATTGACGCGGGCATTTTCACTGGAGCCCGTTACATTGAGCCGGAGTTTCCAACCGCCGACGGCAAAGGTAAGGTGAAGATTCCTGGTATTTTCATTCCCACCGGTATCAACGGCATCGACATCAAGGCCGACACCCGCGATGAAGGCAAGCGTAATGCCAGCGGTTTCCGTGCCTTCCTCACCTTCGTACATCGTGGACTGAGTGGTAAGTATATCCAGACCATCCGCGACCGTCTGACCCGTGAGGGCGAACAGATTACCGCCTATAACGTGCCTGCCTATTCGGTATGCTACACGTTGCCCGAAGAGAAGCGTGCCAAGATCCGTGCCGTCCTCGCCAAACGTGTGATTGCCGAGCATCCGGAATTGGCCAACCAGACCGACACGCAGGGCACCGACCTGGCAAAGGCTATCTCTACGCTGATGCCCTTCCAGATGGGTGACTCGTATCTCATCGAGGAACAGAACACCCAGCAGCAGCCACGTAACAGCAGCGCACCCGTCGCTCAGGGCGTGACCGGCTACTCTACCCAGGCACCAACAGACTATGCAGACCCCTTCGGAGGCGAAGAAGCACCCGACGATCTGCCATTCTAACGAATTAAACGGATGAAATTATGAAGTTCAATGTTTCCGCAAAAGAATTGCTCCGTGTGCTGAAGGCCACTGGAGCCGTGATGCAGAAGAAGTGTTCGCTGCCGATATTGCTCGACCACCTCTTTACCGAGCGTGATGGTAAATTCTTTATCACTGGTTCATCACAGGAAAACTCGTTGTGCATGCCTATCAATCTGACGCTCGATAGCGAGACGGACTTTGAGAAGTTCTGCCTCCAGTGTAATGATATCATCGGACTGTTGGGCTCACTGCCTGAGCAGCCTGTGGAGATCGATGTGGATATGCAGGCATTGGTGGCGAAGTTCAAGTATGCCACTGGTATGGTGAGCGTCCCCGTAGAGCGTGCCGATGAATATCCCGCTGTGGCAAAGATGACCACCCCGACCACCAGTTTCGAGATAGAGACAAAAATCCTGTTCCCCGCGATGAAGGCTGCCACCTCGTGCTGTACGCCTGACGATCCTTTGCGTCCCGTATTCAGTGCCGTATGTCTCGACGTGCAGGATGAGGGTGTTATCTTCGTGGCTACCAATGGTCATAAACTCTATAAGTATGCCTACCAGCATGGCCTTCCGTTCCTGACGGGTGAGAAGCGTGTCATCCTGATACACAACTCGCTCATCGGCACCCTCTCCGCACCGTTCGCCGGTCTGGAAACCGTTACTGTGACCCACGATGGTAAGCACATGTGTATCGAGTCTGGTGACATCGCCTTTACCATCCGCGATATCGAAGGTAAATATCCCAACTACAATTCAGTTATCCCGTCGGAATGCCCCTATCATGCTATCCTGCCCGTTTCGAACCTGATAGGTGCTGCCCGTCGTGTGTCGCTGATGGCCTCGGAGTCGTCGAATATGGTACGACTGACTAAGGAAGGCATGTTCCTGAATCTCTCTGCCGAGGATAACGATTTTTCTAAGGCTGCTAACGAGAACCTGGTACTCGCCGAGGTGGAGGATGCCATGAATATCCCCGACGGCTTCAGTATCGGTTGTAAGTGTGCGCATATCATCGAATTGCTGGGTAACATCAGTACCGACAATGTGCGCCTGGAACTCACTTCTAACTCGAAGCCCATCCTGTTCAAAGAGGATGCCGACAATTCCGTACTTACTGAGCTCACCATGCCCATGCAGTTGAATGTGCCTGCTTCTATCAGACAGCGGGCCACACTTTCTACTTCATATTCGATGACGGTACTGTACGCTCGACACGTAACGTACTGTCAGATCCTAAGACGTGGCGTGTGATAGCATCGTATAATGGTAAGGGCTATCGCCGTGTCCGGATTGAAGGTAAGACATATAAGGTGCATCGCCTTGTGGCTACCCACTTCGTCCCTAATCCATGTGATTATCCCTACGTGTTGCATATCGATGGCAATAAGGAAAACAACGACGTGACCAACCTCCAGTGGAGTGATAAACAGTCGAACCATTCCGATGAAAGCTAACCTCATACTCCATCGCCATAACCGGCATAATGGGCAGTGTCATAACTCACCCAGGCTACACCGTGTTATCCGGAATGTATGTATCGGAGCCGGTGATGCTGGTGGTTGGTGGCATCCTATCCATCCGTCCGATATTGGGCATAACATTATGCGGATTTTGAGTGTTGACCCCAACGATATTTATAATAAAGTGTACGACGGTCATCCCTGGCACAGCAGATCCTACATCCGTGCCGACATCCGCTTCCGTCTATCCCTTCTTCAGCAGCTATTGTTGCTAATCCTTATGATATTATTATTGACGCTATGATAAAACTATTATATATTGATTTGTTTTGTGGGGCTGGAGGTACTTCTACAGGTGTAGAGTATGCCCGTGTGCATGGAGAGGGTACTCAGGCCGAGCAAAAGAAGTTTATCGGTAATGCTGTAGAGGTGAATATGAGCCGTGTGCTTTGCGAGGCTTTATGCTATCGTCTGGCGAAAGAAAATCGTATTGCAGTATAAATTTGTGTAACTCGCGAAATTCGTGGTTCCCCGAAAATGTTTGTCACATGGTTACGTTGTTTTACCCCTAACTTTGTGGCGTATTAATATTTAAAAAGGTATATAGTATGGAAACGTTTTCTATTATGGAGCCGTGCTGCATAGGGCACCAGTTGCCGCAGCTGCTGAAAAAGTACCCGCTTGCTACGTGGCAGTCGAATGGTGATGTGACCTTCGATAAACTGATGAAAGCCATCAGTTGTCTGGCAGGCAACTCTCTGACCGTGAAGATCGTCATCCCGACGATAGATATTCCAATGCTAAGACTGTTGCTCTGGTATCGTCAGCGCGAGTGGCTGAAAGAGGTGGCCATCCTGACCAAAGACGACCAGACGGCCTTGATGCGCTCACAGTTGGGCATGGATTTCCCGCTGACCGCGAGACACCATGACTCGGTGGTGGAGTCGTTGCTGGTGATAGAGGGCGAGAAAGCCACTGTCATCGTGCAGGGTGCCTTGCTGAGTGTGGTCACACCAGGACAGTATCATTATACCACCTATGTAGGCACCGACCAGGAGCGCATCGACATGCTGGTATCGTCGGCATGGTCGCTGTTCCGTCTGGCAGGTCGAAAAGGTGGAAAGAAGGGCAAGGAAGCCACCGAGGAGACGGATGAGAAGCCATCGGAGGCCGCTGCCGAACAGCCCGAAGAGAATAACGAAAAACCCGTAGAGCATGAAGATACGACTGAAGAACCCGCTGAAAGCGTGGAGGGAACACAGGAAGCGTAAGGCTGACCTGAAAGATCTGCATCAGACGGCATCGGTTTTCGGTTCGTTGGAAACACTGATGACGAAGGGCCTGTTGGCATGGAACCAGCAGGAGCGCCGTCTGTACGTGGCCGAGCCGTTGGCCATTGTCATGTTGGGACGTGGTGCCGACCACTGGCAACGTTTCCTGAATAACACCTACCTCTATCTGATGAATAAGCTGATGGCCGAAGCATGGGATAAGCATGTGCGTGATGAACAGCGCAAGGCCGTGAATGCAAGGATTGAGCAGGGCGTGAAGGTGAACCCTGGCGAACTGGATCGCATCCGTCGCGCCGTGCGTGAACAGATAGAGTCCGACGCTGTGCAGCCGCCGAAGATTGAACCCTTCGAGTTTTTCGTCATCAATGACCATGCCGAGGGTGACGCGAAGGCTGCTATTACCTATGTGGGCGAATATAATCCCGACACCGAGAATTTCGTCATGGCTGCCTGGGATGATGTGAAACTGGCTATCGATAACGCGAAACAAAAGTAATGAATATGGTCTTTTTCTAATTGACAAACAACTTCTGAATAAATCAGATAGTCCGGAGCCTGTCGCGATGACCCGCTCCGGACTTTTTCTTAAAATAATCTTAAAATATTTGGAAGTATGAATATATCTCCGTATATTTGCATCGCTTAAAATCATTCGGGCGGTACGTGCCGCTGACCCCCAACGTCAGCGTTTATTGTATCATAAAACCAAGGAGTCATAAAATACTGACTGCACCGCGTGGGTAAGCGGATAACGCCCCCAAAGGTTTCGCTCGAATGAACCTTAGCAGCGCGTAGTGCAGTTTTTTTATTGCTAAAATTATTCGAGATATGGAAACAAGACAGATTTCAGACCCAGCCGGAGAGATCCAGGCGAAAGTAAGTTCCTATTTTGGGAATGTAGATCATTCAGTTCAAGTGATGATGGTGGGGCGTGTTGCTGATGCTATCATTTGGTATCAGGATTTCAAACCTGCACGTATAGTAAGGCGTGAGTTGGAAGAGAAATTTGAGAACTTGAATATCAGTGAGATTAAGCGTACTTATTCAGATAAAACACGTTTGGCTATCCTTCAGGAACTATTAGATGCTGATGAGACTATTTATCTTCCTTACGAGGATGGTTCTTTGCGCCCTTTGTGTATAGGTGCTTTGGTCGAAGAGAAACTTTATCATCGTTCGTTATGAGTGTAAAACCGAGAAGGGCCATGTATGGTACATCCTTTGCAGAAAACCTTATAGCGTTTTATTTGGCAAAGGTTACTGAGGTGGAGCAGCAAAAGAAGTTTGGCCGATGGAGATATGATATCTATTTGCCAAAGTTCAATACGGTTATTGAATATGACGGAGGATATTTTCATCGTAACCGTGTCTCTGTTGATAATAATAAGGGAGATTATTTATGTCAGAAAGGTATTGAACTTATTCGTATCAATGAAGATCGAAGAGAAAAAAACTATGTGGATGGTAATACTATTTACATAAAGGATAATCATTTTACAAAATCTCGTTTTCAGTTTGCTGTTGACTCTCTTTTTGCTATTCTTCATTTGCCTCATATTGAAGTTGATTGGGTAGGAGATTATGATAAAATCCTTGCATTATCGGCAAAGAGCCAGGTAAATAAAAAACTGGTGCAGGTCGCTCCGGAGCTTTTGAAAGAATGGGATTATGAAAAGAATGTTATCAAGCCGGAGGATGTTTCGGCATGTTCTCATTATGATGTTTATTGGAAATGTAGTAAAGGACATTCCTATAAACTTTCTCCTGCATTAAGAACAAAGCAGCATCAGAATTGCCCCTATTGTGCCTCGAAGAGGATTTTGAAAGGTTTTAATGATTTACCTTCATTATATCCTGATGTCGTAAAGGAGTGGAACTATGAAAAGAATGGGGATTTGAATCCGGACGATTTTATGGCAAGTTCGAATAAAAAGGTATGGTGGAAATGTTCAAAATGTGGGCATGAATGGTCTGCGAAAATATGTAATAGAACCATATTGAATCGTGGTTGTTATAAGTGTTATAGAACTTCCAAGAAAGGAAAGAAACCTCCATATATGGGCGATGAAGATAAAGTGACCATAAAATTCAGAGAGTCTGAATATTATCAAAAATCATACGCTTGGGATTTGAACGTTGGCATTGACCCTTACAAAATCAAATGGAATAGTCATGTAAAAGTGTTTTGGCGCTGTCCTGATTGTGGAAGAGTTACTAAAAGCGATTTTTACGGTCATGTTATTAAGGGTACAAAATGTCGTTGTGCTTCAAGCTGGAATAAGAAGGTGAAATAGGCATTTGTCACATAAACGAGAAACGATGATGTTATCTTTGCAAGTAGTTAAAGGTAATATCATCGTTTTTTATGAACAGTAACAAGACCGCACAGGTAGTCATTACCGTCAACTCTCAACAGCCGAAGGCTGCCGTGAGAGCAATGAAAGTTGAGCTGGATAAACTCACCAAGTCTTATGAGCAGTTGAATGCTGCTGGTAAGGCTGGTACTCAGCGTGCCAAGAATATGCTTCAGGATATTAAAGACCTGAGAGCGGCCATTAAAAATGGTGAAGCGGATTTGAATAAAGTCAATAAGGTAGTCCAAAATCTTTCTGACTCTTCTCTCCGTCAGCTGAAATTGGCTTTGGCCCAAGTTAAGAAGGAAATGGCTACCACCAGTGAAAGTAGTGGTAAGTTAGAAGAATTGCGTAGAAAATACAAAGCCATTAATGATCAGATAAAGGTCTTGGAAGGTTCGTATGTCAATATAAACAAGCAGATTAACAACCTTGGTAATGCTACTGATAGCTGGCTTTCTCGTGCGATAAAACAGCAGAAAGAACATATCGCTACGATTGATGAGCAGAATGCAGAGTATCAGCAGCAAATGGCTATTCTGAAAAAACTCGAAGCAGAGGAAGCGAAGCGTGCTGCCGCTAAGTCGATGACCTCCATCAATACAGATTATTCCAATGCCATCCGAGCCTTCAATGCTCCTGGTGGGATTGGTGCTATGTCGGCCCAGCAACTTCGTTCGGCCCGTAGTGCTCTTATGGCTAAACGTGATACGCTCGATCCTTCTACCCATGCAACTGATATTGAAAACATCAACAAACTTTTGAAGGAAACAGAGCTCGAACTGGATAGAATAGCCGGTAAAGAGAAAGAGATTGAGCCTACTGTGCAAAAGGTGGCCAAGGATGTATTCAATTTGACGAAAAACCTGAATGATGCCACTCCGGAGCAACTTCGCAAAGGTTTGGAAGCCTGTCGTGCTCAACTGGATAAGATGGGGTCTGGTGATGCCCGTCGTAAGGCTTGGGTGAAGTGGGCGAACGAATTGGAGGCCGCACTGAAGGGCGTTGATAGGGAGGTTGTCGATGTTGACAAAGTTCTGCGTAACATTAAGGCTACTCCATTGGAGAAATTGAAATTGGCCGCAAAGCAGTTAGAGGAAGAAATGTCAAAGTTGGAGCGTAGTAATGCCAACTACATCGCTAAACAGCGGCAGTTGACTGCTATCAAAAAAGAGATTGAGGGCGTGACTCAGGCCGTGAATCGTCAGGCTTCAGGATGGAGTACTGCTTTCCGCAATATCTCTATGTACTTTGGCGTGTTCCAACTTTTTTCTATCGCTCAACAGAAACTGCGTGGCATGTTGAATGATAACCTGGCTTATTCAGACCAGATGGCCGATATTCGTAAGGTAACAGGGCTTACTACAAAGGAAGTCAACCAACTGTCGGAGAGTATAGCCAAACTTGATACGCGCACCGCCATTCAGGGTTTGTCTGATTTAGCCTACCAAGGCGGTAAGATGGGCTTTGGAAAATATGGGGTAGAAGGAATGAACCAATTCGTCCGTGCTGCCGACCAGGTGAAGGTGGCATTGTCTGATGACTTGGGTGATGACAGCTTGCTTCAGATTTCTAAGCTCGTTGACACAATGGGCCTGATTCCAAAGTTGGGCGTGGAGAAATCAATGTTGGCTACTGGCTCTGCCATCAATCAGCTTTCGGCAACTTCTACTGCCAGTGGTACCCACATTGTTGATTTTTCGAAACGCCTTACCGGTCTGTCGCGTATTACAGGAATCACGACCCCGCAGCTTTTGGCACTTGGTAGTGCAGCGGATGCTTTAGGACAGGCACCTGAAGTTGCAGCCACCACCTTTGGTAAACTGTTCACTTCGTTGCAGAATAAGCACAATCTGATCGAGGAAGGATTGGGTATCGATAAGGGTACTATCAGTGGTCTTTTCTCTCAGGGCAAGGCTATGGAGGCAATTCTCCTCATTATGGAGAAAATGCGTGATAAGGGTAATATGAATGCCCTTGGTAATATTTGGAAGGATCTCGGTTCTGAAGGTCAGCGTTTGATTGGTGTGATGGCTACGATGTCGAAGAATGTCGATACCGTCCGTGCTCATGTAGAGGAAGCAGAAAGCGCCTTTGAGGAAGCAACCAGTCTGACTAACGAGTATGCACTGAAGCAGGAAACCGCAAATGCTATACTTGAACGTGCCAATAGCCTTTGGGAGAAAGCCTTTGTCAATCCTGATGGTGTGGATATGGTGAAGGAAATGACGAAAGCCTGGTATGATTTGAGCAAGGCCATGACCTCTAATGAGGTATCGATGGGTATCATCAAGGGTATGTTGGTTCTGATAGGCGAAGAGTTGAAAATACTGATTGCTCTTTTGCCCGCCATCCTTATGGGATTGATGTTCAAGGGTGCTTCTGTCGCCATTATAGGTGTGGCAAATTCGATAGGTTTGATGGGACAGAACGCTGTAATTGCCACGTTCCGTACCAATGGCCTCGTAGCCGCATGGAAGGCATTGAACACCGCTCAGAAGATGAATGTTATCGGCCTTTGCATTACGCTTCTGGCATCGTTGGCTATTGCTATCGGTCATGTCATCAGTGCCGGTCAGAAGGCAACGAAGTGGATGGAGGGCTTTAACTCCGGTATGGGCGACTTCAACCGCGAGACTGCTATTGCTCAGTCGCGTCTCGATGGTTTCAAGAAAGCCATCGATGAAGCAGGGGAGGGTACTCGCCAGCGTGCAGCAGCTATTCGTAACTTCAAGAAAGAGTATGGTCAGTATCTTGATAAGATGCTTACCGAGAAGTCGAATGCCGATGAAATCGCTAAGGCTTACAAGCGTGTGGTAGAGCAACTGCGTGCGAAGATTGCCCTTCAGCTGAAGGAAAAGGATATTGAGAAACAGGTTTCTCCGCGTGTAGGATGGAGTGCCGACCGCCTGACAGAATATGATGAGCAGGCCGAGGGTACAGCCTACAACAGCACATGGCTGAAAGCGTATGTTGATGATATGCGTGCGGCTGGTAAATCTGTTGAAGATATTAGTAAGGATTTGGCCAAAAAACTTGGTGTCAATGGTCAGATAGCTGCTGATGCTTTTAAGAAACGCAGTCAGACTTCACCGACAACATGGTTTAATTCGCAGGGTTATCAGCAGTCCGCTCAATATGATATGGATGGTGGCTTTACCGCTGCAAGGAATAATACTCGCCAGTTGACGCAGGCTGAGAAGATGGTCTATGCTGCTACCCGTTATGCTTCGCAGGCGTATTCTACGGCTAATGCTTTGGATAAGGTCAATAAAAAGTGGGAGCCCTTGGTAAAAGGCTTAGATACTGGCACCACTGAGGAGAGTCCTGGCACACTCGATAACAATGCACCTAATCCGGAGGAAGAGAAGAGACGTAGAGCCGAGGAAGCCGCTCGCCGTAAAGCCTTGCGCGAGGAAATGCGTGAGGAACAGGGTAAGGCCAAGGCGATTATAGATAATGTAAAGAATTATTATGAGCGCCAAATCACCGCCATTACGGAAATGGCTACTGAGGGGGGCATGGATCCGCAGTTGCAGAAGAAACTTGTGGACGGCATGACCATCCGCATGAACTCGGCCCTGGCTAATGTGCGTCAGGCTATTGCCGGTACTGAAAACGAGTGGCAGCAGTTCCGTGAGACGATGATTCAGGATCTCTACGAGCCGTTGGGCGATGATGGCACCAACCAGAGCACACAGCTGCTGGATGATATAATCCATAACGACATCGATAAACTGAAGGAAATGATTACGACCCTCTCGAAGGAGTTGGGTCAGAACGGTTCGGTGTTGCTCGATCAGATATGGCGTAAGGCTACCGAGAATGAACTCCAGAATGCGAAGAAGGATAACCAAGCCTATCAGGAGCGCCAGAAACTCTTGCTGGAAAAGAACTATACCGGCAAGGTGAATAAGGACTATGAGGGTCAGATGGAGCAGCTGGGATTGGCTGAACTGACTGCCGGACAGACGCAGAACTTGATGCAGTTCTCGAAGGATGGCAATAAGGCTGGTATTCAGACTGCCGTGGCCGAGCGTAGTAAGATGTGGCAGGAGGCATTCTTGAATGCCCGTGAGCATATCGTCGATGTGTTCGCTACCGATGTTTCGACCGAGGAAGGCCAGAAGGCTATGCTTACATTGCTCTTTGGCCCAGACTATGAGAAAAATGTTGGTGGCTCATGGTTGGCTGGCATTCTGAATATGGACTTGCAGCAGTGGCAGGTGTTCTATCAGAAACTCATTGAAATGTCGGATGCCTATACCGATGCTCAAAAGAAAGCCTACGACGAAGCAAAGCGCCGTGCCGACTTCGTATTTAATAACCGCTCCGATGTGCAGCAAATCGACCAGACCACAACGGCACTCTCTGATGAGAGCAGTTATGTGCAGCGATTTGAGACGGATAAGAGCGTGGCACAGCAGATGGGCCTCACATGGAATATGGAGAGTGACCCAGAGGTGATGCGCTATCGTCTGTTGGCAGAGCGTGCGAGACTCTACTATGAGGAAATGGATCGCCTGCGTCAGCAGGATAAGATATCAGAGCAGCAGCTGACGGAGGCTAAACGTCAGATGATGGACGCTCAGAATGCGATGGCTGATAAGGTGGCCGCGAAGTTCCAGGAGCGTATCGGACTGTTGCAGTCATTCACTGAGCCGTTGGCTACCTTTGCCGAAGGGGTAGGCGAGAAGTTGGGTAACATGATTGCCGAGACTGAGGACTCGAACATCAAACTGCGTGACCTTGCGAAGGATATGCTGAAAGCCTACGCGAAGATGACCATTCAGATGATTGCCGAGGACTTGACCCGCCGTGTGAAGCGTCAGTTGTACTACTCGCAAGAGGAAGCCGATGAGACGGCACACCAGACCAGAATGATTCAAATCCAGCAGATGTTTGCTGAGATTATGAATACCGTACAGGCAACGAGTGATGCGGAGCGTCTGACACAGCATCAGGCCGCTAATGCTACGGAATTGACGGAGGAAGCCGGAAACACGATGAAGAAGGTTCCCCTCGGTATCGCCGGTGGTGCCGCTAAGATCATCGGTACTCTCGGTTTCTGGGGTATTCCTCTGATTGCCGTCATCAGTGCCTTGCTGATGGGATTGCTTTCATGGGCTATCTCTGCTGCCCTTGGTGGTAGCGATAGTGGTGCTGAAGCATCCGGTCAGAACGTGAAGCTCGCGACGGGTATGTTGACCTATGACAGTGGTAACGTGCAGTCGTTTGGTGGCGGTCAGAATGGCGGTCAGCAGGGACAGACGCAGACGGTGGTAGGTAACGATGGTAACGTGTATCAGACGCAGCATGTGGATAAGCTCTCGACGGGCCTGGTGACTAAGCCAATATCGACCATGGTAAACGGACAGCCCGCCGTCGTGGGCGAAAAAGGCCCTGAAATGGTCATCGGACGCGAGACTACTCAGGCGATGATGATGAACAGACCCGACCTGATGAACGAGATCGTGAAGTTCGATAAGAATCGCTCAGGTATGCACTATCGCATGTATGATGAGGGCAACCTCGCCGACTTTGCAGAGGGCATGGCCGGTACTGATGCCGCCGCCGCTCCCTCGCTCTCCCAGGAGGATGTGCAGCAGTTGCGCGGAGCCATCACTGAGTTTACGGCTATGATGTTGCTGTTGCAGAAGAATGGCTTGCATGTGAATAAGTACGGACGTGGTGGTATTGCCGAGGAAGCCGAGGATGGTGCTCAGTTTATGGGCCGCTATTCTGGCTCCCGTCTGTGGAATAAGAAAAAGTAATGAATTAATGTTTTAATGAATTGATGAATTTATGGAAGAAAAACTTTTCCCTTACATTGTCGATCTGCTAATTAAACTATTCGACACGATGCCTCCCCAGGAGGAGATAACCCTCGATACGCGCTTGCAGGAGGATTTGAATCTTGACTCTCTCGACACTCTTGACTTCATCCTGGCTGTGGAAACGCAGTTTGGCGTGAAGCTCGACATGAACAATGCCAAGAATACCAGCACCCTGAGAGACCTGGTGCAGGCTGTCATCACCTTAAACCCTGACGCATGCAACAGAGAGTAGTCATCACCGGCATGGGCATCTGGAGCTGTATCGGCGAGGATGTGAAGGCTGTGGAGCAGTCGCTACGTCTGGGACGTTCTGGCATCGGTGCTGACCCACGACGCACGGAGTACGGCTACCAGTCGCCATTGACGGGTATCGTGCCTGTGCCGGATCTGTCGCATGAAGGCTTGCGCCGTTCGCAGCGTATGTGTCTGTCGGAGGCAGGTCGCTATGCGTATATGGCCGTAAAGCAGGCCCTGGAGCAAGCGCCCTTCACTGACCGCCATCGGGTAGGGCTGATAGTCAGCAACGATTCAACGGCCTGTGAACTGGCAGAGGTGGAGGATATCATGCGTTTACATCACGACTCGCGCCGTCTGGGTGCTGGCGCGGTGTTCCGTTCGCTGAACTCAACGGTATCAATGACGCTGGCCTCTATCTTCGGCATTGGTGGTATCTCGCTGACGGTCTCTGCCGCTTGTGCCGGTGGTGGTCATGCCGTCGGACTGGCGCTGTCGCTCATTCGTAGCGGACAGGTGGATGCGTGTATCGTGGTGGGTGCTCAGGAGGTAGGGCTGCATGCCTATACGTCTTTTGATGCGCTGGGTATCTTCTCACAGCGTGCCGATGATCCTGAGAAGGCAAGCCGTCCATTCGATGCAGCCCGCGACGGTCTGGTGCCGAGCGGTGGCGCTGCCTGTGTTATTCTGGAGAGCGCCGAGCATGCCGCTATGGGTAATCGTAAGCCCATGGCCACGGTTCGCGGTTATGGTTTCTGTACGTCGCCCGACATCGTTACGCCTTCAGCAGAGAGTATCTTTCGCTGCATGAGCAATGCTATTCAGGATGCCGACATCAATCCGGAGCAGCTATCGGTGATTATGGCACATGCCACATCAACGCAGGATGGAGACCGTGCTGAAGCCGATGCGCTGCTGTCGTTGTCGCTCTGGCTGCCGAAATATACATGTGGGGTAGGGAGACCTATCGGCAATCCCTTCGTGGTCTCTACGAAGTGTTTGACAGGCCATGAGTGCTGGATGTCTGGTGTATCACAGGTGGTCTATGCACTTATCCAGATGCAGGGTGGTTTTGTGGCTCCGCATATCAATCTGGAACAGCCGGAACCAGCAGCCGCACGTCTGAATATCCCAACCAAGCCGACAGTCACTAATATCAATCATGTGTTGTGTAACGCCTTCGGCTTCGGTGGCACCAACAGTTCTATCATTATCTCGAAACCTTAATGCGCCATCAGCGGATGCGCATTTTTCTTCATATTATGATATTTGAATTAATAAAAAATTGTTTTAGTTAGTAGTTAGTTAAAAAGTATTAGTAAATTCTTGTATTACATACATCTGTTTATGTATAGTAATCGTTCGAGGGCCTACGTCGTGAGACGTGGCCCTCGCTTGTCATATATCCCTCTCGCGGCTTTCCCGCCACCAAGGTAATCTAAATCTCGCGCTTTCCCGCACCTACGGTAGTAATCTTACTCCGCACCTACGGTAGTAATCAAAATGGTGGCACCGCCACCTCTCTGACCTAATGTAATTAGGGCATAATACCCCAATTTAATACTGGGTACAAAGGTACGAAAAAACCCTGAAAATACCAAAAGATATTCAAGGAAATTTCGAGGATGAATTAATATTTTTCTCCTTTCCCTCTATTTAGGGCATTTCTGGGCATTTCCAGAGTGTCAAAAGGAGAAAATGATGGTTTTTCGCATACCTCATATATATTTTGAGAAAAAATCTCTCTCTGATAGAGATAGAAATCCCGTACCCTAAAAGGAATTGAGCAACAAAGCGAAAGTTCCACTTTCTACTTTGATTATCAGATACTTGGGGGCGAGGGGAGGTGGCATAAAGCGAGCGGTTTTCATGGAATTTTTGTCATAAATTCCGTTTTCTATTTTTCTTCCCGTGTGTACTAAGTTTTTTAGAAAAAAGGTAAAAATAACTTTTTAACAATGTTTATGTCTGATTTTCAGCGAGTTAAAGCTATTTCAAAATTTCCTTTTGAAATCTTTTCAGAACTTTCGATAACTTTTTTCCCCGTTTTTGACTTTACAGAAATTGGGGATTCGGGCTGCAAAAAGTAGTTTTGAGGTTTAAAAGGAGAAAATATCCCTGGTCAGGGAGAAAATTTCCTCGACCTCGAAAACGGATTATTTGGTGGCTCCGATTGTGTTCAAATGTTAAAACTTACACGATATAAGAAATTAAATAAATTTTTATTTTGTCTATTCAAATATTATGTTTAACTTTGTCCGCGAATAACAAATATCATATAAGGTAATACGCTTATGAAAATCTATCTCGTTATCCTGAATTGGGTATTGTTGATGTCGCTGTTGACGGTGATCGCGCTGGGCATCCTCGGTGGTGGTTGGACGTTACCTGTCGGCATGTTCATTGGTTCGATGGCTACCGCCGGTCTGATATCCTATCAGTATAGTAAGGATGAGTCGCCCGACAAAGACTGGAAATGGCGCAAGGGGTATTTCCATAAGGATTATCCCGTAGAGACATTGGTACACCTGTTTCTTGGTACCCTGTGTTTTGTTATGTCATATTGGTTCTGGCGTGGCTTCTGGCTGATGGGCCTCGGTTTCTGTCTGGCATGGCTCATCAATATCCTGGTGGAATGGGCCTGGGCCAAGTGGCATAACTATTACAACTATTATAATAATAAATAGGTAATGGACTCTATTTTCGACCGCATGTGTTCTGTCTATACCGACGCGAAAGATAACGTCGGGCGTTTCGTAGATATGGAAACGGGTGAGATCATCCAGTCGATGACAATCCGTGAGTTCTGTATGACGGATCGCTGGCAGCCTGTGGTTGAGAAGTTGCGTGGCATGGTAGAGACGATGGGCGAGAAGGCTGCGAAGGCATCTGACGAATACCGCGAGACCAAACAGTTCCTTCCAGGCGCTACACTTTCCGGACTCTTTGAGCCGCGAGAGGTGGAGGTGGAAAAGACCAACCGCCGGACGGGTGAGAAGTTCATAGTGAAGGAAATGGTGTCGCGTCGTGGGTCGCATCTGGCACAGCATACGGGATTCCTCTGCATAGACATCGATCATCAGGATAACGAGAGCCTGGGCGATATGAAGAGCATTCTGCGTACCCTTCGCCACCGTCCTGAAGTGGCGCTGCTGATGAAGTCGTGCAGCGGTACCGGCTACTTTGCTCTCATTCCGTTGCTCTATCCGCAATACCATAAGGAACAGTTCAAGGCCCTGTTGCGCGAGTACTCGGCGCTGGGCATCCAGATAGACCGTAAGTGTGGTGACGTGACTCGCATACGCTTTGCTTCGTATGACTCAGATCCCTATATCAATGAACATGCCCTGTCTTATGCCGGTGTGTGCTTAGAGACCAGCGAACAGGTGTTGGCTCCGAAGGCAGCGGTGTATAGCAGCAGTGGCGAGAGTGACGACCAGTTGGTTGAGCGTGTGCGTCGGATGGTAGAGTTGCTGGAGCGTACCAATACCGACATTGTGAATGACTACGATGTGTGGTTTCGTGTGGGCCTGTCGTTGGCCAACCTTCCGGCACCCTACGGCTTCGAGTTCTTTGACCGCGTGAGTCGTATCAATGTGTCGAAGTATAATGCAAAGGATGTGGAAGAAAAGTTTAAGTACAATTCCAGTCCGGATAAGATCTCGATAGCGTATTTCTTTGCCCGCTGTAAGGATGCGGGAATAACTCTCAGAGGATATTAACTTTTCAACGATTGATATGCAATTAATAAAACCTACAGTTGAACTTTGGCCCTCTCCGGAGGTTTGGCAGGAACAGGTGGCTCGTGCTGCCCGTCTGTGCTACGCCTCCGAGGGTGGCCAGAAAAGCGCAGAGGACTTCTGCGACATGTTGCTGAAGCGTAAGCACCTGTCTATGTTCCGACATGGCAGCGCCTATTTCGTCTTTGCTGTGAAGGGTGAGCCCGACAACAGCGTGTTTCCCTTGTGGCTCATTACGGCCCTCAATAACACCCCTTATGTGTGCATCCGCTACCATAAGGATAAGAAGAAAAAGGAGCGTACCTTCTTTGTCTCTACAAACCGTCATTTCCTGATGGATGCAAAGGCCATCGCCAAGGAACTGAAACCATACGAGGTGACACTCCAGGACTTTGTGGCCAAGGCTAAGGAGTTGAATTTCCCGACGGCCTTCGCACTCATTCGTTATACCGTCTGTGTGACCACACAGATCTCGACCTCGCGAGAGCTGAACCGCACTTCGCCCAACAATATCGCCGAGCAATCAACACGATATGTCAACTTTGGCAAGCGTGGTGGCATCACCATCTGTCTGCCGCATTGGTATGAGTGTGCGCACTGGTCGAAGAAGTTGCTGGCGCGTGTCGGTTGGAAGATGTCGGAATGGTGCTATATGCTGGGCCTCCGTCTGGGACTGCCCGCACAGGATGCGCGTGGGTTCCTCTGTCTCGATGCTGCTACCCGTGTGGCTTACACTTACAACGTGTTTGAGTGGCGCAATATTATGCGTCTGCGTCTAACGGGTGAAACCGGTAAACCGCACCCCAATGCGCACATCGCTGCACAGCAGATCCATGATGTCATTTTACCACAGATGCGGGTCTATGGCGGTGAAAGCTCGACGTTACTATAATAATAATTATGATAAATAGGTATGAAACGACCTCTCGCCCATCGTGCCATTTATAAGCCGGAAGGCCCCGCAGCGGAGTATGCCGTATGGGGTTGCAATCTGTATAAAGGTTGTCGTCATCAGTGTACTTATTGCTACTTGCGTCGTGGCCCGATGGGAAAGCAACTCGGTGGTGCTGTGCCTGAGATTGAGAAGAAAGTGGGTGGTACTGAAGAGAAGGCTTACCGACGCTTCTGTAAAGAAGTGGATGCCTACCAGGAGCAGTTTAAGACTGACGGTGGCATTTTCTTCTCTTTCAGTACTGACCCATGCCTTCCTGAGACTTTGGAACTGACATTTCGCTGTTCGCTCTATGCCTTAGAGCATGGTGTTCCGGTGTTTATCCTGACGAAAGATGTGCATTGGGTGGCTTTGGACTATGTGCTGGGCTCGTGGCATCCATATCGCGACCTGTTGCATCTGGGATTCACATTGACCGGACATAACGAACTGGAGCCGAATGCACCCAGCAATATCATGCGCATGGATGCCATGCGTCATTTGCATGAGTATGGTTTCCATACGTGGGCATCTATTGAGCCGGTTATTGATTTCAGATCATCGCTCGAAATGATTATGGATAGTGCTGGCTATTGTGAGGAGTTTCGTATTGGCTTGCTCTCGCCATACTCTAAGACGCGCTACTGTTGGGATGAATGCGACCGTTTCATGCGTACCGTTGTACGTCTCGCTGGTCAGTGGGGATTTGAGTTCATCTGGAAGGAAAGTATTCAAAAATTTTATCGAGAAGGAAAACCGTCTGAATAACGTTATAGTTAAAAGTATTAAATAGAAAAATTATGGCAGAAAAGAAAGAAACTAAGCAGCGTCCATTGAAGAAGGGCGATTTTGTCCGCATTGCAATGGAAGTGATGATGAAACAGCATGAGCCTAAGACCAAAGAGGAACTTCAGGAGTTGAAGGCTCTGGAAAAAGAGGTAGAGGGTCTGGAAACACAACTGACCGCACTCGTTGGAGGTTATATCATTCAGAGCGACTTGCTCCAGAAGCATACCTCGATGGCTCTGCTGATGGCAGCCTGCATCAGTACGTGTGACATCCTCTTTATGGTTGAGCAGTTGGGTGACATGAAGGGTATCACTCCCCTCGATGCCTTCAACGAACTGTTGCCCGTGTATAAACCCATGCAGGATGCCGTGCTCGTGCAGCGTATGGCGAAAGCAGCTGAGGAAGCTAAGCATTCCCGTAAGAAAAAGAAGCCAGCAGTGAAGGCTACTGTGAACACGGCAAAGAAGGCTACGCTGAAGGTAGAGAAACCAAAAAAGTGATGGATAAGTTGCAGATCATCCGCTTTACGCAGGGGCTTACTACGCTGGTTACAGAGGGTAAGAAGGATATGACCCGCCGGTTGACCACAGACCGCCGACAGTATGAGGTGGGCGAACGGGTGGCCATCGCCGAAGGTTATGGCTTTATCTGGCGTAGTCTGCCCACTCCTGGCGATAAGATCAGGTTTATCCATCGCTTGCAGCGTGAGTTGGGTGTGGAGCATCCTATGCAGTTGCCCGCGTGGGAAAACAAACTCTTTGTCCGTCCGGAGCTGATGCAATACCAGATAGAGATTACCGAGAAACGTCGTGAGCACCTTCAGGATATCTCCGAGGCCGACATGTTGCGTGAGGGTATTTTCCATGGTATTATGAGCGCGACGGACATCAAGACGAAGGAAACGGGTGACTTTACCTGGCTCGACATCAAGCGTAAGAAACTCCCTAACGGACAGTATCATGTCAGCATTCGGCATAACATCCATAGCAATCTGCGTGAGTGCTTTATCGACATGATCGACCATGTATGTGGCAAAGGCACTTGGGACTCCAATCCCGAAGTCTATGCCTACGCCTTCAAACTGATCGACCTTTATCCCAAATTTTTAGAATAGTATGGATAAGCTCTTTGATGCCACAATCATATACGGTTATTTGGTGCCGGTAGTCATCTTGTTTATTGACTTCCTGGTGGTGACATGCCGTAATGCCTTGACTGGTAAACGCTATTGCAGTAGTGCTTTGAAGAAGCAACTGATGATGTTTGTTCCAGCCTACAACTATTTCTGGGCGTTATTCGTGGTATTAGATTGGACTGACTGGTTAGGAAAACTGTTATCGAAATATTTATTTAAACACGGTATTATTATGATGAATTTAGACGAAATGGCCGAGAAATATCTTGGCGCAGTAGAGACTCAGAAAAAGACTGAAAACAAAGATTTTGATGGCAAGTTTACTCGTGGCGACATGGAAACATGTTATGTGACGGGTGCCTCGGAGTCGCAGGTGTTACAGGTTGGTCAGAGTGGTAGCTTTGGCCAGGCTATCGGTTCGCTGAAGCATGGTTTTCTGGTGGCCCGTGAAGGTTGGAATGGTAAGGGCATGTTTTTATTCATGCGTCCGTTTGACGTGTTGAAGGATGACTTTATCATCGATACTGTGAAGTCGTTGCCCTACAACTTCAAGCAGTGGGTTAAGAACCATCCCAATGAGCGTAAGGAGCGTTTCTTCACTCAGTATATCTGTATGAAGGCTGCTGATGGTTCTATCGTGAATGGTTGGCTGGCATCGCAGACCGATATGTTGGCCGATGATTGGGTTTTGGTTGATCCTGAGAAGGTATAAGCATGGCAAATAGAACACAGCAGAATCCAGTAGTCAGTTCCGATGAGTGGTACACCCCTCGTTGGGTGATTGATGAACTCGGCCCGTTTGACCTCGATCCGTGTGCGCCTATGCAACCTCCATACGAGATTGCGCCGTTGTCGTTCAATCAGGAGCAGGATGGATTGAGTCAGACGTGGCCCGATACTGCTGTTGTGTTTATGAACCCACCTTATAGCCGTCCTTTGCTTCGTCCGTTTGTGGAGAAACTGGCCAAGCATGGCAATGGTATTGCGCTGCTGAAGAATCAGGTGGATAATTTGCTGTTCCAGGAGGTCATCTTTACTAAGGCTGCCTCGATGCTCTTTATGCGTCATCGCATCAAATTCATTACGCCAGAAGGCTCTACTGGTTCGCCGTTCTTTGGCTCTGTACTCGTTGCCTTTGGCCATGAGTGTGACCGTCGCTTGCGCCAGTGTAAGATTGAAGGTAAATATGTGGTGTTGAATGTGTAATATCTAATGAAACATTGATAATTTATAAATATCAAGTATGGCTGAAGAGAAGAAGAAAAGATATCGCGTCTATATGGCGCTCGATATGATAACGGAGGATGAAGGCAATTCGCTCGCACAGGTGAATGTAATGCGAATGTCGAATGAGCCTATGCCGTTGCCGATGATGACCGAATTTTTTGGTGGTGTCAGTAAGTTGGCACCAAAGGTGATGTGTATGCAGCAGCCGACGTATGGTAAGGATAATCAGCGCATAAAGACTGGCGTGGATCCTGACCTCGACTGTGATGATTTTGAGCGTGGCGAGGCATCAGGTATGTGTGATGGTATGGGTCATTATCATTGTGACGAATGCAAGTATCGTAATCCGGAGTCCATTCGCCAGAAGCATGAAGATTGGTTGTATCACATGGCCCATAAGAAGGAATGGCCGAAGATTAAGGCCCGTGTGATTGATACCGGCGAGGAGGTGATGGTGGATGATGAGCCTATCGTACAGTTTGGCACATCGTATTATAACATGTGGCATAATACTGAGAATGGTATGACCTACCATGACGATGATCTCGAATTTATTGATGAACGTTTACAGAAGATAGACTGATGAAGGTAAATGAATTTAATCCTGTAAAGCAAAAGGAGCCGGAACCTATGGAGCAGTTTGCTGGGTTTTATCCTCTGATTAAGGATGAACTGGAATATCAGCATCAGTGTGAAATGACTTCAACTTGGTATTGAACGTATGACAAAGAATGATGTAAAAAAGCATGTTCCTGATGTGTGCGTACAGAAAATTACGCTCAGGAATTGTTCGGCTATAGCTACTAAAGCGAAGGTCGTAGCAGAAAGTATGGGCACCGGTTTGATCTGTTATGATTGGAATGGTGAGCGTGACCTACTCAGTATCTTTACCTCTTATGATTTTAAGGATTTCTTGGATTTCCTGAAGCCTGGTGTGAAAGTCACTAACAAGTATGGTGGTGAGTTTACTATTGAGAGTGAGCCGTATTTGGAAAATTGTAGAATGTGCGTTCGTGCCAATGGCGATGTCTGGTTTTGTGATGTGTTGTATAATCCGATATTGAATTATAAAGGAATGTCACAATGAATAGGTCTAATGTTGGAGTGAAACAGGGGGGGGGTAAAATCGCCCTTCAGAGGAAACGGTTTGAGTCGTACCGCCATGTTGTTTAAGATAGCGACGCTGGCAGGTCATAAATTGACTATTCCTGAAATGAATAAGTTTAAAGAGGTGAATCCTCGTAGTCTTGAACAGGTATATAATGAAGTAGTTCGCGTAGGCGATGCTGGTAATGCCCGATTCGCTTTGCAACTGATATTAAAATAAGATTATGGCTGAAGAAAAGAAAGAACAGTTGACTCCTGAACAGGAGTACATGAAAGAGAAATCGGCAATCCTGGCTGAAATGTCTGAGGTGTTTAAGAAGCATAATTGCGATCCAAACCTCTCGATAGAAATTCTGGCAGAAATGCTGATGCAGATCTTTGTTGGTATGCAGTGGATGACTGATGAGAAGATGGATCATTATGTATTCCCATTCTTTAAGAAATTGAAAGAGCGTGCAAAGGAAGTGTTGTTTAAGACCCGTAATAGTCGTGCAGCACAACTTCGCAGACAGGAAAAGGCAGCAAAGGAAGAAACCCCTCAGAATGCTAATTAGTATGGCAAATATGAATGTTGACATAGCGAATTTGTTGAAGGATAAGCGTGGACTCCTGGAGTATCTGGTGAATATGATTATGGCATCGGATAAGTTTATGCAGAACCTTCCACAGCTTCGTGAACGTGGTTGGACTGAGAAGGGTATGTTGGATAAGGTGATCGAGATTACGGCTATCCAGTCGAATCAGTTGAAGCACCTGGCATTGATTGCCCTCCTGATAGTGCAGAGTCGCGACTTCGATACGAACGTGGCACTGTTGATGAATAAGATGGGCCGAGGTGACGAAGCACTTCAAATCCTGATGCGTAACAAAATGGAAGGAAAAGAATAGTATGGTAGAAGAATCGCTTTGGGGTGTGTCGCTCTCGATGGCAGCGAAAGAATTGCCGATGACGCAGAGCATTATTGCACAGACATTGAAGAATATGCAAGTGTGCCAGCAGAAGTATAAGAAAACTGAACCTGAGTACGAACGGCTGAATCACTTGATAACGATGGTTGGCTCTATCTCCTATATGATGACGGGCGTAGAAGCCGCTCTGAATGCTATGGTGATTGATATGATGAAGGAATTTAAGAAGGCGAAAGAACAAATCGCCGAACAGGACTCAAAAGAATAGTGGTGTCGAAGGTGAATCTGATAATGGATGGTTTCAAACGCTATGCTCAGGTCGCATCAGAGCATGGGTTTACGAGGGAGCAAATCGTCTGGGTTTGTAATGAAGTCCGGAAAGAAATTCTGGATATTCAGAGGCATCCGAGAAGATGGGTCTTATCTGATTTATTAAAAAGGAAATCGAAGGTGGTAATGGATATGAATAAGGCAGCAGACATGGTTCGGAAGATGATGTCTGATGAGCCGTGTGTGTTGCAGATAGATTTGGAGCACAAAGTCCTGGTATGTAATGCCGGTGGTGGTCGTATTCGCCTGGTTGCCCTTTCTGACCTTATCGACCCATACGAAGTAGAACAAATGGAAGCAGAACAAAAATTAAAAGAATTGAATATATGAAGATTAAGATTGTAAACAAGTCGCACCATCCCCTACCCGCTTATGCCACTGAGTTGTCAGCTGGTATGGATCTGCGTGCAAACATCGATGAGCCGATAGTGCTCAAACCTATGGAGCGTCGTTTGGTACAAACGGGATTGCATATTGCTTTGCCTGTCGGTTACGAGGCACAGGTACGTCCGCGTAGTGGACTGGCCCTGAAGAAGGGTATAACGGTGCTGAATGCACCTGGTACTGTGGATGCCGATTATCGTGGTGACGTGGGCGTTATACTGATTAATCTCAGTGATGAGCCATTTATTATTGAGGATGGTGAGCGTATTGCCCAGATGGTCATTGCCCGCCATGAGCATGCAGAGTTTATTCCCGTTGATGTCCTCGATGAGACAGAACGTGGTGAAGGTGGTTACGGACATACTGGTGTGAAGTAATGACATCGAAGAAAGTGTATATCTCTGGGCCGATAACCGGCTGTGATCCTGAATGGGTAGAATCGCAGTTTGCGAGGGCTGAGAAGAATCTGATAGGCTTGGGCCACCGTCCCGTTAATCCGTTGAAGATGTGGGGATGGTGGAACTGGCTCTTTCGTCGCCTGCCCTACCAACTCCAGATGCTTATTGATATCTGTAAGCTGCATGGTTGTGATGCTATCCTGAAACTCCCCATGTGGGACTACTCTCGTGGTGCAAAGCTCGAAAGTGCCTTTGCTGAATTTTGGAAAATTGAAAACCTGAATAAAGACTATAGTAAGTAAGAAAATCACTATGCCTAAGATCTATCTGCGTGTATCTAAGTATGTCGGTAGCTTTATGCGTGCCGATGGTAATGGAAACTCAATCTCAAAACAGACTCCTATCCAACTGTCGCAATGTTCTGATGAATATGCTGTGATGGTGCATAGCCTTCGCATCGTGCCTGAGACACAACAGCGTCGTGCCTGCTGCTATTCTCAGTCTGCCTGGAATAACATGTTGCGTGGTCGTCTGCCTGAAGGTGGCAAACCGATTATCCAGCGCGACCCGAAGGATTACCTGACATACGCCGAGGTGTGTACGTTGGAGCGTCTGCCTAACAAGACCCGTCGCGAGGCTTACGAGTTTCTGTGCATCGCCCTGCCCAGGGAGATATATGTGGATGGTCGTATAGAACTGGTCAGCAGCTCGCATACACTCGATACTTCGGCTGCCAACCAGCTTCGTAGAATTTTTAGACAGAGGTTCATCCGAGAATACCTTTACTTTGAAGCGCGACAGCGTGACTGGTGCCGTGAGCAGCGCATCGATCGCACGGATGTAGAGATCCTGGAGCGTTTCTTTATGAAGTGGGATATTCCGGTGTCGCATGATAACAAAGAGCGTGAACACCTGCGTCGTCAGATATTCCGCTGGCGTAAGGAAGGTAAGCGTATGGCTAATGAAGCCGACGTGATAGGCGATGCTGAGATTACGCGAGTGGATGAGTACGAATTAAGGGGTGGATTACCGAAATACGAGTAAATTGTAAAAAAGGTCAAAATCGACTGCGAAAAGATGTTAAATAATGAGGTATTTTCTATGTTTTTTTGTCACACCCCTGTCACACCACTAACGTTAGAGTAATAACCATCAAAAAAGATAAGATTATGAACGAGAATTTATGTTTGGAACTTCGCCAGGATGACATCGTGCGCGTGGATGTCTATCTGGCCTCGCAGTGCAGCATGCCTGTTCCTGCCCAAGTGAACAGCGTGCAATTCATTAACAGCAATCTCTTTACGGGCGATCCGGTACTGACGCTGACATTGCCGCTGGGTGATGACGTGCCGATGCGTGATGTGCCGACGCTGAAGGTACAGAATGCCCGCCAAGCCTCTGGAAACGTCTATACGCATGACTTGCAGGCCGCTGTGCAACTGGCTCGACAGCAGGTAGAATCGGCTATTGAAGCATTGAACGGCAAGGATTTTAATGTGGTCTATACCCGCAATAATGGCGCTAAGGATTTGTCCTACGCCCTGCCTAATGCGTCGATGGCCACCATCGATGAGACGCAGAGTAATAACAGTGTGACCACTCTGAAAATCAAGTTGCAGTCTATGTCGGCTCTCATCCGTCTGGCATCACCAACCAATTAAACCGGCCTATATATATATAATAAGGTATATTGAATCTAACCACGTAAATAACAGTAATTGTTCCATCCCCGATGACGTTGTGAAACGCTGTCGGGGCTTTTTTATGCCCTAAAACGTCCTAAAACCCTAATATACTAAGGAAAACCACATCACGACCTCGCCCGCACGTTTCATTACTTTTGCGATAGAATTTTTAAACTAAAAGCGAAAAAGTATGAACGGATTACTGGAAATATTGTCAACGAAGAAGTGGATGATCATGCCTGAGTATGTTCATGGTTCTCGCACAATGTGGGAGCAAAATTTGAATGGTCATATCGGTTTGGAGTTTGACAAAAAGAAAAAGCCATACGCCATGCAACTCATCAAGTCTGCCGAGGATGCCGCTCCTGAAATCAAGGAGTATCAGGTTACGGAGCAAGGCAAGGTAGAGTCGCGCTGGTGGATGGAGGACATGGATGCGCCTTTTGTCAATGTCATGCCGGTGGCTGGCCCTATCACTCGCGAAGGTGGTGCCTGTTCTTATGGCTCTATGGATCTGCGCGACTGGCTCATGGAGGCTGCTAATAACGAGTTCTGCAAGGCACATGTCTTTGTCATTAATTCGCCTGGTGGTTCCGCTTGGGCTATCAATGATTTTAAACAGGCTATCGAGTATGCCCATGAGCGTGGTCAGAAGGTGTATGCCTTCGTTGACGGCCTTTGTGCATCAGCAGCTATGTATCTCGCTTCTGTCTGTGATGAAGTGTACTACATGCACCCCAAAGATTTGTTTGGCTCTATCGGTGTGATGGCTGTGTTCTACACCGAGAAGAATGGTACTACAAACAAGTACACCAATGAGACTTTCCATGAGCTCTACGATCCTGAGTCCTATGACAAAAACAAATGGTATCGTGACCTCGCCGATGACCCGAAGAATGATAAGGTTCTTATCGAAGAGTTGAAGGAGGATGGCGTACAGTTCCGTAAGGACATTCAGGCTGCCTTCCCTGCTGCTAAGGAAGAGCACATCCATGGTAAGCTGTTCGAGGCTGATAAGGTGACTGGCATTCTGTGTGACGGACAAATGACGCTGGGTGAGGTGATTACCCGTGCCTTTGAGGTGGCTAACGGTTCTGCCGAGCCTATCACTCGTGTAAAGCCGGTGGCTCCGGAGGATGACGTGCCAGAGGATGACCCCGCACCAGCCGCTAATGCTAATTCTTTAACCCCAAATAATAACAACAGTATGAAAGAGTACAAGAACATTGCCACCGCTTGCGGTGTAGAGGAACTGGTACAGACCGAGGAAGGCGCACATTTCGTACCCGAAATGCTCGACGCACTCGACCAGACTCTTGAACAGCATGCCACTGAAAAGGCTGCTGCTGAGGAAAAGATTCAGACCCTTCAGGGACAGGTTGACAACGCCCAGACTGAGCGTGAGGAAGCTGTCGCTAACCGTGAGAAGGAACTGAACGAAGCTCACGAGCAGGCCATTGCTAACCTCAATGAGGAGCACAACCAGGCCATCGAAAAGCTCAACACTGAGCACACTGAAGCTCTCCAGACGGAGAAGGATGCACGCGAGAAAGCCGAGGGTGAAGCAAAAGACCTCCAGGCAAAGCTCGACGAAGCCAATCAGATTATCGCCGACCAGAAGGGCCAGATCGAGGCTATGACTGCCGCTCCCGCTGCTGAGAAGGGTGGCTCTCCTGCCAACAATGGCCAGGGTGCAGAAGCTCCGGATGCTGAGGAAGGTGGTATGCCTGCCTACGACCACTCTAAGTCTCCAAAGGAGAATAAGGAGATTCGTGAGGCATGGAAGAAGGCTCACCAAGTTTAAGCATTTCCAATTATTAACCCTTTAAAAACATTAGAATTATGGATGACAACAAAGCTCCAGAGTTCATCGGTCGTGAGGCGCTGACCCACGTAGCCGAGCAAGTTGGTAAGCAGATCATTATGGGCCCCGCTTACGAGGATCCCGAACTGCTCGACCGTCTTGGTATTAGTGTGATTTCAGGCGTACAGTTCAAAAAGACTGATCACCTGTTGGTTCGTAAGGGTGGTACTACTCGCCGTAAGAAGGTTGGTACACCCGTTGAAAACAAGATTGGCTTCCTGAAGGAGCGTACCCTGATTGCGAAGCTGACATGGAACCGTTACAAGGACAACATCGACAACTACGTTGAGACTGTCTTTGGTACAGACGGCAAGCCTGGTGGTGACTACCCCATGTCAACGGTTGCAGTAGAGGCAATCCTGAAGAGCTACGCAGAGGATTTGAAGAGTAACCTCTTCTTCGGTGACATGGAGAATGAGGACAGCCTCGATGAGGACAAGCAGAAGCTCTCTCTGTACGATGGTTTCCATACTGACATGGCCCATGATATTGCCGACGGCATTATCAGCGTACAGAATAAGAACCTGATTCCTTGCGACGCTATCTCTGCTCCTACCGATGCCCACGACTCTACTCCGTTCGACACCGCCTTGGAGTGGTACACCAAGTGGGATGGTCGCCTCCGTCAGCAGAAGCTCGTGAAGCTGCATGTTGACATCCTGCGTGGTCTCTACATCGCTCAGGGTTATGCCAACAAGTATCACGGCAATGCTAAGGTGAACTACCTGCCTAACGGCAACTTCACCGTGCCTGAAATGCCTCGTGTAGAGTTCTGTCCCTCTGACGCTTGGGGTGTTGGTACCCGTATGATGGCCACAATACCTGGAAACCTCCAGTATGGTGTGGATTCTGAAAACAACCAGTCTTTTGTTAAGACTCAGTTCGGTTCGGATGAGGACGCTCAGGATGTGATCTTCCAGATTCAGTCTATCCAGGGAACCCGCATTATGAATCCGCTCCCCAGCGCATTCGTGATGAGCGATGGCTCTATTGCTGAGAACGTCATCAATGGTGACTACGAGAACTCTAAGTTGGTTGTAACCCTCGACGGTGCCGATGAGGGTGCTAAGGTACAGGTGAACGGTCAGGATTATCCGAAGGCCCTGGAGTTCGCTCCTAACGCGCTGATTACCCTGAAGGCTGTTGAAGGCTCTGCCGAAGGCCACAAGGTGTTCAAGCAGTGGAGCAACGGCAAGACCGAGAAGGAGATCACCATCACCGCTACCGGTATGCCAATGGCTATCACCGCCTTCTATCAGTAAAAAAGTCTGGGAGGGCTCCGGCCCTTCCGCTTTTTAATTTTCTGCATTAAGTAATCACTATTAAAAAAGAGTAAGAATATGGCAAATATTAATTGTCCTGAGCTGGCCGACTACCTGAATGAAGAGAACTGTCTCGAAAACATCGGTGGTACATCGGCTGTAGCATATTACTTCGTGAAGGGCGACCTCGCTGCTCCATTGACTCTTAGCGGTTGCATCTACTCTGCTCCTACCTTCAAGAGCGGTAAGGGCTTGTATAAGTTCGACCTGAAGGATGAGACACAGCAGATCAAGGGCGAGAGCCAGGGTAACAACGGTGGTTTCAACCTCACCTACAATGCTACCATTGAGAGCGTCAACAAACGTATCGCTGAGTTGAGCCGTGCATTGAACAACCTTGACATCTGTATCATCGTTCCTGATGGTCAGACTGGCGACACGCAAATTATGTACGATCCCAACCATCGCGTGAAGGTAGAGCAGGGCGGTATCGCTTCTGACACCGGCGCTGCCACTTCTGACGATCGCCAGACAACACTGGAGTTCCACTTGAACGGTGTTCTGTATCAGAACCTGTACGTGACCGCTCCAGCAGACGGCTGGGATTCACTGCTGGTTTCTGCACAGTAAGCGCGTTTCGTTTACAATCATAAGGCCCGCACCGAGGACTATCCCCGATGCGGGCTTTTTCTATCCCCGATTTTTGTCACGTACTTCCCCGATAGGTTTCCTACCTTTGCTTACGTGAATTTGAATATCGAATATCGAAAGTAAAAGTATGGAACAAAAATTATTCAATCAGATGTCGCAGCAGGAGCGTACTTCCTGGCTGTCCGACTTTCAGCAATGGTATGCCGCCATTCTGCCGCAGATTGAGCAGAAGGGCGTGACCGGCGAACTGTTTGCGGAGTTTGAGCGTGGCCTTCACATGATGGAGCCGTTTGCCTACTGCCGTGCGTTCGTACAGGAATCTCTCAGGTTTAAGGATTATGGAGCCCGTCGTAAGTTGCTCCGTCGCTATGCCGATAAGGTGGCCACGGAGGTACAGGGTATGATAGGTATGATGAAAACCGTGGATCTTAACGACCCCAATCTTCTGACTCCCCATGTGGGCCGTCCTACGAAGGATGAACAGGCTGCCCGTCAGTTGCAGGCCGAGAAGGAGCGCCAGGAACAGGAGGAAAAGGAAGAGACGCTGTTTGGTAAAAAGAGTGATATCCCCGTTGTAGAGACACCCGACACGGAATCGGTCTCTGGCTCGATGGGTGGCGGTACGCTGCTTCGCCTGGACGAAATCAAATGGTTGCTCTCTCCTGCCCTTCAGGAGGCCGTAGAGACTGTGCGCGATTTGCGCCAGAAGGAAGCCGACTGTGCGGCAACGGCCAAGGCTATGGCTTTGGCTGGTCATCCGGAGGAAGAGGTGGAACCATACTCTGAGGATGCCGTGACGTATAAGCAGCAGTACGAGAGTATCTACGGGCATGTGGATAGCGAACTGGCCCACGTCTATGTACGTTTGAAGGAAGATACCACCTATATCGCGAAGATCCAGGCAGCGAAGGCCGACCCGCAGGAATGGCGCACCAAACTTCGCGTGTATTGGGATAAGTTTGATGACCAGCAGAAGGCGACCATCAAACAGCAGGTTATCGACGACATCAAGCGTAACGACCCTGAGCAGGCAAAGATCCGCGAGGCCGAGGAAAAGAAGAAGAAGGAAATCGCCGACCTTATTAAGTATCTCACCCGTAAGGATAAGCTCAACACCCCTCGCCGTGTAAAGACGATGGAGGAGCGTTATCAGCAGCTGGTGGAACTGGCTGGTGAGGAAGAGGCAAAGCATTACTATCCCGTTTTGGAAGCAGCCCGTAAGGATGCGGAAAATTATACTATTAACAACAAAAAATCAAAGAACAATGAAGAAGAGTAAAGTTATGACAGTGCTCGGCGCTATGGCTGCCGGTGCTCTGGGTTTGGTATCATCACCATCGGGTCAGCAGTTGGCTGAACAGTCTATGCAGCAGGTCAAAGGCCAGCAAGTCACACAACAGGCTCCGCAGCGTTACCTCAATCAGCAGGGCCAGCAGGCACAGCGTGCCAATCCTGGTCAGACGGTGCAGCAATATCTTCAGAATCCCACCATCCCTGGTGGCGGTGGTCTGCGTATCGCCGGTAACTACGGCATGTCGCCCAAGGAATATGGCGAGTACCTGATGCGCACGGGTAAGGATAAGTATAATAAGCGCAAACGTAAGCATATTGCCAAAGGTATTGCGTAATGTCGAAGCCCTCAGAGAAATACTTTGATAAGGTCGAACGTTGGCTGTTAGGTGGCATCAGCATCGAAAAGATGGTGATGTCGCCCGACCAGCGTTTCCGTGCCATGCTCGCCTATGAGGTCTATCAGCGATGGCTCCAGGATAAGCAGCTACGTGCCTCTGATGTGCTCCGTAACATTGCGGCCCGTGAGTACCCTATCCTACTCCGTCGCGCTGCCGAAGGTGACGCAAAGGCCCAGGAGTATGTCGATGCCATGAATGTGCGCCCTGGCATTCCGCGTACACCAACCGAGATATCTAACGACCTTGCACTGTTCAATCATATCATCGGACGCTTTGAGGTGCCGATGGATAACATCGAACGTGCGAAGGTGCAGGATGCCTCAGACTGGCTAATCCGCGAGGGCATGAAAATGGGCGACCCCAGAAGTGTGAAGTCCGGTGCCGACCTGAAGATGGATCTCTATAACGGCTTCAAGGAAAAGGATGATGCGGAGGAGCAGATGCCTGACTCGGATATTGTGCTGACGCATGATGTCTCTGTGGTGAAGCGCGACCGTGTGAACTATACCGACGAAGAGCGCAAGAAACTGGCCCGTCGCTATGGTCTGACCGACAAACAGGTGATTGACATGATTCAGAACAGCGACGGCACCTGGGAAAAGCCCGACGAAGAGGGCGACAAAGAACCTGAAAAGGATGTGTTTGACGAAGATCCATTGCCATGAGGAAGGTCTATTTAAATTATAAGCAATACCTTATATATTTAATGAATGTGCGCGACGGACGCTTGCTTGGTGCCCGTCGTTTCGGTAAGACTGATGGCACGTTAGGCCCTCGCATCTATCGGGTGTCGAAGTCCATGCCCCGTGCTACGAACATCTGGCTTGGTAACTCGCGCAAACAGCTATACACCCGTACCGTGCCAGGTACGATAGCAGCTATTGAGCGTTTCTTCGGACTGAAGGAGGGCCGTCATTTCGGATGGGGCAAACCGCCTCGTTGGGTGAAGTCGCCGATCATTAAGCCAAAGACATGGGATAACTGCATCTGGTTTGCAAATGGTACACTTTGGCAACTCATTTCACTCGCCGTCACCGGATCTGCCAACTCTATCACGGCTAACTCCATCGTGGCTGATGAGTGTAAATTCATGTCAAAATCGAAACTCGATGGTGAGGTTATGCCTGCCCTGTCGGGTATTGTTGACCCTTACGGCAATCTGGGCTACACCGAGGATAACCCGATGTTCAAAAGCACCTTTTTTGCTTCTGATGCTTCATTGACCAGCAAGGGCAACTGGCTCGAAAAGGAAGAGGATAAGCTCGACGCACATCCTGACACAGGCCCGTTGGTGGATAAGACCTATCGTGAAATCCAGGAGGAATTGCAGGCGTATGCCGAGCGCGTCATCTACTACAACGATCTGATGGATGCAGCCGAGAAAGATAAGTGTGTGCCTATCGTACAGCGTCCGGAGGATATAGAGGCTATCCGCATCAAGGCCGAAGCCATGATGAACCACGAAGGCCCGTTTAAGATTCTGCCTAACTACGGCAAGCGCATTAACAAAGCGATGCTCGACATGGCCGTAAACTACAAACTCATCACGCCTGAAGAAGCGGAATTGATTTTCTGTCATAAATATCTCATTACCCCAGAACAGGACTTCGATATGCAGATGATTTACCAGTCGAAGTCGTATGCAAAGAAGATCCGTGAGTTACAGTGCAATGCCTTTGCCTTCTGGCGTGTCTCTACCTTAGACAATCTCGATATTGTTGGTGAGTCGTACATAGCTCGTATGGCTCGTGACCTGCCGCCGGTCGTATTCGCCATATCGATTCTGAATAAGAAGGTGGCTAAGAGCAACGACGGCTTCTATTCCAATCTCGATATCGAGAATATTCACGGCTATATTCCTGATGATTGTCCGGCTATCGACAACTCGTTTACCAAGCGCATGGCGACGGGCATCGTGGGTGGTACGATGGAACAGGAGGAATACGAGACTCCTAACTTTGGCGACCTCCAGACCATTAAAGATTGTACGCTCGATGGTGACGTGGTGGATGCAGCCCCTCTGTATATCAGTATGGACTACAACGCCAATATTAACTGGGTCGTTACGGGCCAACTCTATAAACGCGACAATCAGGAATGTCTCAATGTGCTTTCCTCTATGTATGTCAAACATGAGCGCAAATTGCGTGAGCTGATGGCCGACTGGAACCACTACTATAAGCCTAAGATGTCGAAATGTAAGGAGGTAGTGTATTTCTATGATGCTACGGCAAAGTTCAAAGGCTATGCCATCGAAGGCATGGAGGATTTTAAGGATGTGGTGATTAATGAATTGACCCGTTACGGTTGGAATGTACGACCTGTGGATATGGGATCGCCTCTCGATCACGAAAAAAAGTATGCCGATATCAATGAGTCGCTGGCTGGTGTGAGTTATCCCGCTATCCGCATCAACCGCGAGAATAACGAGGCGCTGATTGTGGCCATGCAGACAGCAGAGGTGGAAATCGGTTATAAGGGTTTCCGCAAACGTAAGAGTGGTGAGAAACTGAGTGAGGACGCTGACGATGCAGTACGACTGGAATACCGCACCGATGGCACCGATGCTTTCGACTCGCTTTATATCGGTTGCCGCTATCATCTTACGGCCATGTCGGGTATGTGTCTGCCTATTCCTGGCTAATTATTTTCGTACCCCGATAATCAGTTTGTCACGTAGTCGAAGAAGTCATTTGCTAACTTTGCTTGCAGAAATTTTAAAACGGAAAGATATGACAAGTCTTGATTTCTCTTACGATTATCCCAGCTTTGTCTCGACGGTGTTCGAAGGCGACAGCAAAGTGAGTATGGCCTTCGACCGTGAGGCCCTGAATTTGGTTCATGTAGATACCCGTGCGGATGAGAACGATGTTTGGCGCAAACTGCGTTCCTTCACCATTGGTACCAAGAACGAGTTTTCTCTGACTGGCTCTGCCAGTGGTCAGCAGTATCGCCTACGTTGTGATGCGCGTCCCGTAACATGTGAAGTGGAGCCTATCAAGAGTAGCGGTGGCGGTGGTGGCTCTGACATTACACCAGGCGTACCCATTCCAAAGGACACCGTGAATAGCAACTCCATTCAGGATGGTAGCATTAAGCGCGAAGATCTCTCTGAGGAAGTGCTGGCTGGTCTCGACGAGATGAATAACATCGGACTGACCGAGCAGGACATTGAGGATATCTTCTTCCCTGATGGTGATGCTCCTGATACGGGCGATGACGATGAAGGTGGTGATGACAATCAGAACCAAAACGCCGAAACGCCTGAGAACCCTGAGACACCGGAAAATCCTGAGACTCCTGAAAATCCAGAGACCTCAGAGACCCCAGAGAATCCCGAAACGCCTGAGACTCCGGAAACACCCGAAAGTCCGGAGCAACCCTAATCAAGTCTGAAACGGCGCTTGCGCCATCAGAATAGTTCACATTTTTATTAACCCCAAATTATTTTCAAGCATTATGGCAAAGAAAAAGTTATCTGAACTTGAGTTGATCCTCAAGAAACTTGGTTTTGTCGCCAAGACGTACACGGATGAGCAGGTTGCTGCTAACGCCGTTCACATTATCGAGCAGGGAACTGCCGAGAGTGGCTATCTGAAAACTTACATCTTCGCAAAGGGTGTAACGTTGGAGTCTGAGGTTACTCAGGACAACCTGATCGGTAAGGTCAACATCCCGAAGGACTTCCTGGTAACAGCTGTGAAGCGCGTGACCGTCGAAGCCGGTACTGGTGCCCTTGAAGGCAAGTGGGTAATCGTTTCTGAGAACGGTACTGCCGTTACACCTTACGAGGCTCCTTCTTCTATCAACGCTGCTGGTATCTGGGCTCTGTTCACCATCAACGTGAAGAGCGGTTCTGCAACTGACGAGTACCTGAGCGTGAACCTGAGCGAGCTCATCGACGTTTACACCGGTGGTAATGGTATCGACGTTACGAACAACGTCATCACCATCGACCTCGACGCTAACGGCGGTCTGGAGTTCACTGGTTCTACCGAGGGTGCTAAGAAGCTGGCCATTAAGATCGACAGCAGCAATGCTAACGGTCTGGCTCTGACCTCTGCTGGTCTGAAGCTCGCTCTGGCTACTCCTTCTACCGCTGGTGTCGGTGGTACTAACGGTGCTATGTCCGCTCAGGACAAGGAGAACCTGAACAAGCTGAACATCGCTCTCTGCTCTGACGCTGAGATCGGTAGCTGGTTCGGTTACGCTTCTGACAGCACTATGGTTACTACCACTCTGCCTGCTGTAAGCGACGACTCCATCGAGGACGAGTAATCCGTGATGAATGACTGACGGTGGCGAGGGTGTTCCTTGTTATCCTGGCACCCTCGCCCACCGAAAGTCGTTTGCTGTAATGCAAAAAGAATGAAACTATGGCAAAGAAGAAATTAAGTCCACTTGGTCTGTTGCTGAAGAAGATGTCAGTACTGGCCGTGGCCAAGTTCGCTACTAATGTCGCACATGCAGCATTGAGCGACCGCGTGACCCAACTGGAGGCCGACGACGGTAGCTTCATGCTGTCTGTTGACTATGATACCGGCATGCTCGTGCAGACCGGCTCTGTTAATGGTACATTCGGTGTGGATTACGAGACAGGTTACTTGACCTTCACGCCCGCACCTGCAAGTGGAAACTCTTAAAATGATAATGATATGTCTTTAAACATCGCAAGAATCTTACAGAAAAGCAAGGGTGCCTACAGTGCTTCCCAACAGTATGATATCCTTGATATCGTACAGCAGGGCGCGGCCCTCTATGAGTCGAAGAAACCGAATAATATCGGTCATGCGGTTACTGATACGGCATGGTGGAACCTTCACTATGACCTCTCCGAGGCCATCGCTGCCGCCACCAGTGTCAATATGCCTACGACGGAGGATCCGACGCTGATTCGTCGTATCATGTGTATTGGTACTGACGGACAGCCGCACGCCATTACGCCGCTGACACTCATTAAGTATGTAATGGAAACGCTGGTTGACTACGATGTCATCGCACGTCCGAAACCCTCTAACAGTTAGTAGCTAAGGTATGAAAAGGCTCAATAACTCCCAACCGTTGTCGGTGACGATGACCTATCGCCCCTTGACTACTGTGCTTCGCATAGAGCCATTGGGCAATCTGTCAACGACGCAGTTCTACAGCCAGGCAGCGCTGGAGTGGTTTCCGGATCATACCAAGACTCCTGTGTTCGATGAGAACGGTCATCAGACGGACGGGACATTGCGCCTGCATGCCAACTACTTCATCCAGGATGAAGATGGTCTGATTGATATGGCCGACCTCTCTCCGCAGGTGTTCTGGTATATTGATGATGCCGAAAGCGGACAGGTGACAGATACCGACCCGACGAAGGATTTCTATATCGTTGGCCGTGATCTCTACGTCCGTAAGAACTTTACTCACCTGGCAGGCGCGAAGGTCTATTGTGAGGTACGTGTTACCGACCCCCGAAACTCACAGCCGATAGTCCTCTCCGATACGTTGCAGCTCAATGCCGTACTGAAGGCGAAGGAACAGTATGCTATATCGCTCCTGTGCGATAAGACGCTGAAGCACTATCCGCTTCATGCTGCCTCGCCCATCTACGATATAGAGGCTGAATGCCGCAAGGGTGCCATTCTCTATGACGACCGTGTGGCGTGGTTCTGGGATTATTCCGACAATATGGGCCAGACGTGGAAAACCATCGATGCCTCGTGTCTCTGGTATGTCAGTGGTAAGAATACCAAGAAACTGAGAGTTGACATGGATTATATCGAGTCGCTGATGGTTCGCTGTCGCATCGGTGTGACCAACGGAGCTCAGACTGCTGCTCCTGATGTCAACAATGAGGCTACGGCAAGCATCGCATGGCGATGGCCCAAGCTCAATGCACAGGTGTTCTCCTATGGAGGCGACCGCATCTTTGCTGAGAATGCCAGTATGCGTTTCGGTCTGATCGTACATTGTCAGAAGCACAATGACCTGACAACAGCGGAAAAGAAGCACTGGCTTTTGACCTCATGGGTCATCCGCAAGCAGGGCAGCAGTGCTTCGCCGGTGTTCCTTAACAAGCATGACCTGGAAGTGGATGTGCCACAGTCATATCTCTTCGGTCAGAATCTCGAAAAGTTCATCCTCGACCCAAACCTGGGTATGCGGGGTGTCTATGACATCGTAGGTCTCTCTGGTGGTGATGAGATAGAACTCTCTTTCGGACAGACCTTCGCAATACGCTCTTAAAAATAACTCTTTAATACATTATTTATTATGATTAAATCAAAGACAACTCTCGCTTCTGGTGAAGGAATCTCGAAGGTTCTTACAATCACCAATCAGAACAATGTCTATGAGGCAACGCCCTCAGAAGTCATGGAGGGTGCTACTCCTTCCCCCGCAGTAGGTGCCATTGCTACGCAGTACACCTTGGAGGAGTCCAGTAGTCCTGCTATCAATCTCTCTAATCGTGGTGCCGCTGAACTTTACCAGGCTCAGATGGGTGGCTACATGCTGCTTATCAAGAGTGGAAAAGTCTATGCTGCAAAGCTCAATGGCTCTAACTGGAATCGCTTTGCCGACGGTACGCCTGTCAGCAATCCCGACCTCTTCGAGTGTATGGTGCATGTGCCTGACTGTCATTTCAAGGGTCAGGGTAAGCACATGGATTTCGGTGGCCTTACTCCTATCGATGGTGGTAAGACGTTCGGATCTCCTCATTGGGTAGGTGCTTATCTGATGGGCTATCCTGCCAATGGTAGCAATGGCACGAATGACTGGCACTCTCGCCCTGGTTACAAGCCCGCTCACAGTAAGACGATGCAGGCCTTCTGGGATCGCGTACAGGCTAACCTCGGTTCTGAATGGGGCCTTGCTAACTACGGTTTCTTCTGCCTGATCAATGCCCTCTACCAGGCTCGCTATGGCAATCTCAATTCACAGGCTACTATCGGTGCCGGTTTCCAGCATTCGAATTGGGAGGCATGTCGTGACGTGCCTACTGGCTTGCTGAAGCATCTGGGCGATGGTTCTGGTTCTGTGCTTTACAATGACTCTACCCTGGGCGACCAGTACCCTGTGAAGCTCTTCGGCTTCGAGGATCTTTGGGGTAAGTTGTGGGAGTTCCGTCCTGGCATCCGCTTCTATATGGATGGTCAGACTCGTAAGGCTGTTGTCTATAATGGCAACATTGTAAGTAATACCGTAAGCAATGGTGATGCCGCCTTCGACCATGAGTTTGAATGCCTCTCTGCTGCTTCTGGAAGTTACATTGTATCTATGCAATGTGGCGAGTTCTGGGATATGATCTGCCAGAGCGTTAGCGGTGGTAGTGCTACGACATACTACTGCGACGGTTATTGGGCCGCTACTGGTGGAGAGCTGCTGTACGTGGGTGGTGCCGCCATTAATGGCGCTCGCTGTGGGCTTTCGTACTCGATCTCGAATGACGCCTTCTCGATCTCGTACACGCACATCGGCGCTCGCCTGGCCTTCTACGGAGAACCGGAAATCGTCAGCGGCGCGGAGTTGGTGGCATTGGCCGCGTAGCGGACAATAGCCAGCCAACAGGCGTTTTCTCGTAATGCACGGGGCTGCGTAGCAGCCTGAGCGGAATTAGGCGCGAAGCGCCCTGTGCCTTTACTTACAATCGAATTAAATAACTAATTAATAAAATCCAGAAGGGTAATCCGCAAGGAGCCTTTTAACGGAGAATAGATCTTTGACATGATGATGACAGCAACGAAGAAACCATGACGGTTTTCCTGAATTGCACAAAGATATGCGTGTGTGGCCTGATAAGTGAGGTTCCTATCCTTCTACTACTTAGCAGGAATAAGTGCACACGAAGTATGGTGGTGGTGACATTCACCATGCGAAAGGCAATACAACGTGGAGCTGCTGAACGTGGGTGGTAACGCCAATAATGGCGCTCACTGTGGGCTTTCGAACTCGAACTCGAATAACGCCTTCTCGAACTCGAACACGAACATCGGCGCTCGCCTGAAATTCTATACATGAAAGGGAGTCGTTGTATTCCTTTTTTCCAGAGCTTCGTTCCCCTTTACAATGGTTACGTGTTGACCGAGGTAAAGCTACGGAGCACACGTTTGCGCCTGTCTCGATGGAGGGATAAATCCCGACAGAGCGAATTAGGAGGCGTTGGGTATGAGCCGCAAGGCAACAGAGTCCCCTCACGCAAGTAAGCAATGCAGTTGTACGCATATACCGAACCCCTGAGAGCCGAGAAAGTGTAGAAGGCCGTTAGAGAAGGTCGTTGTAGTCAGATTTGTGTGGGCAAGCATATTGTATGGCAGAACTGGCCTATAAGCGTAAAGCCAGGCTGAGAGGTAAGAACCGAAAGGTTCGTTTCAGTATGGTTTACGACATGAATAACATTCGTGTCGGTGAGAAAGAGGCGCGTAAGGGCAAGGCTTCTCCAAAGAACTATCATAAGGGTGTTCGTATCTTCGACAGCCGTCCTGATGAGTTCATTAAGGAGATACACGATGCTTTGGAGGCGAGAACCTATCACACCAGCAAACCGACGGTCTGTGATCAGTTGTGTCCCTGTGGTAAGGTTCGCCGTTTGACGAAGCTCCCATATTATCCTGACCACATCGTTCATCACGCGCTGATGAATGTGTCCTACCCTATAATGAAGCGATTTTATTACTATGATTCGTATGCCAGTATCTCTGGTAAGGGTATGCACTTCGCATCCAAGCGTGTGAAACGATACATCAGTGAGCATGCGAAGGCAGGTAGGTTGTATTGGATCAAGCGGGATTTCGTGAAGTTCTATCACAACATCAATCAGCAGAAAGCCTTCGACTGTGTTTGCGACCTCTTCGGCGACAGTGGCATCCGCTATCTGTTCCATGAAGCGGTTACGGTCTGTGAGCAGGGATTGGGTATAGGTTTGTTTCCTATACAGCCCATAGCCAACCTCTACACATGTGGCGTTTGCCGTGAGGTGATGCGTCGTTTCGAGGTGAGGATATTCGTCTATTGCGATGATATCCTGCTGATCGGAGAGGATAAGAAGGAGGTGTGGAAGGCCAGTAACTTCTTAGAGGAATATGCCAACAAAGTAATGGAGCAGCCACTACACGAAGAGGTGGGGATGCAGATTATCGATAACGAGCATTTCTGCGATTTCGTTGGCTATCGTTTCTATATGAACCGCACACATCTTCGTAAGCGCATGAAGGGCACCTTTATGTGTCGTATGCACAATATCAAGGATCCTATGATTCGCTATCAGGTTGCTACCTCCTATAAGGGATGGCTGATGTACTGTGATGGTTTCTCTTTTTGGTGCAGAGTTATGGGAATGAAATCTTTTAAGGAGCTGATGGTTCCGAAGTTTGAGGAAGTGGATGGCGAGGGCAAGCGTATGCTTAAAGGTACGCGATGCAGCGCCTCCATCTTCGTGGGCCGTGAGATTATCTTCCGTGATGCCGAGATTGGTGTACGTTCGAAATTCAGCAAGAATGGCAGAGAGAAGAAATCTACGCTCATTCAGGTAGAGGAGCATGGTCAGCTGTTCAAGTTCTTTACAGACAACCAAAAGCTCATCAAGACGATGGAGTATGTGAAGAATCAGGATGGTTTTCCGTTCAAAGGCACGTTGGTAAACATGAATAAGACCGGTGGCCTTCCAGACTACGAGATAGAATAGTATTCACTTTTAAATAATAGCTATTATGACAGAGATTAAGAAAATCGAGTTTAACGAGCAGCCCGCTCTCATCGAGTACGAGGGTGCTCAGGTTCGTATCAATTTCGACGTAGAGACTGGTACGGCAGTGTCTAACAATGGTGCAGAGAGTGGCGAGCAGGAGCCTCGTACCATCTATCTGGCTTACGTTGTGCGTATGGATAATCCGCTCAACGAGGAGCGCGTAAAGGAGGCTGTCATGGCAGCCGGATTCCCTGAGTTCAAGGCCGACGAAGTGGCTGCATTGGTGATGAAGAGTGTGATGGAAGGCTACGGCAACGAGTCTGGCATTCTGGCTTATGCAAAGAAGGCCGTTATTGCCCGCATCAGTCAGTACGACATCAGCGATGCCGTCAACAACTTCACCTTCGATGCTATTGACATGTGGCTCGACCGTGAACTGCGTCAGACCCTTCGCCAGCGTTTCAACGATGAGAAGGAAGAGGGATTGACCAAGACCAACCTCGTGTATGGCGAATTGGTCATCACCCTGCCTATCGACCTGGCTATTGGCCTGATTAAGGATCTGGAGCGTTATGCCCGTCAGTGCTACGACCAGACGGCCCGCCATAAGGCTGCTGTGCTGGCCCTCGACAATGTGGCTGATGTGCTGGCCTACGACTTTACACAGGGCTATCCCACACAGTTGGATTTCGTTGGCGAGGAATAATCCTAACCTTATTCAAAGGATATGATTTACAGTCTGCTAATCTCATGCCTCCTGGTCATACTCTATGTGGGTGTGACCATTTGGAGGCATAAGCAGCTGCCGGAGAGTATTTCTTCGCTGGTGTATAACCTCCCGAAGCCCTGGCAGTGGGTGTGGATTGTATGGATGTGGGCCGTTACCTTTACGATGGCTCCTGCCTTCATAGAGGCCATGCCTGACAATTTCCGCTTTCTGGCATTCCTTACTATCGCCTGTCTGCTGTTCGTCGGTGCTATGCCGCTTGTAAAGAACGAGCGCAATACACTCCACAATATTCTCGGTATCGCTGCTGGTGTTTTTTCGCAGGTGTGTGTGGCCATTATGTATCTCGACTGGATAGCCTTCTGGGGATTTTTCCTGTTCCTTGCAGGCAGCAGTTACATTCAACCTGAAGGATGGATGGGGCGCACGGTCGATGGTAAAAATGTACTCCTCTCAGAGCTTTGCTGTTTTATCACAGTGATAGGTGCTATCCTGATCATTCTTTTGTAACTCCTAAATTTTGTCTATTATGCCAAATTCAATATCCAACCATTTCGCGATTACGGCACTTCAGGAGGGTATTACCGTACAGGGCTCTCTTCGTATCAACGGATCGCTCTCGCAGAATTTCAATCCCCGTAGTGGCACAGCTGTTCCCGATTGGAAGGGTGATGCCTCTACCCGTCCGTCGCTTTATCCGGTCATCCGTCGTGGCTCGGTATATATGAGTAAAAATCAGATATTCCAGGCTAAGTGGTACTACAACGATATCCAGATTCAGTTTGGTGCTGATGGCAAGTCCACCAATTTCAAGGATTCTGCCAACGACCCGCTCTTCCATTTGGGTACGACGACCGTAGAATTGGGCGGTGTCGATGTCCTGGTAGAGGAACTGACTATTATATCCAACCTCGCTTCTGAGGGTAACACCGACCTCGACAGCATCAGTTATCAGGGTTCTGTCGAACTCAATGGTAAGCAGCTTCAGTTCCCGATGTGTTCGGTTGACGTGAAGATTGCTGAAATGAGTACGCAGGGCTATCTCGGTCTGCTGTCGCCTGAGTCTGCCATTATCTCTGCAAAGACGGGTGCTGGTAGCAGTGTCACCATTAAGGCTTCGCTTTATGATGACAGCGGACGCGCACCTGCCTCGTGGTTCTGTAAGTGGTACGATGCCGGTACTGGTACCGAGATTTCTAACTCAGCCGATAAGAAGCAGTTGACCTTCACGGAGTCCGATGTAACGGATAATCTGGTCATCCGTGTCGATTTCTTCACTGACTCGGCTCATACCAATAAGGTGACTTCTGCTTTTGCCTCTATCGATGATACGCAGGATCCAGAATATCTCTATATCTCGATGAATGGTAGCAACAGCGATTTCAGTGGTCAGCTGTCGCCTGGTGAGAGCGTCATCGTGACGGCATGGGTAGCTACGATGGAGGATTCTACAGCTATCAATACGGCCTACAATACCTTCGGTCTGAAGTTGTATAACGGTAATCAGGGTGAGATATCCGGAGGCCCGTCGATGACAGTTACCAACCATAAGGGATCTGTCACCATCGGTTATGATTTCGTGGCCCAGAACGGCTATAAGATTATGGGTATCGTGACAGCGCAATAACAAGGCGCTGCCCTAATTCTCAATTCTCAATTCTCAATTTTCAATTTCGAAGATGAATCCGGTTATATCGAATAATTTCGCATTGACGGCCCTGAAGCAAGGTGAGGACGCATTCGTTTGCGACCTCACCAATCAGATGGACGCTGTTCCCGTCGATGCCAATGGTAAAGTTACGTCAAAGACTGATGTGAGCACGACGGCCCGCATTATCAAAGGTGCAGGTATTATTCCGTCGGGTATCACGCCGACACCTGCTGCTTCTATGGTCATTGCGGGTGTCACGCCAACCGTCAATATTGCTGATGGTGAAGTCACCTACACATGGTCTTTTGCAAAAGGTACTACAGTCAGTGATGCCCGTTATGTGAAGAAAATCACGCTTACCTATAACGGACATTCTTACAGCGCCGACTTTACACTTGTGACCGATAAATCCGGAGCCACCTATAATCTGCTGCCATCGCTCTCTGAGATTCCCTTCGTCCGCAACGATAGTAATGTGCTCATCCCTGATTCAATGTATGTCTATTGCGGCTATGTTAAGAATCAGGATGGCACGGTTACTACCGTTAATGGTAAGGGCGACAATCAGCATACCAACATTGATAGTCGCTATTACATCTACTATCGTATAAAGAATGCCGATGGTACTTATGGCAGTTACACCCAGATGACCAAGAGCGGTATCAAGGTGAATAACTCTGATACCTATGCAGCCATAGAGTTTGTGATGTCGTCTGCAACTACCGTTGGTGGTATTGCGGATGCTAATATCATCGATATCGAGGATGTGCCTGTAGTCCGTCAGAATGAACGTGGCTATGGTATCGTTTGCTCTGTTCAGCGTAATAATTTCACAGAAGCTCAGTGGAATACTGATCCTGGTTATGGTGTGATAGGTCATAGTGATACTTTCACTGACACCAGCAGCATTCGTAACGGAGCCCGTAAGGGCGACCTCTTTACGGTTGTTGGTACGGCTACCGATACACACAATGGTCATACGGCTACCTACCGTTGTACTAATGCCTCTGGCAACCTCTCAGGTGTGTGTATTGCCCATCAGATTAGTAAGGCTGGTGATAATACTGCCACCGTACAACTTTTCCGTCGTAGTGCTACGGCCCTGACAGCCAGTGATAAGCCTACCGGTACGTTGACCTATACCTTCTCAACAGGAAAACTCACGGGTGATGGCTTTAACAGTTGGTCTCAGACCGTACCAGCCAATGATGGCAATCCGCTATATATTATCGTGGCCACGGCTTATAGCAGCAGCGATACTGATACCATTGCGGCTAACGAATGGAGCTCGCCTGTCTTGTATAATAAGGATGGTATGCACATTGCACCCGTATTCCTCTATAAGCGTGGTGCAACGGCTCCTGATAAGCCGACGGCAGAGTTGACTTATACTTTCTCTACGGGTGCTTTGACTGGTTCTGGTACCAATCCTTTGGCTGGTTGGTCGCAGAACATTCCTTCTACAGACGGTCATCCTTGCTGGGTTATTCAGGCAACAGCTGTTGGCACGGGTACGACCGATAAGATTGCCGCCTCTGAATGGAGTGAGCAGCGTAAACTCGTAGAGGACGGAACTTCTCCTTATGTGGCCGACCTCGACAATGAAATGGACTCAGTTGCCTGTGATGCTGATGGTAAGACTACCAGCGAGCAGTATATTGAGACCAATGTGTGTTTCTATAAGGGAAATACCAAGCAGACTATCAAGAGTTCTGGTGGTATTGTTTGTAAGATTGGTAGTTATGAATTGGGGTCTGATTATGCCGCCGAAGGCTCTCCTACTCCAGCAGTTACCTATAAGGCTGTTGTTACTGGTCTTGGCACTACGTCTGCTAAGGTGAAGATCTATATCAAGTCCGGTACGTCTATCACTTCTACGAATATCACTATTACGGTTAAATCTACCATCGATGGTGCCGACCGTACTGCTGACTTGGTACTGACCATGAATGGCATCCGTCCTGGTGGAAAGGGTGAAAATGCCATTCTTTATAACTTGATGCCCAGCGTCAGTGAAATTAATATCGGGCGTACAGATGCCGGTGGGTATAGCCCTACTACTTTCGAACTGACGTGTGGCTATAAGAAGAATAACGGAGGTACGATTACCTCTGTTGAAAATGCTACTTCGCGTATTGATAGTAAGTACTACATTTATTATCGTCGTCGCACCCGTAGCGATCAGTCATGGGAGGGTACTTATTTCCGCTATGACTATTATCGTTCTGATAGCAGTCATTCTCTGACGGCCCTTGATGTTACTACCTACGATGCCGTAGAGTTTATTATCTGTACTGCATCTGCCACCTCTTTCTATGTTTCGAATATAGGTAACTATACCCTTATTGACAAAGAAACTGTCCCTGTCATTTCTGATGGTAAGAAGGGTGATGGTGGTAATGGTATTGAGGCTGTTTCGCTTTATCGAATGTTTACACCGACTTTTAGCGCACCTTCTTCAAGTGATAGCAGCTGGGCTTCTTATACGGATGGTAATACTACTTACGTCCCAGAAAAACTTAGTAGTCAATCTAACCCTCCCAAAAATTATCTTTGGGAAAAGAAGGTAACGTCTTACACTAAAACTAATTCTACAACTGTAGAAATAAGATTAGTAGCACAAATAGATATGGGTGTTTGTGCCAACCTTCTTCAAGACACTGCATTTGCTTCTGATGGTCAGATGGAGGCTTGGACGGTTAGAAACCAGTACTCGCCTGTTAGTGGTCAGAGTACCCCTGCTGAAAGTGGTGCTGGTGAGATAAAAACTAACGTAACATTGGATGGTCAAAATTCATATTATGATAAGACTGCTTATGGTACGGATAAGTTGACATATAAGGAGATCCTTCAGCAGATTATCTATCAGACAGCTACTGATGGTATTAAAAAGATTACTACGAGCCAGTGGTACACTTTCTCGTTTTATGTAAAAGGTTATACCAGTGGTTATGGTAATTTGTCAACATACATCTACCCCTCTTGTATTGATACCAACCAGGCTTTCTATATTGATGGCGTATTACAGTCGTCAACACCTTCTGATGGTGTTGTGAACTGGAAAGTAAAGATTACGACTTCGTGGGTACGCCATAGTGTTACTTTCCGTACAAAGTCAAGTATAAGTGCAGAGCAAAAAGTATTGTTCCGCTTGATTCCGGAGAGTTCTAACACGTCGTATAACCAGGTTTGGCTTTGTATGCCGAAGTTGGAGCGTAATTCTATGGCGACGGAATGGATCGAAAATTCTGACGACCGTATGGCTGATGATATCCAGCATGTGTATGTTGGTAATTGGGTTAGCGGAACAACCTATTATTATGGCGGTGGTACAGGTGTTCGTCATGTAGTCCGTGCAAAAGAGTCTGCATCTGGTTCTATGACGTACTGGCGTATGAAAAAGCGTACTTCGAGTGCAGGATATACATCTACTACTCAGCCATATAATGACACATCTCATTGGGAGAAAGCGAACTATCTGAAGTTCGTCGCTACGGATTTATTATTGGCTGAAGAGATTATTGTAGAGAACCTTATTCCTACTCAGATAAAGAGTAAGAATAACAACTTTGTGGTTGATGCTGATGGTAATGTGACAGCTAACGCTGGTACGTTCAATAATATAACGGTGCAGAGTGGAACCATAGCAGGATTTAAAGTCAGTGGTACTGGTTTGACCAACGACCCGTTTACGAATGATGCTTATGTTATCTTCAGGAATGATTCTCGAAAAGCATTTGCAGGTATTGGCGGTAATGTTCTGCCTGCTTCCTCTGGTTTACGTGCGGTCGCTCGTTTTGAGAATGAAGATCAGAATAACTATTGGGGTCTTGGAGCGAACTATGCAATGATTCTTTCTGCCAAGAATGCAGATAGAAACTATGCTTATGCCGGTACTGGTCATGGTGTATTGAACGGGCATATCGTAGGCCACCAGTTGAACGATTTCACACCATCAAACACAGTGAATACGATTGACCCCAATAAGGGTAAATATGTATTGGTAAGAGGTACATACGGTACATGCTATTTGCCCACTTTGTCAGCGTGTCGCAATTTCCTTGGTGTTAGTAATTCGACGAAATTCGCCTTTGATTTGTATGTGGTAGGTGCATCAGGAAGCTCATTTACTCTATTTGGTTACAGAAGCGCATCTTATGGTGCCAACTGTCCGCACATGAGGAATCCAGATGATTATGGGGACATGACTGGCGGTTTGGGTATGGCGGAAGGAGATACCTGTCATTTGCTCATCACCTATGACGGTAGCAACTTCAATGCCTTTATCATGGGACATTTGGATTAATTTAAACGATACGATTATGAAGATTAATTTTGATGAAGTAATGATTTTCTCTGATGTGGCCAGAACACATGGAGAGATTAAGAGTATTAGAAAGTCATTTGCCGACTTTATCTATACACAGCAGAGTGGTATGTTGGCTCGTGCTCTTGCTAACAAGATTTTCAAGGGTAACAGTGAAACGGAATATACACCGGAGGAGGTTGAACTCATAAAGATGTATAGTAGTGATCTTCCTCCCTGTTACATTGATGCTATTGCTGAAATGTTGGCTGAACCTGAATCTGAAAATAAGGAGGAATAGGTATGAAGTTCATTTATAACAATATCATCCCGTTTAAGGGATATAAGGCAATGTGCATAGGTAATCTGTGTTTTGTTCGTAAGAATGCTGTGATGTATGATTATAACATCCGGCATGAAATGATTCATTCTCTCCAATGGAAGGAATGTCTCTACATTTTCTTCCTGCCTATCTATATCCTGTCGTTTGTCTGGCAATTCCTGAAACGATGGAAATGGGATGATGCCTATCGTAATGTCTGCTTTGAGCGCGAAGCCTATGCTCATGCTCACGAAGCGGACTATCTCGAAAAGCGAAAATCATTTGCCTGGTTGAAAAAACAATAATTTTCCCCGATAACTCCTAAATTCCCCGATTATGGATAATATTCAGGTTTTCAATCATCCGCAGTTTGGTGAAATCCGCACAGCAGGGTCATTCGACAATCCGGAGTTCTGTGCGATGGATCTTTGTCGTGCGCTGGGCTATAAGAATGGGCGTGATGCACTTGCAAAACATGTTGATGACCCCGACGTAGCAAAACGCGACATAGGGGTAGTTACTGGCAAAAAGGCAGACGGTACAGATGCTGTGCAGGTCGTGTCGGTTTCGTTTGTCAATGAATCAGGAATGTATTCTTTGGTTCTTGGTTCAACACTACCGCAGGCCAAACAGTTCAAACGCTGGATTACGTCTGATGTGTTGCCTGCCATTCGTCGTACTGGCTCCTACTCCATCGAGCAACTGTCGCGCAAGCAGCTGGCAATGATGGTAGTCCAGGCTGAGGAAGAAAAGGAGCGTTTGGAACTGGTGAACAAACAACAGCAACAGCAGTTGGAAGATCAGCGCCCGAAGGTGGTCTTTGCAGATGCCGTCGTTGGTAGTAAGACGAACATTCTGGTACGCGACATGGCCAAACTCCTTCAGCAGAATGGCTACGATATTGGCGAGAAGCGTCTGTACTGTTGGCTTCGCGATAACAAGTATCTCACGCTCTCTAATATGCCTATGCAGCGTTACTCTGAAATGGGTTTGTTCTTTGTCGATGAAGGCGTGCATTCCGAGAATGGCGAAATGGCCAGTCACTTTGTTACGAAGGTTACGCCCAAGGGACAGCAATACTTCATTAATAAGTTCCTTCATAATTAATTCATAACTTCATAAATTCATCAATCTATGAAACAAACAATGATTATTCTTGGTACGCCGCACCTGCTCAGTACACCTGGCAAGTGTGCGCCTGATGGTTCCATTCGTGAGGCAGTCTATTGCCGTGAGAGGATCCAAGGTATAGCAGCTAAGTTACGCAGTTATGGTTACAATGTCGCCATCGACTACGAGGACGGCTACCTGCCTCAGAACCTTCAGACGAAGGATGTCAAACTCGAACAGTCGCGTGAGCTCTCCATGCGCTGCCGTCTGGTCAACGATTTGTGTAAACAGTATGATTGCATCTATGTGAGCGTCCACCTCAATGCTGCTGGTGCTGATGGTAAGTGGCATGGTGCCGGTGGCTGGGCTGCCTATACGTCGCCTGGTAAGACGAAGGCCGACAACCTCGCTGAATGTCTCTATGATGCTGCCATCACCAACCTTCGCGAGTATGTGCAGATTGTCAGCAATGGTAAACTGCGTGGTGAGTACGGACAGAACCAGACTCCTATTCGTATGGATAAGAGCGATGGCGATCGCGACTACGAAGCTAACCTCTATGTGCTTACTCACACCAACTGTCCCGCAGTCCTGACGGAAAATCTCTTCCAGGATAACAAGCGCGATGTGGAGTTTCTATTGTCTGATGCCGGTAAGCATGCCATCGAACGCCTTCATGTCGAAGGCATCCTGAAGTACCTCCAGAAGTAAAATATCGGGCTTTCGCATTTGAAATTGTCACGACCTTATGGCCGTGACTTTTTAATTTTGTGGCAAATAAAACGTTTTATATCATGTTAATATCTACCACCGAAGAGCTCCGTCTCTATTCTCCGGCAAATGCTATTGATCACATCGAGTCCATTATGGGTTTCCTCGATAGTAGCGAACAGGACTTCCTTTTAGAGAAGTTGGGTCAGCCACTCTACGACTCCCTCGTGGAGTATTACCAGACGCTTCGCAGTGGCGATGATGGTATCTCTGAGTTTATTAAGCAAGTGACCGACGGCGCTACACTCCCACCATACGCCCGTCTGCTGACTGTTGCCCAGCGTGTCGTCACTTTTGATGCTTTGGGCCGAAGCGTAAATATCCAGGCTGTCAGCGTTAATGGATCTGGCGTGAATATGGCTACTGCTGATGACTATGGTAAGGCCGACCGCGAAGCCGTGCGCGACTATAAAACCACTTGTATCACGGAGGCCCATGCTGCCGTTAATCGTTTGTTGGTGCTCCTGGAACAGTGGACGAAGGATGTTGCTGCCATGCCCGACCCGTCACCCGAACCGTTGCCTGATGATGCCGACTCACCCGAAGCCGTCGCAGCTGCCGAGAAGAAAGAGATAGCCGAGAAGTGGAAGGAGAGCCGTTTCTTCTACCTCGCAGCTGGTCTCGCCATTCCCTCTGCTACCGTGCTTCAGGAATATCTCGATATCTACGACTCCCGCGAGAAGTTCATTCAGATGCTCCCTGACCTTCGTACTATTCAGGAGGATGTCTTAGGGCCTATCTTTGGTGAGGACTTCATCGACTATCTCATAGAGGTGGCCACCAAGGGCACCGATGATAAATTGATGAATCGATTAATTCATAAATTGCGCAAATGTGTGGCCCGTCACCTCGAAGAGCGTACCAAGGTTATCAAGGTCGATGATGCCCGTCGCACGGCTGCACACAACGAGGCTGTGCGCTGTGTGACCGACCTCTCAGAGTATCTTCAGACGCACCAGCCAGACCTCGATGAAAAGGCCCTGGAAGCCTTCAAAGATTCTCCTCTCTATGTGGCCCCAGCTACGCCCGAAGCGTCAGCAGGCGATGACTACGAACCTGAGTTCCAAAACAACGCCGAAGGCTCTGTGATGTTCGTCACCCCTGCATTGTCTTAATTTTCAATTTTCAATTTTCAATTATCAATTTGAAAAATGACCCAAGCCCAGCCCACTAACTATTGGGTGTCGCCCAGCGCCCTTTTCATCCAGCTCAACGCTGCCGGTGATCGTAACTACATCCATGCCAACTGCGCCAGCGGTTCCATGGTGATGTGCTACATGAAGGGTATCACTGGCTTGGAGTATGATAATGCCCACAACTACCGCCGTTGGCCGCTCATTGCCTCGCCGACGGTGTTCCACGACAATAACAAGCGCTGGGTTTATATCGCCATTCCAAAGAGCACGGCTGCCGATGCTCAGGCTCAGGTGGTATTCTCGCCACAGGAAATCGACCTTTACGGACAGAACGAAGAAGGCACACAGGTAGGCCCCGCTGATTTCTATTACATCTATACGCAGGGTATTATCTCTGCTTCATCAGATGGTGGTGTACTCAGAGACCGCACATGGGAACAACAGTTCAACAATGGTTCGCTGGCTTCCGACGAAGCCATTGCCTCCGGAGGTGAAGGCACCTGGTGGGAGTACAACGCCACTACCAATATGGTGAAGTTCCTCAAAACAATCTCCGAGGCTGTCTTTGAGAAACTGACCGCATCGTGGGCTTCTATCACTACTCTCGTACTTGGTGGTAAGACGCTGAAGTTCGTTGCAGGCGATGATACCGCCGAGGATGCCGAGGATAGCGTGGTTACGCCGAAGTGGTTGGGCCAGCGTTACCTCTCGCGCACTCACGATGACACTGCTCAGGGTGCCATTACCATCCTGAAGGCTGTTACCGTCGGCAATTTCGAGAAAGATATCCAGGTGGGCATCGGTTCGCGTGATGGTGCCCGCATCCTGCCCGATGGTACCATTATCGCCCGTTCGCTCGAACTGTCGCAGTCGCTATCTGTTCCCACCATCAAGTATAACCAGATTGAAGTGCTCTCCGGTACCCGTTGGGACTCTGCCGGTAAGGGCCGTGTGAAGGAGATTATTGATGTCAATCAGGCCAACCACACCTGCCAGTTCGTGCTCGACTTGAACGATGGTGAACCAGGAGAGTTTATCATTGGTGATATCCTGCGTGGTTTCTGGTCGAATATGGATGGTTCGAAGAATGCTACAGCCAACAGCGACGACCATCACGGTAACATCCAGCGTGCGGGTTTCATGTCTATCTACTGCCGTGTGCAGGCCGTAGGCGACGTGGTGGAGCGCGTCATCGATGATACAACCTATTACATCGCAAAGGATGCCCGCTACTCTCCTATGGAGGGTGATAAGATCTATCAGAACGGTCTCGTAACCGTTGTGATGCGTAAGTTCGACACCGAGGAAGGCGAACCTGAAGTATGGTCGCCCTCACCCGAACAGTGGAGCGTGCTCAGTGTCTCTGGCTCGTTCGACAACAATCATCCGGAGCGTCAGGCATTCTTCGTCTATACTACTACTTACATGGCCCGCTTCCAAGGTGTCAACACTTGGGAATGGGAGGATCATTGCTTTATGGGAGGTTGGGGCGACCTTACCGGCTTCACCATGCTTGTGACCGATGATGAAGGTCAGACCATCCACCGCAAGGAGTTCAATGGTGAGTCGTTTGTTACAAAAGATGCTTATATCTATGGTGTCATTGAACAACTCACCCGTTTCTCTGATAAGGTGGAGATTGTACTGTCTAATCCTGATGGTACCATTGCCTCCGACGAACAGATACGTGCTGACTTCGTGTTGAAGGATGTCAGTGGTCAGGTCATTCAGTCCGGCTATCAGATGACCATCACCCGTCAGTCTGGTAACTCTGCTGCTGATGCCGCATGGGACGCTGCCATTGCCCAGCAATATCCCGATGGTATTCCGTCGGCGCTCTACTTCCGTTACTCCGATGTGCCTGAGCTGGGTGCCGTATTCGTAGTGGCTGCCTCGCGCACCATCCATACCGAGGATGGCGACCAGGTATATACCACCTCTGCCTCGTTCCTGTTGACCCGTGCAGTCATCCATGAGGTATTCATGGGCGAATGGGATCCGACGGTCACGTACACCCGCACCTCTCGCGCCTATCCTACGATTACCTATGGCGGTTGCAAGTGGTATCTCAATGCCAATTCCAGTACTAACGATGAACCTTATCCTGGCTCATCTGTCTGGAAGATGCTCTATGGTGTGGCCGACCTCACCATTCGTTTCTACGATGCCAATGCCCAACTCATCACCACCTCCGCACAGATACCAGGACAGGTTGACCTCTATCTCGATCCTCGTCTGTTCTGTGGCAACTTCGATATCACTTCGCAACTCACCGACTCCGATTGGGCGTGGGAGCGTTATACCGGCAACTATGGCGAAGATACCGACACCCGCACGGCTGCCGACAAACAGAGTGACCAGGGATGGCGCAATGCCCACTGGCCTGAGCAGCCTATGACGCGAACTATCCGCATCCGTAATGCCGACATGCCTCCTACCTGGCCTATGTGTGCCAAGGTGAACTTCATCGTCACCGCTACCTACGACGGCTTGGAGATTCCGAACATCGTGAGCTTCTAATTTTCAATTTTCAATTCTCAATTTTCAATTAGACAAAATGGATAAGCAATATTTCATTCGATTTCAAGAATTGTGTATAGATATTCTCTCGCAGAGCGATAACTGTCAGGAGTCGCAGAACATGTTCCGTGAAGCCAAGTCTGTCCCCGAACTGGTGGCTGCCTGGCAACGCTTCTGGGCTGGTGTGCTCCATGAGGTGCCTGAGCAGGTCATCACGGCCTTCTCGAAATTATATCCCGTCTATCGCTCCGATATTATCCGTGCCGGTGTCTATTATAACGAGTCGCCTATCACCAATTCCGGTGGTATGGTACTCGTGGGCGATAAGCCCGAAGGCGTGGCCATCAATCCGGTGGTCATCACGGGCCGTCATCGTATCTATGTCCTCGGCGATATGCCCGTGACCGTCGATGACAACTGTTCCGTACATGTCGCTGCCGACCGTGCTGATGTTATTGTCAAAGGCCATGCCCGTGCCGTTATCGAACAGGGCAAACTCACCGCCCGCGACTTCGCCTTTGTCTCTGGTAAGGGAAACATCACCTGCTACGATGCCGCTACTCTCTACGTCAATGGTGGCCGTCTCGATGACCATGGTCACATGGAGATTGTCGCTTCCGGCGATGCTATGGTCTATTCCTTCACCAACCGTCGCATCACCGTGCAAGCCAATGCTAAGTTGTACTATAAACAGCAGTAAATATGAACAGCCACATTGCCATTACCGCTCTGAAGGATGGTAAGCAGCGCCCGCTGAACCTCCCCGACGATTTCTCAATAGATATCGACGACCAGAATCCGTTGTTTAACGACAACGAAATGTTTTCTTACCCCTGTCGAATGCCGATGGAGGGCAATCGTTTCCTGTTGGGTAATATCGACGACCCGACGAATATCGACCGTCCCGTAAATCTGGAGCATACGAAGATGCGTATCGTCGTGGATAACCAACCCTTCCGTTCTGGTACGCTCGTGACTTCTGAGGATGAAGAGATTGACAACGCTCTCACGATGAATATCTCTGCCTCTGAGCACTCCATGCAGGATCTCATCGGTCAGCTAAACTGTCGCGACATCCCTGTAAAGGATAAGATACTCATCGGCGAGAAGATTGGTAATGTGAAATGTCAGGTCAATTACGATTTCAACATCAAAATTACATATTCAGGCAAAAAGCCCGACGAAGATCATTCCATCACCTCCAATCGCACCAGTGAGGCTGAATTTACGCCACAGGCCCTCGGTTTTTCATTCCCTGGACGCTGTGAGACTGTCAATAGTAAGGAGAAAGCCGCTTTGAAGGAAGAGGTATCGTATGGTAACGGCAACGTGGTTAAGAAACCGCGTGTGGCTCAGTCGTATATTAACGTCTCAGAACCATACCCCAATGCCAAGTATTGCAATGCCCGTGTCGCCTATACGCACCATGGTATCGATGATGATGGTAAAACCACTACTACTGTATCGCCAAAGGCACAGAAGTTAGGCCCAAACGACCACTGGCCCTATTGGGTACTGGAGGCCGACCGTCAGCAGTCTGGCATCTGCTTCTATGTGCTCTACTTCCTCGACTGTCTATTTGACTATCTCGGTGTAACGTGGGATAACTCCGAACTGCTGAAGATTGAGGACATGCGCCACCTGTGTTTCTTCACCACCCATTGTAAGTACGATGAAGAGAAGAAATATCCCAACATCGAGAATTTTTTCACTACCAAGCAGCAGATCAATGAATGGCTCGACTCTCGCGGTTGTGGTGGTCAGTTTGAGATATCCGACGTGAAGGGTAAGCAGCTCGACGATTGCGATTACCATTACTATGACCCTTGGAGACACCAGACGTATGATGGTCACGCCTCTGTCGGTCAGAATGGTGTCACCTCTATCACCGTCAATGGTACCAAGACCGGTGAGACGATGAAGGCCGATATCATGCTGATGTATGCCAACAGCGACAACTTCCCCGATGAATCGGTACAGACGGTGCTCGACTCACTCTGGAACTCCTTCGGCATCCGCTTCAACTACGACTACGAGAAGCGTCATGTCACGGCTTACTTCGTTCGTGAGGTATTCCGTTCCAACGAGGCACCCATTGACTTCCCAGGTAAGGTCATCAGCATGCACAAGGTGGCCGAGAAGATTACGGGTGTCCGTATGAAGTACTCGGCTGAATCTGATGCTAAGGAACAGCGTGCCAACGTGAAGAATGGCGTGAAGGATTACGATACGGACTATGACTATATCGACTATCCTCAGAAGTCAACCGATACCTCTAAGACTTACGAGCAGATCTTCCGTGCGCCGAAAGCGTATGGTGGCGACCGCGATAAGACGTGCTACATCGATCTCACCACTGGCAATGCCTATCGTATCAAGGTGAATGGCGATGCTACCAGCAGCAGCGATTGGAAACCGGCACTCTTCGAGGTGGGTCAGTATAAGGGTGTGGAAATGGGTGATTGCTCTGAGCTTAACGATGACTTTGTAGAGGAATACGTCAGCGACTTCCAGCCTGTCACTTTTAACGATGTCAACTATCAGGTGGAGATCGAGCAGGCCAGTGGTACGCATACCGATTCCAGCGGCAATACTGTGACGCTTAATCAGCAGCAGAAGCAGCAGCCCATCCTCGCGGCCTTCATCGATGAAGATATGGAACATGAGTTTATCGAGCAGAAGATACGCCAGTCCATCGGCTCAGAGTTCGTGGAGTGCTATGCCGACGAAATACTGAAACTGATAGAGAACTACGATCCCAGCGATACCGAGGATGGTAACTCTCCGCTGCAAGAAATGGATTGGGGACTGGCTATCGCCCTCATGCGTGGTGGTGGTACCAACGCTACCCTTCAGACCTACGATTTTAACTACGACGGTTTCGGTTGCAATTCCAAGTGGCGTACCGTCGCCGGTCTCTATGCCCTCGCTTCCGACTCGCTTGATATGTGGGGTAATGAGTTCGACTATAACGGTACACACGAAGGTATTGGCGATGGCGAACGTTTCAGTCTGAAGATCCGTTCGTGGAAACAGCCTGAGTGGGCCAATGCACCGCTCATCAATCCGGATGTGGTCAATCCTACTACGGGAAAGATAGAGAAGAAAATCAAGTCGCGTGGTCTCTGCGATACCTTCATGTCCGAACTGATGAACTTCGTTCTGAAGCGTCGTAAGTACCGCATCCGCATTGAGTGCTCTGCCGCTCAGGTGGCCGACGTACCAAACCATTGGACGCGCCGCTTCCGCATCAACGGCCTCGTGGGTTTCATCAATAAACTATCCTATAACGTCTCTGCCAAAGATGGTCTCAACAACCTCGAAGTAGAGTTCTATGTCTTGTAGTGTCTGTTGCTGTGCCACAGCAACCCTAAAATCCTCAGTCTATGAATATCAATCTCTCCCTCCCTACCAGTTGGAACCGCTGCACGCTCCCCCAACTCCGTGCCATTGCCGAAGTGCTACAGGACTGTGCCATGCGCTCCGATAAGTATCACCCCTTCGACATGCTGGAGGTGAAGGTGGGCGTGTTCTTTGCCCTCACCAACCTCGAAATCGTGCAAGGTCTCAATCCCATTGCTGCCGTCGAAGATCAGTACTACACCGTCCGCATCCGTACCCCTAAATTTTCAATTTTCAATTATCAATTTTCAACTAAGTCTGAGCCTTTTGCTCTCTACCTATGGCAGATCCATTCCTGGCTCTCGCCGCGAAAGAATCCTGTCAATGGTGCAACCACCCCTGGCATGCTCGACTGGCTCTCTCCGGAGTCGAAAGATAACCTCCTGCTGTTCCCCTTCGAGCGCATTTCCCGCCGTAGTAGGTATCGCCTTCGTTCTGTTACCTTCGAAGGCCCGTCACCATTGATGGACGGCTTCACCTGGAAACGTTTTCGTTTTGCCCAGGACTACATGGAAATGTATTCTAACCAGTCCAACCACCTCTTGCAGATGCAGCAGCTGGGCAAAAAGGTACTCCCTCGCGACCTCCTGAAGGCATACAAGGCCGTGGATCTCGCCAAGGCGATGTTTCTCGCTACCATTTTCTGCCGTAAGATTGCCTTCGTCGATGAGACCACCGGTAATACCAAGCGTGATTTCCGCTACCAGTCCAACCAGCATAGCGACAATGCACAGTACTTCCGCAACTTCCCCGACCGCGACTGGCAGATAGTCACGCTTTGGTGGCAGGGTATGATGCACTACCTCGCCAAGACCTACCCGAAGGTGTTTAAGATGCAGCCCGTGGCCAAGGATAAGAAGAAAAAGCGTGTCAACCCCCTCGAACTTTACACCCGCACGACGGCCACCCTCGAAAAGTATCTCCATGCGACGGCTTCCGACATCGACCGCGAGCCCTACACCACCATCCTTCAGCAGCTCGAAGATATCACCCGCCGCAATGAAGAGACTGAAAAGCTCAACGCCAAATTGAAGTCCCGCAAAAAAGGTTAAGTATGTTGCTATGCCATAGCAACCTTCCAAACCACTTTGTCACGACCTCAAAATCCCTTTTGACTAACTTTGCCAAAAATAAAAGCTGTTATTATGGCAAAGAAGAATCAAACACCCAAAGTCATCACCCGCGTAAAGGCAGGCGACTTCATCCGTAAGGCTGCCGAACTGCACGGCAAAGGCTATTCTGTCCTGATGCCTGGCGACCGTTCGTATTATAATATGGATGGCCCTGGCGACATCACATGGGCCGACTTCATCGGCGCACAACTGCGTGCTGGTACCCAGCAGAACGGTAAGATGCAGCGTAAGCAGATACCGACGCTCTATTTCAGCAGCGGCAACGAGTCGATGCAAGGTGCTGACGGTAAAGGCACTGAGGGCCTGGGATGGATTGAGTGGGGTTTTGGCAACAATCTGCCTAACCTCGTGGCACTCCTTACCCACATGCTGCCCTACACGGCTGCCGGTATCAAGTTCAATGCCGACCTCTGCGCCGGTCTTGGGCCACAGCCGATGTACGACACTACCCAATATGTCGGTGGTAATATCACCCAGAAGTTTATCCGCTACAAAGATGCAGGCCAGTGGCTTCGCGGTCGAATTATCGACCTTCAGACACAGCTTTTGAATCTGGAGCAGAAGCAGAGCGCTCCTAACGATGAAGGCGAAGGCACAGTGGGCAATGGTTCGCCCATTGCCGGTGCAGTAAGTGGTCGTGCTACGACTACCCCCGCCTCTGATACCTTCGACGCGCTCAAAACGTCCATCAACGAGCAGATTGCCGAACTGAAAACGGCCCTCGAAGAATGGACTAAGACCGACCCGCAGGTACAGGAGTTCTTAGACCGTAACAACCTCGCCCAGACGTGGCTCTCCTTAGTTCTCGACCAGGAACTCTTTGGCATTTCCTTCCCTGAGTTGCTGCTGAATCAGCACGAGCTCGACCAAGACGGCAAGGAGGTTTCTACAAAGGTTTGGCAACCCAAGGTGACGGGTATCGCCCACCGCTCATGCCATACTACCCGCATGGAGCGCATGGATGACTATGGTAAGATCAACTTCGTGTATTGCTCAAATCGCTGGCTCGATAAGTACTTCATCGAACAGGGTGCTGAGAATAATGCTCCCGTCAATGCTGTGCCGTCGCTATACGTGCCGTCACCATTGGCCGACCTGGAGGATAAGGTACGCGAGGCCCGTCTGAAGAATGTCAGCGTCAACAAACGCCCCACCCGCTTCGTACTACCTACAGTCTATCCCACCGCTGGCCGTCCCTATTACCCGACTCCAGCCTGGTACTCCATCTTTGGTGGCGACATCTACGAGTATATCACTACGATATTCTCCGACCGCCTCTCGCGCAAGCGTAACAGCAATGTCATCGGGCGCGTGATCTACTTGAATAACGATTACATGCAACAGTTGTTTATTCAGGCCAAGGCACAGTCTGATGCCAAGAAACAGTCTGAAATCCGCGATAAACTCTATACGCAGATCAACCAGTGGCTCGCCAATCGCAACAATGCCGGACAGTCGCTGTTGGCCTTCACCTTCACGGGCAACGACCAGAAGGAGCATAAGAGCTTTGAGATTGTGGAGATAGAAGCCAACTCGAAGGATGCCGTAGCAGCCAACGAAAAAGAGACTGCCGAGCTCTCCAGCGTGGTATTCATGGCCCTCGGCCTCGATGCCCGTCTGCTTGGTTCGTCGCCCCTCTCACTGGTAGGCTCCAATGGTGGTACCGACATCCGCGAACGTTTCCTGCTGCGCCAGATACTCAAATCGCCGCAGTTGAATATCATGCTCAAACCTCTCGAAGTGCTCTCCCGCTTCAACCAGTGGGATCGTCACCTCGTTTGGCAGGTGCAGCGCGAGGCGATGACCACCCTCGACCGCTCTAAGACCGGTGTCACAACGGACAATCCCAACGAGCAAAAGAGTTAATTTTCAATTTTCAATTCTCAATTATCAATTAGAATGGCACAAGGTTTACTCATACAAGGCGCATCGCCGCTCGTAGGCTCACCCATCACCTATAAGGTGCAGGCCGCTGTCATCAGTGGCGAGTGTGCTTTCCACCGCGTAAAACTCACGGTGACGTGCTTCCTCGAAGGTGTTGACCTCGCAAGTCAGGCGCTCACGCTCGCTTCACCCGCTGAGAGTGGTGAAATCCTGTACTTCGACATCAGCAGCGCTCTTCGTGCCGTGGCCGATAAGTATGAGTACACCGTCACGCCTCCTGCCTCCTACCCCCGCATCGGTTACACCCTCTCTGCCTGTGACGAATACATGCAGAATGGTGAGGTACACGACAATGTGGGCGTGGTCACGCTCTCTACGACACAGTATTGCATCATGGGCGCTTATACCGACCTGGAGCGACTTCTCAGCTCTGGCAGTAAACTCGCCCAGCACTTCTCTCGCAAGCCTTCTACACAACCCGAAGTGGTGATGGTGGGTGAATCTATGGTTTGCCCGCTATCATTCGCTTCACCCGTCAGCAGTGGCAATGTCACTGTCGGGCCAACCTCACAAGTAGTCAATATAACCACCGCCGGACTCCAGACCGTCAATGGTCGTCAGGTCTATGCCGTAGCTGCCGGACAGACCGACCGCTATCAGTTCCGATTTGTCAACGGTCTGGGCTGTCTCGAATCCGTCAGTGTGCGATCCATGCGCGAAACAGAAATGAACGTCACCCAGGAGCAGTACATCCGTTCCATTCAGGAAACCTTCGGTCAGTTCTCGCGTGGCTTGGTCACTAAGAAGAATGACTATGAGACGTGGAAACTCACTTCCGGCCCGCTCGACGAAGCGTGGGCTGCGTGGTTCATGCACGAGTTCCTGATGGCGAAGTTCGCTTGGATAATGATTGCCGGTCACTGGATTCCCTGCCACATCGTACCCGAAGATACGGTCAAAGGTCTCGACCGTACCAATGCCTCGCTCATCGACATCGAGTTTTCCGTCCGTCTCGACATCAACGGCTCGCCACTGTCCTCGTTAGCGGTTTAGTATGTCGCTGTGCCACAGCGACCCCAATGAATTAATGATTTAATGAAATAATGAAACAATGAACAGTATCGTTACTTTCTTCCAGAACTTCTTCAGTTCCATCCCTCGCTGGATTGCCTTGGGATTGGGGATCGTCTGGGCGTGGATGGAACCGACGCTCCCCTACGCCCTTATGTGTGTGTTTGCTGTCATCGTCGATTGCCTCACGGCATGGCGCTTAAACCGTCGCATCCGTCGCACGGTGCCCGAAGGTGGCGCTGATGGTAAACTGAAAAGTGCCCACATGTTCAAGATGATTTCCGACCTGGCGGTTGTCTGGCTCTGTATTCTGTTGGCACAAGGTGTCGATAACCACCTCTTAGGCCATTTCGGAGGGCTACACCTTGGTCAGTACATAGCAGCTATCTTCGTGCTCTGTACCTTCGTCTCGATTCTCGAAAACGAGTCATCGTGCAACTCATCCACATGGGCGCGTGTCGTACAGAAAATCGTATGCTCAAAGGTAGAGCGTCACATCGATATGCGACCAGGCGAACTTGAAGAGATTCTGAAGGGCAAGGAGGCCGAAAAGAAGCATCGCCGTCCCCGCAAGCCGAAGGCCCCAATGCCTCCTATGGATATGGAATAGTGTTAAGCACGTTGCTGTGCCACAGCAACCCAAACCGCATCAGATATGAAAGCAAACCTGAGTGTAATTCTTGAACGATGGGCCGAGCTCTACGATGCCATCGGTCACAATCGCAAGTCAAAGGACGGTAAGAAGGAGAAAGCCTTCTACCTTATTCGTGCCATCAATGAGGACAATGAGTTTGTTCGCAACCAGAATACCGCTAAGTCGCCCTGCGTGGCTTACAGCATCCTGATTGATGCAGAGGGCACCAACAATCTCGTGGTCAATTACGAGCACACCATCTACTTCCTGATGCGCTCCAAGCAGACCTCCCTCGCCAAGAGCGCCCGTCAGGATGACGAACAGTTTATGAATGTGCAGATGGCGATGGATGAGTTCGTGCAGGATCTTCTCGCCTACCTCGCCCGACTGAAGCATACCGGCAAATGTCCCATCACGGGTCAGACCTACGATGCTGCCACCATGCAGGCCCTCGCTGGCCTCCAGTTGGATAAGGCCAACTGGCTCAGTCTCGCCACGAAGTACAGCGGCTGGAATGTCCTGGCACTCGCCATTGAACAGAACCAGCCCCGCAATCTCAACTGCATCAACACCGACCAATACACCGTACCAACCGCCGACCCTGCCACCCCACAGCAACCCTCTGGCTCTGGTACCGACCCCAATACCGGCACCGATGCTGGAAACCCATAGTTGTTGTTCACAACTATATGCGGATTGACACCAACCCCGCTCTCGAACCCCCAACGTTCCTGAGCGGGGTTTTTATGGGATAAAAATCTTAAACTATACTAAAATTTCGATTATTTTCTTGTTTAATTAAGATTATATTCTTATCTTTGCGCCATCAAACATCAAATATCATATATTATGGCATTAAATATCAAGAAAGCAATTAAGGCTCGTGGCTTAGAAGTTGGCGACGTAGCAGAGAAGATGGGCATTACGCCACAAACAATGTCGTCACATATCAATGGCAATCCTACTGTTGCCATTCTTGAACGTATAGCAAAGGTATTGGACTGCGATGTGGTGGAACTGTTTGAGGAACCCACTGAGCGCAAACTATCTCCAGTACAACAGCAGCAGCTACCAGAACCACCGAAGGATCAAGCCTATATTTGCCCCAAGTGTGGTACCAAATTCCAAGTTTTTGATTAATTTATTAACTCATTAATTCATTAAGTTATGAAAACGAAAGTATTATCTTTGATTCTGATGGCTATTGCCTCAGTGTGTGTGTTTACGTCGTGCAGCAAGGATGATGATACTCCTCGCTCTGCTGTTACAAGTCAGAACAATGGATATATTAGTTCTGACCTTCTGATGGGAACCTGGAAGGCTGGTGACGGCAATCGTTACAAGTTGATGATATTCGCTTCGCCCACATCCTTTACGCTTGTGGATTACGTCGATGGCCAAGAGACAAACAGAAGCGATGCCATCTATTCCATTGACCAAGACAATAAGAAGCTGTTCAAGTTCTCATTTTCGCAAGTCGTGTCCAATAATCATTGGGATAATTGGATGTATCTGACGTGGCAGGATAATGGTCATACGCAGTTTGTATTGTCTGATTCCTCAGATGGTCAAAATGGTACACTTTATGTCAAACAAAAATAAAATTCTTCCCCTAAATATAACTTTTTCCCCGAAATGTTTGGTGGTATGAAATAAAACATCTATCTTTGCAACGTCAAAATCCTACGAGCGGTACTTAGGTCGCCGCGTAAGCGGCTATTTTTTGTATCAGCCAATAAATAGTTCTACCCCTATTGATATAGGACTGCACCGTGTGGGTCAGCGGATAACGCCCCCAAAGGTCTCGCTCGAAGGAACCTTGACAACACGTAGTGCAGTCTTTTTAATGTCTAAATTCTTCGAGTTATGGAAACAAGAAACATTTCAAACCCAGCAGCCGACATGGAAGGCAAGATTGCTGCCTACTTCGGCGATGCTAAGTGTAGTGTCAACGTGTCGCTCGTTGGCAAGATTGCTGATGTCGCTATCAGTTATTACGACTTCAAGCCTGTGCGCGATGTGCGTAAGGAGATTGAAGCGAAGTTCCCTGATGTAACCGTGAGTGAGATACATCGTCAGTACTCCGACGATGCCATGCTCACGATGATGCGTGAGCTGGTGAGCGAAGATCCCGAAATATTCCTCCCCTACTCTGATGGTTCCCTTCGTCCTCTTTGCCTTGGTGAACTTCTTCAGGAGCGTTTGTTTCATCGTACATTGAAGTAGTATGGAAGGTAAGAAGTTGCAATGGTCAGATATTCCCAAGGGCGAACGAGTGAAGTTCGTCGTTGGGAAAATCATGGCTGGAGAGTTGTCTCTTCGTGGAGCTGATTTAGCGGCTAAATATAAAGCATCGCTTTCTATTATAATCATTTGTGAGGATTATGTCAGTAAGCATCCATTTACCGATGATGTTTATGTCATGCGTAGCTTGATTAAGCAGAAAAACCACCATTCTGTGACTAAATCGTTTGTCAGATCCTTTAAGGAACTTATTTGTGATACCTTTGACTTTCGAGTTACCGACGAATTGTTGTCTGATGCTTTGATTATTACTCCCCTGGCTGCTGTTGAAGAATACAATTCGCGTTTGACTGGAGCAGTTCGTGGTCTGATATCTGAAATGAAACAACGTGAGCGTCAGTTAAAGGTCGATACCGAGAAGCATGATGCAGAAGAGCATTATAAGAGCATTATTGATGATGATGATGCCACAAGTATCTTTCAGGCTGATTTTTTGAAGAAGGCTAAGGCGAAGTTTGGTGATAAGTATAAGTACACCCATATACCAAATGATGTTTCAGATTGTGTCGTTGCTGTTTGTAAAGAGCATGGTGAATTTACACAGCGTGCAGATATATTTCTTCGTGGTCATGGTTGCCCCGATTGTATAGGTGTCATGCACCTCTCAGTTGAAGAGCGTGCTGACAGGTTCATTCAGTTATCTAAGCAGCGATATGGTGATTTGTTTGATTATTCCATGATGCTTTATGTAGATAAGAATACGCCCGTTTTGCTTCGTTGCAAAAAGCACAATGCCACATTCCACATATTGCCAGATACCCATTTGCGTCGCAGTAGTGGTTGCCCCTATTGCAATGACTCAACAGGACAGATTGAGGTTCGTATGGCACTTGAACGCTATCGTGTCCCTTATGTAGCTGAGTATATTTTGCCTAATGATAATCCAAATTGTCGCCGTAGTCATTTACGTGCTGATTTTTGGCTGGAGAAACATAATACTATCATTGAATTTCATGGTGAGCAGCATTTTGAGGATATCGACCATTTCTATAAAGCAAAGGATTGGACGTTTCAGGATCAGCAAATACGAGACCAAACTCTTCGTGATTATTGCACGAAGAATGGAATTAATCTCATTGAAATCCGCTATGATGAGATTAGTAAGATTGACTCTATTATTGAAGCTATTGCTAAACCGTCAGGTCAATAGCCTTCATGCCTGAGAATGTGCGGTAAACTTGCACTTGAACTTCTTCTGCCAGCATGTCTTGGAAGTAGTTCATCATTCTCGCCTGAAGGTGTCGGGCCTCACGCATAATGGAAGGTCGATGCGTATCACCATCGCGGGAGTCCCAAATGGCGACATAGCGTTTATTGTGGCGAGCTTTGCGGCTACGTTGAACGGTCTCTATCTTCTTTCCACCGGCTGTACCCATGTCAACGAAACGAAGGTGATCTAAAAACTCAATACGGATAGTGGCTCCGGCAATACTGGAGTCCATGACTTCATACTGGAATGACTTGATACCTTCACCCGTGGCATACCATCCTCCTTGCTGTCTGCGACGTTCATTGACTTTCTTATAGCCAGGATAGATTTCGTAGGGGTAAATATGCTGGGTACGGAAGTCAGTTTCTAACTGTTGAACTGACTGACGGGCAAATGACCTCAATACTACATTGATGGGCCTGCGTGGTTTATCTAATTGTACTGCCATATCTATTAACCGTTAATGACTCTGAATCCGTTTATCTCGATAATCAGGATATCATAAATCCATCTGAATTGATGCGAATCGACAAACATCACTCGACGCATACCTTTGCGCCTATCCACATTGATGCAGATGCAGTTGCCTTCCTCCAGACGGCCCGCCTTGGTGACGTATTTGACATGAAACGGCACGCGCTTTACTTCCAACGCCTTTGCCGGTGGGTTGAATCCTTGCGTCAGCAGCTTGGTATTAGGATCTCGCCAACTGAAGGCTTCTGCTATATTCCTAACCCGTTCTACGTGGATTGTTGGCTGTTTACTTGGCATAACTATTTCTTTTTGTGCCAAAGTTACGAATTTTATCCCCTTAGCCCGTGACAATTTACCCGTGACTACCCGTGACTACCCGTGACTAATACACTATCGGTGAACTGAAAAAATTAATTTTTTCTTTTCTCCGATGAAAAAACGCATCATTATTCAAAAATTATAAGGGTAGGCTCAGATTGTTTTGTAAGCACCTTCCCAAAATGAGGGTGGTTTTTGAGTTAAATATCTGATTTTCAGAGGTAAGACTTTTTGAAAAACCATCCCAAACCATCCTATCTCACGCGAGACTCG
>ONMN01000029.1 GCA_900318885.1 uncultured Prevotellaceae bacterium | reverse complement strand
AATTCCATGGAGGATGAGGAGATACTAGACTGATGTCATAACTCCTTAACTCCATAACTCCTTAACTCCAAAAGAGTTGAGCGAATGCGAAACTTAAATCTTTTACTTTTTCCTCTAGAATATCTTGATTCGGTAGATGAGGCTCAGTTCCACGCGGTTGGTGGAGATGTTAGGGAGGCCGATGGCGTCGTTGTAGGTCGTGGTTTTGCCGACGTAAGCCAACGAGAGGCGCGCATCCTGCGTGAGGTCAGGAATCCACTGCAGGGCTGCCTGATAGCCATAGTTGTGGCGGTAGTCGTCCAGGACGGGATCGTCGGGCACAGAGGCTTTCTCGGCAAAGGCTTTCACGAAACAGAGCCAATGGGGCGTAATATGATACTGCAGACGACCCACGAAGGCCTGATAGCGCACGTCGCGGAGGGTGGTAGGTTCGGTGGTCAGCCCAGCGGCGGCCGCATCGGCACTTGCGATGCCATGACGGTCGATATCCTCCCAGGCGTGATAGTAGTCCAAGTAGCCCTTCCACCTGCCGATGGTCAGTCGCGAGCCCAACATCAGGAACCTGTTGGACGCACCTTTCGCCTCGTGGAAATAGCCGTACGACCAGTGGTTCTCCAACTTGTCCCACAGACGGCTACCAATCCAGTTCAGCGTGACGCCAAGCGGTCGACGAGCCTTTTCGAGATTGGCTCCAGGGTAAGCCTTTTCGAGCGAATTGTTGTTGCAGTTGCTGACATCGAGCTGTATGAGCTGTCGCTTGCCGATGTCGTAGCTCACCTCCGCACCAATCTGCAGGGTATTCATGTGGGAGCAGAAGTCCGAATAGTCGAGCACCTGAATGGCATTCTCGTCATATTCGAAACCGCCCATCGAGAGGGCAAACTTACCGCCAGTCACCCTCAGCCGGTCGGTAATCTGATAGTTCACCATCATGATGTTCAGACTGTTGGAGAAACCGTCGTCCTGCCGCTCCCAAGTCTTGTTCAACTGGTAACGGAATCGATAGCTCCAATGCTTGTCGAGGAATCCTCTGGCCTCGAACCTCATGTAGCGCCCATGGAAGCCACTCTGCTCCTCCTTTTCGAACGGCTCTTCGTAGGACACGGTCGTATTCAAGAAGATGTTGAAGGCCTCGTTCTTACGCTCGACGATATTCAGCCTTTCGAGGATAGAGGCTACACCATCGTCGCTTCCGCCCATACCGATATTGCCACCCTGCGCCCAACCGTCGAGAACCGCCACGAGCAACACAAAGAATAATAGCTTCCTCTTCATCGTACTACGAATAACTGATGCTTTCGATGCGGAGCTTCAAGATGCCTGCAGGGACCTGTACTTCGACGACATCGCCGACTTTCTTGTGCAGCAACGCCTGACCAATGGGCGACTTGATGGAAATCTTACCCTCACGGAGATTGGCTTCGTGGGGATTTACGATGGTATAAGACATCTGGGCATTATTTCCCATATTGGTCATAGCAACCTTCGCGAGCAGGCCTATGGTATCGGTATCCTGACGAGGAGTATCCAGTACGCGGGCATGCTCCAGCACGCGCTGTCGGAAGCGTATCTCACTCAGGAGCCGGCCTTGTTCGCGCTTGGCGGCATGATATTCGAAATTCTCGCTCAGGTCGCCTTGTGCACGCGCCTCGGCAATGGCCTCGCGCACACGCGGCAGTTCCACGTTTTCCAACTGTTTCAGTTCGGCCACGAGCTTGTCGTAGCCCTCTTGTGACATGTATTCCATATTCTAGTTTATCGTTTCTGAGCTGCAAAGTTACTCATTTTTTATAGAATACCAAGAAAAGGGGGCTGTTTTTTTAATTTTGACCTACGTCAAGAAGAAGGCCGGTTCACGTAAATTTTACGTAAATTGTTTTGTGTCCGCACACATTTTGCGTAACTTTGCACCGTCTTACAAGAGGTACTAGACAAAAAGATTCGTTTTTAGGTTAACATTTTAATTGGTTTTTAGGATATGATTATTTTGAATTACGTTGTGGTTTCGCTGGCTAAGAAAAGCTTCCCGCTGGCAAAGAAAAGTTTCCACATGATTAAGCACTAATTTAGAGAAAGCAAGAAAAAGAATAATGGGGACGGTGTGAACCGCCCCCATTATTTATTTCACCTTGTTCATCCTGTCGACCTGCTCGCGGACAACGGCAAGCGTACTGCTGTCGTTGGCAAAGACGGAATTAAGGCCCTGAGCCTCCTGGGCAGGATCGCCCGTGTAGTCGTCGCCCACCTGCCATTGTTCGTGGGTGGGTTTGGCAAAACCGCCCCAGCCCCAGAAATTGCATCCGGCAAATTTTCCGCCTTGCTCGGCATTATCTGCTACAAGGGAAAAGACGTAACGGTAGTATCCGTCGCGACCAGTAGTAGGACTGCCCTGCGCAAACGAGAAGCCGTCGCGCGGATAGCCGAACTCCTCCATCACAAGGGGTTTGCCGATACGGTCGCAGATGGCCAAGTGTTTGTTGATATACTCCTTCGTATTCTCGCAGGCACGCGGCAGATGTTCGATGAGCGAGTCAGGCTTTGCCCAGCCCCAGTTGTAAGGCCACAGGTGGACGTTGCAGTAGTCGACATTCTGGTCGCTACAGATGCGCTCCCAGCAACCGTAGTCGTTTTCGCAACCCCACGAACCCTCGCTACCGATGGAGATGAGGTGGTTGGAGTCGAGTTCGCGAATGAGTGCCGCAGCCTCGCTAATCCATTTCTCAAAGGCCGGCAGCGCCTCCGTAGAGAATGCTCGCGGTTCGTTACCAATCTGCCACGACATGATGGCGGGATCGTCCTTGTAGGCCAGCCCCGTATAGCGGTTGGTACGACCGATGATGAATCGCACATAGTCGTAGAACAGCTGATGTGCCTTCTCGTTGGTGGCATATTTCGACATGGCCTGCATGAAGGCCGGATAGCCTGCATCATCAGGGCGCGGCTGTTTGCCAGCACCAGCATGCTCGAGATAGAAGCCGTATCCCCCACTCCACTCCCACGAGTTGTTCAGGTAGAGCACGGCGACCATATCGCGCTTGCCCATTTCCTGTAACAGCCAGTCGAGACCAGCCAGAATGGTGTCGTTATAAACGCCAGGGGCCTCCTGCAACGTCGGCTCGACCTTCGTCTTGACGCCACGCTCACCATCGCTACCTACGAGGATGCGGAGGTTGTCGATGCCCATGCGCTTCATCGCGTCGAGTTCCTGCGCCAGACGTTCGCGATTGCCGCCCTGCCCCTCGGAACCGAGGATGGCACCATACCAGAAATTGGTCCCTACATAATAATAAGGTTTTCCCGCGCGCACGAAGTGGCCGTTTTCCACGCGTACGAAGTCGTTTTTGTCGGCGGTTTTCTGCGCACAACCCACGGCGAGCACAGCTGCGACGAAGAGTAAAAAGAAGTGTTTCATTGTCGTTTTAGTATATTTTATGCTGCAAAAGTACGAAATTTTCTGCAATATTTCGTACCTTTGCACGGAAAAATTGACAACGAAGATGAAAAAAGCACTAACGACATTCATACTGCTCCTAGCGGTAATGACCGTAGCAGCCCAGATGCAGGACCCCGTTCACGTTCGTTCGGAACTGAAAAAAATCAGCGACAGCGAGGGCGAACTGCTGTTTTCAGCCACCATCGACCCAGGGTGGCACGTCTATTCTACAGGCTTGGGCGACGGCGGTCCCATTTCGGCCACATTCCATGCCGACAAGATGGAGGGTGCGAAAGCCGTCGGAGGTCTGAAGGCCCGCGGCAAGGAACAGAAGATGTTCGACAAGATGTTCGACATGGATGTGCGCTATTTCGAGGGTTCGGTGACCTTCGTGCAGAAGATTCAGTTCACCCAGCCCAAGTACGACATCAAGTGCTACGTGGAATATGGCGCGTGCAACGACCAGATGTGCATGCCGCCGTCGACCATCGATCTTGCCGCAAGCGGAATGATAGAAAAGAAGCCGGAGGCGAAAGCTGAAGAGACGAAAGTGGAAGAAACGAAAGCAGAAGACGTCGCACCAGTAGCGCCAGACACAGCGGCTGTTTCGTCAGACTCCATCCCTCAGCATTCAGCCCTCAGCCTTCAGTCATCTTCCGATTCCCTCTGGCAACCCGTCATTGGCGAACTGCAGGCATTGAACGGTGAAGCGTCCGACACCACCAATATTGCCCTGTGGATGATATTCCTCGAAGGACTGCTGGGCGGTTTCCTCGCCCTGTTTACCCCCTGCGTGTGGCCTATCATCCCCATGACCGTATCGTTTTTCCTGAAACGTAACAAAGAACGCTCGAAAGCCATTCGCGAGGCCACCGTCTACGGACTGAGCATCGTCGTCATCTACGTCCTGCTGGGCTTGGCGGTCACGCTACTCTTTGGTGCCAGCGCCCTCAACGCCCTCGCCACCAATGCCGTATTCAACATCCTGTTCTGTCTGCTGTTGGTGGTATTTGCAGCCTCCTTCTTCGGTGCCTTCGAACTGACGCTACCCGCGTCGTGGTCGTCGAAGGTCGATGCCAAATCGGAAAGCACCACAGGACTGCTCTCTATCTTCCTCATGGCCTTCACGCTGGCATTGGTGTCGTTCTCGTGTACAGGTCCTATCATCGGGTTCCTCCTCGTGGCCGTGTCCACGCAGGGCTCCATCCTCGGACCCACCATCGGCATGCTGGGCTTCGCCATTGCGCTGGCCATACCGTTTACGCTCTTCGCCCTGTTTCCGTCGTTGCTCAAGCAGGCTCCCAAGTCGGGCGGATGGATGAACACCATCAAGGTTGTGTTGGGATTCATCGAACTGGCCTTTGCCCTGAAATTCCTCAGCGTGGCAGACCTCGCTTACGGCTGGCACATCCTCGACCGCGAAGTGTTCCTCGCCCTGTGGATTGTCATCTTCGGACTGCTGGGCGCCTATCTGCTGGGCTGGATCAAGTTCCCACACGACGACGAAGAGCACCGCACCAACGTGCCGCAGTTCTTCCTGGCAATGGCCTCGCTGGCCTTTACCGTCTATATGATTCCAGGTATGTGGGGTGCTCCGTGTAAGGCCATCAGCGCCTTTACGCCACCTATGAACACGCAGGACTTCAACCTCTATCAAGGCAGCGTCGAGGCACGCTTTACCGACTACGAGCAAGGCATGGCGGCCGCTAAGGCCGAAGGCAAACCCGTCGTCGTCGACTTCACGGGTTTTGGTTGTGTCAATTGTCGGAAGATGGAAGCTGCCGTGTGGAGCGACCCGCAGGTGGCCGACCTGCTGAACAAGAAATACGTCCTCATATCGCTTTATGTCGACGACAAGACGCCTCTGGCTGAACCCATCGAGGTGACGGAGAACGGCCAGCAACGCACCCTGCGCACCGTGGGCGACAAGTGGAGCTATCTGCAGCGCTCGAAGTTCGGCGCCAATGCCCAGCCGTTCTATGTCCTATTAAACAATGAGGGCCACCCATTGATGGGCAGCCGCTCGTATGATGAGGACGTAGCAGCCTACGTCGATTTCCTGCGTCAGGGCTTGAAAAAATACATTGAACGTTGAACGTTGAACATTGAACATTGAACGTTGAACGTTGAACATTGAACATTGAACATTGAACATTGAACGTTGAACATTGAACGTTGAACATTGAACGTTGAACGTTCTCAATCAAGCCGTCTTTCCTGAGTGATAGGCCATCAGTCCGTCTATCGGACTTTGGACGATGGACATCACGTGGAATCCCTCTGCCTCTGCAGCCTCCTGCAAAGCTGCAGGATAATGATGCGCCATAGAACCGACGAAATGTACAGGCAGGTCAGGACGCTTGTAAGGCACGATATTCTTGCGGAAGAACTCACGGAAATTCTCAATGACCAAGTCGCGCAACAGACGGTTGTTCTGCCGTTCGACGATGAACAGCGACGTCGTGGCAAGGAAACGGTTTGCCAGCGGTTCGCGGTACACCTTCTGGATGATGTCCGCCTGCGTCAGCTTCGTCTCTGCCAGGAATTCGTCGCGGATGGATGCAAATGCCGGATTCTTGAAGATGGCATTCATAAACATGCGTCCCAAGACGGCTCCACCGCCCTCGTCGCCAAGGATATAGCCCAGCGCTGGCGTGTTCTGCACGATGTCGTTACCGTCGTACAGGCAACTGTTGGCTCCCGTGCCCAGAATGCAGGCAATGCCCTCCTCGTGCTGGCACAATGCACGTGCAGCCGCCATCAGGTCGCTGTGCACTTCCACCTTCTGGGGGTCGAACACTTCGCCCAACATCTGTTTCATCATAGGCACATGGGCTGGCGTACAGCCACTACCGTAGAAGAACACCTCCAAGTCGGACATCAAGGGCTTTTCCAATACCCCCGAGTCAATGAGCTGAGCCCGTGGAAATGTTGACAACTGCGACATCAGTTCCTGTCCCAAGATGTGACGGATGACGTCTGGAGTCTGATGGATGGGCGTGATGCCCTGCGTGTGGAACGTAGCGATGACGTCGCCTTTACGAAGTCCGGAAGAAAGGAGCAGCAACCAGTCGGTCTTGGTGCCTCCGCTATCAGCTATTAGTATCATATTTCGTTAATTTTTCTGCAAAGATAACGATAATTTTTAATTTTCAACTCACATTTCTCAATTATTTTGTATCTTTGCGCACAAAAATAACAACAATGAAGCGATTTTTTACCATTATAGTCATTTTACTGGTCACGCTGAGCGTCCATGCCGTGCTAAAAGAGAAAGACCTGGCACAGACGTTACAGATACTGCGTGCCGAACTGAACACCCAACACAACGAACTGTCGGAACGTTCCGAACTCGACAACAAGCGCAGCGAACAGATGCGCAACAGGCTCATTGCCACCATGAAACGTTCAGACCAGAACTCGCTGATGCTTTACTCCCAGAAACAAGAGTACGTGTTCGACCTGACCTACGCCTGCCACGAGGCCACCGAGCAGTATCAGGAATTCCAGCGCCAGCGCATTCCCTTCAAGCACTTTATGAGCAAGACGGAGGGCGAGATAGCGCGCTACGACTCACTCATCGGCACGCTTAACTCGATGCCCCAGCGCGTGCTCAGTCCTCAGGCACAGAAGGACCGTACAGCCTGTCTGGCATTGGCTTACGAGATACGTGAGAAACTCGAGAAGAACCGCGACAAGATGAACGACTTCATCGAGATGTACGACCACACGGAGAAACGCCTGTCGCGAATGAACGACTATGCCCAGAAACGCTATAACGATATCCAGACGGGCATCTTCCGCAATGGCGGCGACTCCTATTTCAGCATTCTCCAAAACTTCAACCGCAACTGGCGCTTCATGTCGCGTACCGTCGAAAAGAAATACCGACCTACCGACAATTCCCAGTGGGACTCGCGCTTCATCTTCGGACTACTCATGGGCGTCATCCTCTATGCCGTCCTGGCCACGCTGCTCAATTTCTTGGTCATCCGCTATGTGGTGCCCAAGAAGTTTCGCACGGAGGAGTTTATGAAGAAACGCGCCTGCATCACGATGGCGACGACGACGGTCACCTTTGCCATCATCCTCGGCATCACGCTGGCTACTGTCGAACAGAATTTCTTCATCATGGCCGCCAATCTGTTGGTGACCTACGCCTGGCTTTTAGGCGTCATCCTGTTCTCGCTGCTACTGCGCGTCAAGGGTGACCAAATCAAGAGTGCTTTCCGCATCTATACCCCATTGATAGCGGTCGGATTCCTCGTCATCGCCTTCCGCATCATTCTGATTCCCAATGAATTAGTAAATATCCTCTTCCCACCTATTCTACTTGCCTGCGCCCTGTGGCAGTGGAGCGTCATCCGACGCCATAACCGCAACGTCCCACGCTCCGACATGTTCTTCACCTACATCTCGCTCGTGGTGTTCATTGCCTCCGTCGTTTGTTCGTGGACGGGCTACACGTTGTTGGCCGTTCAGGTGCTCATCTGGTGGATCATGCAGCTCACGTGCATCCTCACCATCACCTGCATGTCGCAATATCTCAAGCTCTACGGCGAGCGTCGCCAACTGGCCGAGGCACCCGTCACCAAGACGTGGGTTTACGACCTGATGTACCAAGTGGTACTGCCAACGATGGGTGTCTGCAGCGTCATGCTCAGCGTCTGGTGGGCGGCTGACGTCTTCAACCTTAGCGACCTCTGCTGGGATATCTTCAAATACAAGTTCATCGACCTGACCGACTCGACGGACCTCTCGGGAACCACCCAGCAGGATAATTTCACCATCAGTATCCTCAAGCTTACGATGGTCATTTGCCTGTGGTTCTTCTTCTCGTGGCTCAGCAAGACGCTCCTGCGACTCCTGCATCTGCATTACGTCAACAACGACCCCGATTCTGCTGACAGCCGTACGGCCATGTCGAAGAACGTCATCCAGATCTTCATCTGGGGCATCTGGCTACTCATGTCGCTCTCCATCTTCCACATCAGCCTCTCGTGGCTGCTGGCCATCACAGGCGGACTTAGTACAGGTATCGGTTTCGCCTCGAAAAATATCATCGAGAACATCTTCTATGGTGCCTCGCTCATGACGGGACGCATCAAGGTGGGCGACTGGATAGAGGTCAACAACACCATCGGCCGCGTCACCAACATCAGCTACACGTCCACCGTCATCGAGTCACTCTATGGTGAGACCATCACCTTCCAGAATTCACAGCTGTTCTCCAACAATTACAAGAACCTGACGCGCAACCACAGCTACGTCCTTGCCGCCGTACCTTACAGCGTGGCCTATGGCTCCAACCTGCAACAGGTTATGCAGCTGGCCGACGAGGCTGTCTCGAAGCTGAACCACCACTGGATGGACCGCACGAAGAAAGCCCGCTCCGTCGTGAGCGAACTCAGCGATTCAGGCATCAATATCAAGATGTTCGTCTGGGCCGAGGCACCCAAGAAGTCGTACGTCATCAGCGAAGTGCTCCGTTGCATCTACGACACGCTCAACCAGAACGGCATCGAGATTCCGTTCCCGCAACAGGACGTTCACATCAAGCAATAGAAGAAATCTTCTATCTGTTAGAATTCTCCTCCAGGAACCGAAGCTCTGCCTCCAGCATCTCCAGTTTCGGCATAGGACAGCCAGCCTCACGGGCAATCTCCAAGGGGCGGGTATAGAGATAGTATATCTCCATCCGACGGTGGAAATCGTAGTCCAGTCGCATGGATGGCGAATAGGGCGTCATGTTATCAGTCATATCTATCATCTTGTCGACAAACGCCTCATCCAGGTTCTTCACGCCCAGATGCTGGGCAGCACTTACCACCTCCATCATCTGCTCGCGAATCAGTTGACGCGTCGACTTGTTCTTCAGCAGCATGTCAGTCTGCGTGTGCAGCGCTACTGTCATACCGTTGAACGGCATATTCCAAACGGCTTTCTTCCATCGTGCCTCGTGATATTCCACCAGGCCAGTCTCAATGCCAGCATGACGAAACTCATCGACCACAGCCTGCATCAGCGCTTCGTCCTTGCAGGAATAGTCGGCCAGATTGATGCTTCCATAACACTGGTGATTGACTCTGCCGGGCTCTGACTTGGCTGAACAAATAAAGGCCAGTCCGGCAGCCAGTTGCACGTCGGGGAACATCTTCTGCACATCCTCCTCCACGCCAATGCCGTTCTGGATGAGCACCACCAGCGTATCGTCATGGAGCAATGGGGGTAGCAGCGTCTGCAGTTTGCTGTTGTTCACAGACTTCAGGCACACCAGCACCACGTCGCACTTCGGCATGTCCTCCGTATGCTGATAGGCATTTACATCATCCATATGAAACGAACCGTCACAAGAGTCTACCTGCAGACCGTGCTGTTTCACATACTCATAGTCGCTGCGGAACAAGAAATGAAGTTCCTGTCCTGCATGAGCCAGTTTGGCTCCATAATATCCTCCAATGGCACCAGTGCCAATCACTCCGTATCTCATATTGATAAGTATATTCAAAAATGTAGTTCCTGTGTGTGTTTTAATTCAGTTGCGTGGCGATTAAGGAAGATGTAGGTGGTGTTGAGGGCGATGTAATCGCGCGACATGTACCAGATACCCTTGTATTGACCGCTCTCGCCCCAAGAGTTTTTAACCATATAATACGGCTTGCCCGTCTCGTCAAGCGCCTTGCCGTAGATGAGCATCACATGATCGTAGGTGAAGCGCCAGTCGTCCCATTGTTCCTGACGAAGCTGTTGCGAGGGCTGGATGCTGTCGGGCAGCATGGCAAGCCCAGTACGGGTAAAATCGCCTGACACGTCACCGCCCCAAGCCACCGTATAGCCTGCGTCTATCGCTTTGTCGAGCACGTCCATCAACTGTTCGATGGGGATGTTGTAGCTGGGTTTCAGACGCCATTTGTAGGGTGCCTCGATGACGAACCACTGGTTGAACGGATGATGCGTATAGCTCGTCAGACTCACATAGTCGTCAAGGTTCAGTCCCAGACTCTCGGCAAACGACTTCGGCGTGTATGTCTTGCCCTCGTACACGAACGACTCCGGACAACGGCCAAGGTATTTCTCGATGACCGTCTGCACACTATCCTGCCAATGGGGCAAGGGTGCCTTGGCGTCCTTGAGGACAATGCTTCTCACGGTGCGCTCCAATTCAGGGAAGAACACCTTGAAATTAGCCAGCGAATCGCCCGTCAGCGAACCTGGTGCCGGCATGGCATTCTCAGGACAGATGCCGTGTTGGCGGATAACCTCCAGCACGTCGTCACACGAGCCACCCTCTGAAATCTGACTATAGCCGTGCATGCGGACATAATGTGTGGCGTTGTCCATGTAGTCGTTGCTGACCACGAACATCTCACACAGGTCGTACGCCCTACCCGTCTGCCGCAATATCTCGCTCTCGAAGTAGCCCAGCGTGGCGTAAGCCCAGCACGTACCGCTACGCCATTGGTTTTTCACGCTGGTGATGGGAATCTCCTTCACCGTCGTAAACGTCTTCTTCACCTGCGAGGCTATCGCCCCACGCTGTAAATTCTCCTGCGCCGAGGCATTCAGCCCCACGCCCAAGAGTATCGTCCATAACACCAGAAACTGTTTCATTTTCATGCTGCAAAGGTACAAAAAAAATTGAGCCCACCAAACGATGGGCGTGATTTTCTTTTAGCAAAGAGACAAAAGATAATAGTTAAGAGTTGAAAAAAGGTGGGCTGACGTTTGGTCAGTTCACATTTTTTTTGTACCTTCGCAGCCGAAATCGGTGAACCGGGAGAAAGCTATATATATAATAATACATATTTAATATAATATAATGGAAATCAAAAAACTCTTGTTAGGCGCACTCGTGGCGGTGACCTCGTTGCCGATGATGGCTCAGATGGATGCCAGCATCAAGCTGAACGAGGTGATGACCGTGAACGAGACGAGCCTGATTGACGAATACGGAGCGAGGAACGCGTGGCTGGAGATAGCCAACATCTCGTTTTCGACGTACAACATCCGTGGGATGTATGTGACGACGGACCGCTCCGTGCTCGACAAGAAGATGAGCGTGCCTGAGCGCGTGAAGCGGATGAGCCAGATTCCGAATGGCGACGAGCGCACGAACCTCAGCGGACGACAGCTCATCGTGCTTCAACTGGGCAGCCAGCCGAACAAAGGCGCGCTGCATCTCTCTGTGAAGGTGAACACGACGGAACCGACGTGGATAGCCTTGTACAATGGTAATGCGACGCAGCTGATAGACTCGGTGACAGTACCCGTGCTGGAGGCTGACCAGTCGTACGCACGTATTGCGAACAACGGTACGGCGAAAGATTGGGAAGTAAAGTCGGCCGACCGTGTGACGCTGGGTATCCAGAATCAGACGGTGGTGAGCGAGTCGAAGGTGGCAAAATTCAAGCGCGAAGACCCGCACGGTTTCGGTATGGCCATCATGGCAATGGGTATCGTGTTCTTCTGCCTGGCCCTGCTGTGGTTATTCTTCACGCTGTTCGGCATGTTTATGCGTCATCAGGAAACGGCCAAGAAGGTCATCAACAAGCAACCCATCAAGCCCATCACGAAGACGGTGGAGAAGACTATCGAGATTGGTCACAAGACGGGCGTCATGCTGCAGGAAGGTTTCGACACAAAGGGTATAGACAAGGAGGTGTATATGGCCGTCATTGGACTGGCACTGCGCCAATATGCAGACGACATTCACGACATGGAGAGCGGCGTAATCACTATCAAACCGAAGAATACGGGTTGGGACGACGAATACAGCCAGATGACGCATCTGCACGAGCCGCTCATCCCCACCCAGCATAACGCACCAACAATTCCAACTTTTAAAGATTAAGCAATGAAAACATATAAGTATAAAGTACAAGGCGTAGACTACGAGGTAGAAATCACCGACGTAGAAGGCACGATAGCCAGAGTAAACGTAAACGGCATCCCATTCGAGATAGAGATGCAGAAACCCATTAATGCTGCCAAGCATCCAGAACTGGCAGCAACCAGAGCCAGTGCAGCAGCTCCCGTGGCAGCACAGCCGGCAGAGAAGCCTCAGGCCCCTGCGGCACAGCCCGCTGCACCCGTAGCTGCACAGCCGCAACCCGCTGCTCCCGCAGGCGCAGGTACTCCCGTAAAGGCTCCGCTGCCTGGCACCATCAACGCCATCAATGTGAAGGTGGGTGATACCGTCGCTGTCGGTCAGGTGGTCATTGTGCTGGAGGCCATGAAGATGCAGAACAACATCGAGGCCGAACAGGCTGGTACCGTCACATCAATCCTCGTCAATCAGGGCGATACCGTGATGGAAGGTGCTGTGATGCTGACCATTGGTTAATTGAAAATTGAGAATTGAAAATTGAAAATTAACTATGGGATTTACAAACTTTATCATAGAAAACTTCAATGAGTTTCTGACGTACACGGGTTTTGCGAACGTGACGGCAGGTAACCTCATCATGATAGTAGTAGGCGCCTTCTTTATCTGGCTCGCTATTAAGAAGGACTTTGAGCCCCTGCTGCTCGTCCCCATCGGACTGGGTATCATATTAGGAAATATCCCGTTCCGCGCTGATGCCGGACTGGAGATTGGACTGTATGAGGACAACTCCGTGCTTAACATCTTCTATCAGGGTGTGCGGCAAGGATGGTATCCACCGCTGATATTCCTGGGCATTGGTGCTATGACGGACTTCTCGGCATTGCTGGCGAATCCGAAGCTGATGCTGATTGGTGCTGCTGCACAGTTTGGTATCTTTGGTGCCTATATGTTTGCGCTGGCCTTGGGTTTCGAACCCAACCAGGCAGCGGGTATTGCCATCATCGGTGGTGCCGACGGTCCTACGGCCATCTTCCTCAGCAGTAAGCTGTCGCCCAACCTGATGGGTGCCATCGCGGTGTGTGCTTACTCGTATATGGCGCTGGTACCGCTGATCCAGCCCCCTCTTATGCGTCTGCTGACCACGAAGAAGGAGCGCGTCATCAAGATGAAGCCCGCCCGCGAGGTTTCACAGACGGAGCGCATCCTGTTCCCCATCGTGGGTCTGTTGCTTACCACATTCATCGTACCCTCTGGTCTGCCCCTGCTGGGTATGCTATTCTTCGGCAACCTGCTGAAGGAGAGCGGCAAGACCACCCGTCTGGCCAAAACCGCTGGTGCTGCGCTGAACGATATTGTGGTGATGCTGCTGGGTCTGACGGTAGGTTGTTCGACACAGGCTTCTGAGTTCCTGACCATGAACACCATCTACATCTTCGCCATCGGTGCCGGAGCCTTCATCATTGCCACAATGAGCGGCGTCTGCTTTGTGAAGCTGATGAACGTGTTCCTGCCAAAGGACAAGAAGCTGAATCCGCTGATTGGTAACGCTGGTGTGAGTGCTGTGCCTATGGCCGCACGCATCTCGAACAACCTCGGACTGGAGTACGACCGCCACAACTTCCTGCTGATGCACGCTATGGGACCAAACGTTGCTGGCGTCATCGGTTCAGCTGTCGCTGCGGGTGCTTTGCTCGGCTTCCTGTCGTAAAAAAATGCCCCAGACATCAAGCCTGGTGAACTTTATACTAACGCTTACGGCGCTGTTTCTTAGACTTAACGGTCTTCGAACGGCGCTGTTTTGTTGTCTTAGCCTTTTTCTTGGAGACTTTGCGGATGTCACGCTTGGCGACTTTCTTTTTTACCGTCGAGGTATCGCCCGTACTCTTCCACGTGACATTGTCGCGGGCATACATCACAGGCATATTTGGTGCAGGATTACGCTCGCAATATTTCAGAATGGCATAGTAGTCAATGTTACGGCGCTGGTGGTTTTCGTAGAACCATATCTCGACACCAGCAGAGGCGGTGGCAATCATCACGATATCGCGATCGTAACCCACATACCAGCGTGCAAAGGAGTGGGAACGGACAGTAGATTCCCACGTGGGGGCACCATAGTGTTTCTGCATCCATTTGCGCAGGGCAACATAGTCGTCGCGCAGGGTTTTGCCCTGTTGCATCTGCGTCGTCAGCAACAGCTGGTTAACCTTTGTAGAGTCCTTGTTGACATTCACATAGAGCCACACGTCGAGGCCCGCAATACGGCCAGAGAGTTCGAATAGGTTTTCCCGTTGCAGACCCTTATCCTCCAGCGTCTCCATGATTTCTTCTGGGGCAAGGTCGAGCGGCAGATCCAGAAAACGGGTATGCTCCTGTGCGCGAGCGACGGTCAGCGAGGTAAAAAAAACGAAAATTGTGATGTATTTTTGCAACTTCATAAACGTCTAAATGAAAAAATTTCGTGCAAAGGTACAAAAAAATCGGTAAAAAGACGCCATTAGTTAAGAATTATTCGTAACTTTCACCCTAGGTGAAGTTACTTTCGTTCAGAAAAATCCAAATTTATTTGGTTTTTCGCTCACTTATTCGTAACTTTGCACGCATATTATACTAAGAACTGATGGGTCTACTGAACATATTCCGCCCTTCACGCTCCATTGTCTCACGTCTGACATGGCGCATTACGGTGGCTACAATCATTAGCCTCATACTTATTCTTGGGCTTATTTTCGTCCTCATCTACATATTAGGCGTAGCGGCCACGGGACTTATCTTCGGCACTGCCATGGAAGTGACCAACGAGAAGATGAACACCGTATTCTCCAATGTGGAGGCGGTGGTCAGAAACAATGTGCCGGAAGCGAAAAAGAACATCTATCAGAACGATATGCTATTCTCCAGCGTACAGCACATGCTGAAGCTGAACGAAGAAATTATGGGAACGGCCATTGCTTTTAACCCAGACTACGAACCTAAGAAGGGGCAGCGATATGCGCCCTACGCCTATCGCACCACTACGGGCATTCATACCACACAACTGAACTCACGGGCATACAACTATCCTGAGAAAGAGTGGTTTAAGAAACCCGTCGAACTGAAGAAAGGCTACTGGTCGGAGCCATACGTAGACGAAGGAGGGGGAGGTTTCCCGATGATTACCTACTCGTTGCCGCTCATCAACGACAAGGACGAGGCCTATGCCGTATATACTGCCGACCTGTCGCTGGACTGGATAGAAACGTTGAGACTGAAGTCGGACAGCGCCTTCAATGAAAATTTCATGGATGTGTTCGACTCTGAAGCCAAAAGCCATTTCACCAGTTTCCTTGTCACCCGTCAAGGTACGATTGTGGCTCATCCCGACTCGAGTCTGGTGATGAAAGCCTCACTCAAAGACTATTTCAAGAACATCAAAGACAAAGAAAAGCGCAAGGAAAAAATCGTCCAGGACATTCTCGGAATAGGTACTGACGATAGACTTTACAGGCTCTATAGAGACAAGAACGAAAGCTACATATTAATGTTTGCCGCTTGTGTTGAGCGCACAGACTGGCTGATGGTAGTGACACTCCCCATAACAGACATGCTGTGGCTGTTGAACAGTTTGATGGCATTCATGGGGGTTCTCACTTTCATCGGTATCGGCATTATCGTCTTGGCTTGCTATTTCACCGTGCGCAAAGTGACCAAACCCATCAGGCAGTTTACGGTCTCTGCAGACGAGATAGCCAAGGGTAACTTCACCGCTGAGCTGCCAAAGATCAAGACCAAAGACGAGATGCGTCGTCTGCGCGACTCGTTCGAAACCATGCAGCTGTCGCTGGTGAAACAGATTGAAGAAACCAAGGCCATCAACGAAGACAAGGGACGTATAGAGGGAGAACTACAGACAGCCCGAAGCATCCAGATGTCAATGTTGCCGAAGACCTTCCCGCCATACCCCGACCGCGACGATGTAGACATCTACGGACAACTGATGCCTGCCAAGGAGGTGGGCGGCGACCTGTTCGACTTCTTCCTTCGCGACGAGAAACTGTTCTTCTGCATTGGCGACGTCAGCGGAAAGGGCGTTCCTGCGTCGTTGCTCATGGCTGTCACACGCTCGCTGTTCCGCACTATCGCATCCCACGAATCGCAGCCGGCACGCATCATGACAGCCATCAACGAGTCCATTTCAGAAGACAACGAATCGAACATGTTCGTCACCCTGTTCATCGGCGTCCTCGACCTGCCTACAGGCCGTATGCGCTATTCGAATGCAGGACACGACGCACCAATATTAATCGGCGACCAGGGGGTTGGTTTCCTGCCCTGCGACTCCAATCTTCCTGTTGGTATCATCACCGACTGGAAATTCACCCTACAGGAAACCGTTATCGACTCGCAAACAACTATTTTCCTCTATACCGACGGACTGACGGAGGCCGAAAATCTGCGCCACGAACAGTTCCAGGAAGAACGTGTCCTGGATACCGCCTGTGAGGCTGAACGGAAACCAGAGAAGTTTATTGAACATATGACAAAAGTTGTACAAGACTTTGTAGGAAATGCTGAACAGAGTGACGACCAGACTATGCTCGCCATTCAGTATTCCAAGGAACAGGACGACGATATGCGTCTGTCCCGCAGTCTGAAACTGACTAACAACGTCGACGAAGTACCACAACTGGCAGCTTTCGTCGATGAAGTGTGTGAGGCCATCGGTCTTGACATGTCGCTGACTATGAGTCTGAACCTCGCCATTGAAGAGGCTGTAGTTAACGTAATGGACTACGCCTACCCCACTGGCAAGAAAGGCGACATTCTCATCGAGGCCAAAGCCAACGATCAGTGTCTGAAGATTGTCATCATTGACTGGGGCACACCTTTTGACCCCACAACAAAGGCAGAAGTGGACACCACTCTATCGGCCGAAGAACGCCCGATTGGTGGACTTGGCATCCATCTGGTCAGACAGATTATGGACTCTATCAACTACGAACGTATAGACGGAAAGAACGTCCTGACACTACGGAAAAAGACCGTTTAAACAGGTTTTAATTTTTTTTAACTACTTCGATAAGACTTTAGTCTTAGATTTTAAGTAAATTTGCAAATTAATAGAGAAATGACTGACGTAATATTATCTAGCTTTATCAGTTTATTTGCGCTATTTGGCAAAGTAGAGCAAGTAGACGAGGAACGGGCAAAAGAGATGCTCGTAAGCTATTTACGTCGCCAATTCGGCATCAGGAACATCGATCTCTATCTGGATCTCTACAGCGATATGCGCATGGCTTACGAGATGACCGATGACCTGAACACCCAGGATACCGTCCGCTCTATTTGTTCTAATTTGCAAACGGACATCCGCAACACAGAAAAAGCCCTGTTGCTGCTACGTCTTTTGGAATTCTGTGCCGACGACGACGGATTTACCGATGTCATGTTCCGCACGATGGCTGAGCAGTTTAACATCCCTGATGAGCAGTATAACAACTTCATGGATTATGTCAACAACAAACCCACGGAGCACGTCATACTGCACCAGTTAGAAGGTTTTGACGGACAACTCAAAACCCTGCTCGACCCCTTCACAGGCTTGTTGATGTTTACATACATGGGCAACGATACCGTCTTGCTCAACGATGTTCCCGTGCTCTCGGGATGCTATCAAGTATGGCTCCAGAGCAGTGTGCTGAAAGGCAAAAGCGGTCGCCCTGTTTACTACTCATCCATCATCAGTTGCTACGACAAGTCGGACAGCGAGGTAGAAGCTGTTGAGTTCTGTGGACGCGACGTAACCTTCAGATTCCCAGGAAGTGACAACGGCATGCACAACCTTAGCTTCAACCTGCACAATGGCGAGTTACTGGCTATCATGGGCGGTTCAGGAACAGGCAAAACGACCCTCCTTTCCCTGCTCAACGGCAGTATGAAGCCTCAGGAAGGCACGATTACCATCAACGGTCACGACATCAGCGAGCCCGAGGCCAAGGACCTCATCGGTTACGTACCTCAGGATGACCTGCTCATCGAAGAGCTGACCGTTTACCAGAACCTCTGGTTTACCGCCAAGTTGTGCTTCGAAGGGATGGCAGAAGAGGAACTCGACCGTCGTGTCATGAAGACCCTGAAGGATCTCGGACTTGATGCCGTCAAAGACCTGAAAGCAGGTTCGGCCATCAACAAATATATCTCTGGCGGACAGCGCAAACGTCTGAATATTGCCCTTGAGCTCATCCGAGAGCCAGCCGTATTGTTCCTCGACGAACCGACTTCAGGACTGTCGTCAGCAGATACCGAAAAGGTCATCAACCTACTGAAGGAACAGACGCTGAAGGGGAAGCTCATCATCGTCAACATCCACCAGCCGTCCAGCGACGTCTATAAACTCTTCGACCGTCTCTGGCTGCTCGATCGTGGCGGATATCCCGTGTTTGACGGCAACCCCATCGACGCTATCACCTATTTCAAGGAGGCCGCACACTATGCCGATGCAGAGACCAGCGCTTGCCCCATGTGCGGCAACGTCAATCCCGAAATCGTACTCAACATCATTGATGAGAAGACGCTCAATAGCAATGGCGAGGTGTCTGACGAGCGTAAGATGACGCCCCAGGAGTGGCACGAGCTCTATCTGAAGAACCGTCCTGAGCTGCCCGCCCCCGCTGTCAGCAACGTACCACCTTCCGACCAAAAGAAACCTGGCGTACTGAAACAGTTCGCCATCTTCCTGCACCGTAACTTCAAGACGAAGATTACCAACGTGCAATATCTCTGCATCACTCTCCTGCAGGCTCCCTTGCTGGCAGTGGTCTGTGCCTTCCTCACACGCTATGCTCCACCCGAGGGATATTCCGTCATGGACAACAAGAACCTCGTCAGCTACTTCTTTATGGCCGTCATTGTGGCTACGTTCACGGGCATGAGTGGCAGCGCCGAGGAAATCATCAAGGACCGCGCACTGCTTAAACGCGAACAATTCCTACATCTGTCATACGGCAGCTATATCTGGTCGAAGATTGTCTATATGGCCTTCGTGTCACTCATCCAGACGTTGCTGTTCATCGTTGTCGGCAATGCTATCATGGAATTGCACGGGCTCTTTACAACATGGTGGCTCATCCTGTTTATGACGGCCCTGCTGGCCAACCTCACAGGACTACTGCTGTCGCAATGTCTCAACTCCGTCGTAGCCATCTACATCAGCATTCCCATGCTGCTTATTCCCCAGATTCTGCTTTGCGGACTAGTAGTCAGTTTCTCTGACCTGACGCCCAAGAGCACGACGGGTAACGTACCCATCATCGGAGACCTCATCCCCTCGCGCTGGTCATACGAGGCATTGGCCGTCACATCGTTCACCGACAATAAATATGAGCGTAACTTTTTCGAGCTCGACAAGAAGAAGTATGAAACGCAATACTACAACATGGGATTGCTCTATGAGTTGCAATCACAGCTTGAAACCATGAAGGACGAGCAAAAGCGAGGCAAGGAATCCACTGTGGATCACATGGCTGTCATCCGCACCAACCTGCCGCTAATCACGACTTATTGCGACATGAAGCCCTATAGCGGCGACGAGTCCTACCAATCACTATACGACTATATGAGAGAAGCCGAGAATATCCTTTCGAAGCGTAGCAACGAAATATCGCTGAAGGCCGATGCACTGACGTCGAGCTATATCCGTCAGAATGGCAAAGAAGCCCTGCTCGACCTGAAACGACAGAACTATAACATCAAACTGGAAGACTGTGTCATCGGTGCCGACCAACGACGAATGCTCGACATCATTGATAATTATGCTGTGCCGCGTACAGGACTTATCTTCCTGACGCCACAAAGCACTATCGGTCGTGCACCATTCTACAGCAGCGAGAAGATTGTGGGCCAGTGGCACATCAAAACACTCTGGTTCAATATGGCCATGCTGCTGTTCATGTGTATCATCACTACACTGATGCTGCTCACTGACTGCCCAGGGAGATACATTCGCAAAACAGAGAATTAACGAGATAAATAATTAACATTTTAATAACTCAAAAAATTTAAGAAATGAAGAAATTATCAATTTTAGCTATTGCATTTGCAGCAGTTGTATTCGCTGCATGTGGTGGAAAGAAAAGTGAGCAGGCTGAGGTAGCTACTGACAGTCTGAAGAGTTTCGAACAGCAGCAAATCGAAGCCAGCATCAAAATGCACTTCGACAGCATCGCTGCCGAAATTGGTAAGTTGAAGCAACTACCCTTCTTGTCAGAAGGCGACGACGGCATCAAGCTGACCAAGGAAGAGAAGCAGGTCAAGCCCGACTATCTGCTGCCCGCTTCTGCTGCCGAGGAGGCTACCACGCTGGCAGAAAAGTATCGTATCCTCAGCGCATTGAACGTTGACAAGAAGATTGCAGCTCTCTACGAAATGCCTACAGAAGACTACGACAAGGCTATTACAAAGCTCGTTGCCGACATCAACGATCCCTCGTTCAAGGCTATCGACGATGCCAACACGTTGTTTGAGACCTCAAACGTTCTCTATGACGAAATGGAGAAGAACGGCCGCATCAACCACTTCTGGCAGATGGCCGCCGCTGCACTTACCGAGCAGCTCTACATTGCCAATCAGAATCCCGACAAGTACCTCAGCACCTTCACCGACGAGGCAGCTTCTAACGTCACATTCCGCATCATCCTCGTGCTCGACGCCATCAACCGTCTGTCAGAATACGATCCCGACATCCAGCCCGTTGCAAAGGCTCTTGCTCCCTTGGACGTGCTCAACGCCACTTCTGTTGCCGAGCTGAAGGATCAGGTTGCTAAGGCTAAGGACCAGATTAACGATGCACGTAAGGCCATTATCAAGTAATAACCATTCATAATTCATAATTGAAAATGATTTTTGAGATTAACGAACAAAACGGCGGTTATACTGCTACTGTCAGCGGACGCCTCGACACCCCTGCTGCCGTAAAGGCCCAGCAGGAGATTGCCCCACTATTGGAGAATGCCGACAAACAAATCACCCTCGACTGTAAGGACCTTGAGTATATTAGCTCGTCTGGTCTGCGCCTGTTTCTGACCATCCGCAAAGAGGCAACTGCCAAGGGGGGTAAAGTCATTATTGAACACATCAACGACGAAATCAAGAAGGTGTTCATGATGACCGGCTTCTTTAATCTGTTCGATATCCGCTGATTTCATATGCCAGATTACGGACTCGACCTACATGGTGAAATGCTTCTCGAAGAGTACTGCAACAAGCAGCCGCTCTTCGAGGAGCTTCAACGTGTGGTAATGGAAAAACTGGGCACACTGGTTCAGCAGAGTGGTATCGAGGTTAACTCCATGGAGTCGCGTATCAAGGCTGAAGAGTCGCTGGTTGGAAAACTTCGGCGCAAAGGACATAAATATAGTTCGCTGCTCGATATCACCGACATCTTTGGCGCACGCATCATTACATTCTACAACGAGGATGTCGACCGTATCGCATCAATGGCTGAGGTACTCTTCGAAATCGACTGGGACAATTCCGTCGACAAGCGTCGGATGCACCAATTCGACAGTTTCGGCTACAATTCGCTACACTACATCTGCCGAATTCCCAAGTCGTTGTATTTCAACCCTGAGATGCCCGAAATCAATGAGGTACGCTTCGAGTTGCAGATGCGCACCGCCTTGCAACACGTGTGGTCAGCCATCCAACACGACATCGGTTACAAGTCCGAAATCGAAACGCCCCTAGAGTATCACCGCAACCTCAGCCGACTGGCAGGTATGCTCGAACTTGCAGACAACGAGTTCAGCCGCATTCGCAATGCTATTGCCGATTATCGTCGCCGCGCCCAAAGCCTCGTACAGAGCGGACAAATTGAGGAAGTGCCACTCGACCTAGACACCTTCCGCAGCTATCTCGACAAGCGCCCGTTCGACAAACTCAATCGCAAGATTGCCGCTATCACACAGGCCGAGCTACATGAAGCCCCCTGGTGGCCATATCTTAAAGTACTACGACGTATCGGCATGAACACCCTTGGCGATGTCGAGCGACTCATGCACAATAATTTCGAAGACGCCTATCAGCTGGCATTGTTCCAATTGGGCAGTACTGATATCGACATCCTCGCCGAGACAGTCGGCCTGCAGAACCTCTGTATTGTACATCTCCTCAAGACCGGAGGAGGCAAGCTGTCTCTCGTTCAGTTTTTCGAAGCCATCAACGGCAAGATGCCACAAAACGAAACCCTTGCCGATATGGTCATGGAGCAGGCCAGTCGTCTGGAATTCATGAATAAGAAGGGATGACAGTTCAAAATCACCGTCCGAAAATTGCCATCATTGACCCCAACACGCTGGCCACGCTGGGGTTGAAGCAATTGTTGCTCAACATGATGCCTATCGTCACCATTGACACATTCGGCACCCTTGCCGAACTCGAAGCCAATGATGCCGACATCTATGCTCACTATTTTGTGTCCCTAGATATCGTCCTCGCCAACCGCGCCTACTTCGTCGAGCGCCGTCGTAAGACCATTGTGCTTACCCTCTCGCTCACCGACAGCACGCAGCCCAACATGCCCACGGTCACGGCCAGAATCTGCCCCCTACCCCTCAAGTACTACAACAGAAAATCCTTTCCGACCGCGAAATCGAGGTAATGGCACTCATCGTCCAAGGACTCATCAACAAAGAGATTGCCGACCGCCTCAATATCGCCCTTTCAACTGTTGTAACTCACCGCAAAAACATCATGGATAAGCTCGGACTCCGCAGCGTCTCCGCTCTAACCATCTATGCCGTCATGCACGGCTATGTCGATATAAACAAGATATGATATGAAGAATTCTCCTCTTTTATATTGCTAACTCTCGTATTGCTGGGCATAAGTAGCCTTCGTCTTCGCGCTGAAGAAAAATTACCAGCGAAACTTCAGCAACTGACCGACGAGGCCTACCGAGCTTATAGTGCTCGCGAAACGGACAACTATTTTGAGACCCAGGGATGTGGACATTTACGCCATGATGACTCCTGCCAAAGAGGTGGGCGGCGACCTGTATGCCTACGCGCTATTGGACGACCAACTGTATTACTGCGTGGGCGACGTCAGTGGAAAAGGTGTGCCTGCAGCCTTGTTCATGGCCGAAGTGACACGAATGTTCCGCACATTGGTAGACGGCCATCTGACTCCCAACGCCATTGCCACGCGCCTGAACCACGCATTAGTTGAAGACAACGAGCAGGGTATGTTTGTCACGATGTTTATCGGACTTATCAACTTGAAATCGGGACACATGGAATTCTGTAACGCAGGCCATAATCCCCCGCTGCTCGATGGCGAATACATGAAAATGGAAGCCAACGCGCCTATCGGACTATGGCCGGAAATAGAGTTTGAGGGCGAAGAAGTGGACAACATGCACGGCAAGACGCTCTTCGTATACACCGACGGCATCAACGAAGCCGAGAACGCCAACAAGGAACAGTTTGGCGACGAGCGTCTGAAAGCCTTACTGCGTAACGATTTGGGCACTGCGCGAGAGACGTCGGAAACTATCCACAAGGCAGTGGAAGAATTTGTGGGTAGTGCCGAGCCCAGCGACGACCTGACGAAGATGTGTATCAAAATGAGATAAAAGGCCATGAAAAAAGTTTATATTTTAGGTCTTCTTACTATCAGCATACTGCTGGTCGTGGGCTGCAAAAAGAGCGCCGAGCAATCAGTGGGAGAAACGGCAAGTGCAACGGAGGATACAAGTGCGTTTACAACGTTGACCGACGTAGTACTAGACGCTATGCTGGAGATTCGCTACTTCGGAACATACAACTTCGTAGGCGACAGAATAGATGGTTATCAGGAGCCAACGGCACTGCTGGCGAAGCGTGCGGCAGACAGTTTGAGAGCCGTAAGCGACGACGTAATCAGCCTAGGATACCGCTTGAAAATTTATGACGCTTATCGCTCGCAAAAGGCCGTTGACCACTTCGTCAGATGGGCTGAGAATATTTCCGATACTCGAATGAAGGCGTACTTCTATCCCGACCTAGACAAAAAGCTATTGTTTCCGGTGGTGGCATTTCACACTGGCTGACGAGCCATTCCCCGATACGTACTTCATATTCCCCGTCAGACAACTGAAGAATTAAACGAAAATAAGAGGAATTCATGAGGAATAGGGTGGAAATTTAAATTTCCGCCCTTTTTTCTTGCACATGTCAAAGAAAATATCTATCTTTGCAAGGTTAAAGTGTAAACTGAAGCATGAAAAGACCTGTATTGATAGCCGGACCGTGCGTGATTGAATCAGCAGAGCTGCTCGACACAGTAGCTGCAAAACTGGTGGAAATTAATCAGAAATTGGGCACGGACATCATCTTCAAAGCCTCGTTCGACAAGGCCAACAGGACGTCTATAACATCGTTCCGTGGACCTGGCATCGAACGCGGACTTCAGATGATGGCTGACATAAAGGCGAAATACGGTTTGCGACTCACTACAGACATCCACGAAACCTGGCAGGCAGAACCGACAGGACAGGTGGTTGACATCATCCAGATACCGGCATTCCTGTGCCGACAGACAGACCTACTTTTGGCAGCTGCACGCACAGGCAAGACTGTGAACATTAAGAAGGCGCAGTTCCTGAGCGGTCGCGATATGCGTTACCCTGTGGAAAAAGCACGTGACGCTGGAGCGAAGGAAGTGTGGCTGACGGAACGCGGCAACATGATGGGATATAACAACCTCGTGGTTGACTTCCGCAACATTCCTGATATGCTGGAAATAACAGAAACAGTGATCATGGACTGCACCCACAGCGTACAGCGTCCTGGAGGCAGCGACGGCAAGACAGGAGGCGACCGGCGGTTTGTGCCACAAATGGCACTGGCAGCAAAGGCTTTCGGTGCGACGGGTTTTTTCTTCGAGGTACACCCTACCCCCGACCAGGGACTGAGCGATGCGGCGAACATGCTGGAACTGAGTGCACTTAGCGATTTGGTCGCAAAACTGATATAGTTAAAAGTCAAAAGATAATAGTTGTGACGACAAGAGACTACGCAATACAATGTATCAAGGATGAGGCACAGGCAGTGCTTGACCTGATACCGAAGATGAACGAAGAGTTCGACCGTGCCGTGGAACTGATGATGCAGTGTCAGGGCAAGGTGATTGTAACTGGCGTAGGCAAGAGCGGACATATCGGAGCAAAGATTGCTGCAACATTGGCATCGACTGGCACTCCATCATTTTTTGTAAATCCGCTGGACGTATATCATGGCGACCTCGGCGTAATGTCGGCAGGCGACGTGGTGATAGCCATCTCGAATTCTGGGCAGACGGACGAACTGCTTCGATTCATACCAATGGTACTGCACATGGAAATACCCATCATCGCTATGACTGGCAACCCAGAATCGTTGCTGGCAAAGTATTCAACGTGCCATCTGAACGTAAGCGTAGCGAAAGAGGCCTGTCCACTGAATCTTGCTCCAACAAGTTCAACAACAGCGACACTGGTAATGGGAGATGCACTGGCAGTAGCATTGATGGAACAAAGGAACTTCCAGCCGCAGGACTTCGCACAGTTCCACCCTGGCGGTGAGTTGGGCAAACGACTGCTGACAACGGCTCAGGATGTAATGATTACCGAGAATCTGCCACTGCTGACGGAAGACATGCACTTGGGCGAGGCCATCATATTAGTGAGCAAAGGCAAACTGGGACTGGGTGTTGCAATAGACAACGGCCATGTTATCGGTCTCATCACTGACGGCGACATCCGCCGGGCTATGGAAAAATGGCAAGCAAAGTTCTTCGACCGCACCGTAGGAGACATTATGACACGTACGCCAAAGATGGTTGGTCCTCAGACGAAGATTGCCGAGATTCAGAAAACGATGAACAAGCACAAGATACACAATGTACTGGTGGTGAACGACAAACACCAATTGTTGGGAATTGTAGACCGCTATGCGTGCGTGCTTTAAATCGAAATAACGGAAATTGAGAATTGAAAACTGAATAATAAGATATGAACAGACTGAAAAGAATACTCATAGTCATCATGCTGGCACTGCCATTAGCAGCAGCTGGCGTCTACCTGTTTAAGACACTGGATGCACGTAACGGACTGATTAGCAGTCAGATTAACTGCATCTTGAAAGACCAGCGAGGTTATATGTGGTTCGGAACACCGGCAGGATTGTACCGGTTTGATGGCTATACATTCAAGAATTTCCAAAGTAATTCGCAGGACGGATCATCGCTGCCCGACAGCTACATCATCAGTCTACAGGAGATGCTGGACGGCAACCTATGGATAGAGACGTCGGCAGGATTCTGTATTTACCACCCACAAACGGAAAGTTTCGAACGCGACATGAAACAGGTTTATGCCAGCATGGGTATCGAGGGGAAACCAAACGTTGTGTTCATTGACCGTCACAAAAACTTCTGGGCATCGATACCGAACAAAGGAATCGTGGCATATAACATGCAACAGCAGACGAGCTATGAGTTCGGATATACGAACGACGCCCACGGAGTTCCACAGGGTAACATCTGCTCCATCAGCGAATGTCGCGACGGTGCCATTGCCGTTTACGACGATGGACGAATGGTGTGCTGCGACATCATGCGACAGCAACATACCGTGTGGCAGACCGACCATATTGCCGCCCAGCACCTACGCAAGACAAAATCGCTGAAAGCCTTTGCCGACCAGATGGATAACATCTGGCTATACGGACAAGGCACGTTGATGCTATATAACAAAAACGCGAATACGTGGAACACCTCTATTGGCGACCGTCTGGGTCTGACCAGCGTGGCTGTAGACCACATCGTGAATGGTATGGTGGGCGATAGAAGCGGTAACATCTGGGTAGGAACCGACCGCGCAGGACTGGTGCGTTTCAACGTGAACACGCTGGAGATGGAGAACATACAGCCCACGAGCCTGACAGGCAGTAATACCAGTGACGAGGTCATCGGCGTGCAGAGTGTTTACGTCGACGATACAGACCTGCTATGGGTAGGTACCGAGAAATCTGGTGTGGCTTACTATGGTAATAGCATCTATAAGTTTGCGACGAACTTCCTCGGCGACATCACCGCTATGGCGCAGACTGGCGATAGCACTGTATGGTATGGTACTGGTAATCACGGTGTCATCGGCTATAATGGTGTACTGGCCAGCACGAAAGTGTCTTGCATGGCGACAACACCTGACGGAAGCCTGTGGGTAGGTTCGAAACAGAACGGCCTGACGCGTATCCAGAACGGTGTCGGCAGAATTTACTCGGCTGCCCGCGACAGTTCGAGGACGCTGATAGACGACCACATCAACGCACTGTGTGCCGATAAGTCGGGTAACCTGTGGATTGCCACCAACGGCGGTCTGCAGGTGTACAACCCGAAGATGGACACCTTCTCTGCATACACCCGTGAAAACGGTATGCTGAACACAAACAACATCACAGCACTGTTCTACGGACAAAACAACCGTATGCTTATCGGTACGGCAGAAGGATTGGTATTACTGGACCTTTCTACACGCGAGAAAACGGTACTGACGGGTAACTCGACGAACATACAGACGTTCACGAATAACTATATCACACAGATATTCGAAGATTCGCGCGGACTGATTTGGATTGGAACACGTGAGGGTCTTAACATTTTGAACCCAGTGAAAGACGAGCTGAACTACCTGACGGAGAAAGACGGTCTTTGCAACAACTCGATATGCGGTATTGCCGAGGATGGACGCCACAATATGTGGGTAACTACGAGCAATGGACTGAGCCGTGTAGTAACACAACGCAACCACGAGGACGGAACATTCATTTTCGGACTATACAATTACAGTGTTTACGATGGACTGCAGAGTAACGAATTCAATATGGGTTCCATTCTGGCTAAGACCGACGGACACGTGCTGTTTGGTGGCCTGTATGGTGTCAACTGGGTACGCAAAACATCGAAGGACGATCAGGAATCTCTGCCTCGTGTGATGCTGACACAGTTGTTCATCGGCGAAGAGGAGATTCTGACGGGGCACGAGTATGACGGTCGCATAATCTTGACATCAGCACTGAACGAAATCAGCAAGATAGAGCTTGGCAACAGCCAGAACACACTAACCATCAAGTTTGCTGCTGGTAACTACAACCAGGGCGAACGACTGCAGTTTATGTACTGGATGGAAGGATTGGAGAACGACTGGCGCAACGGTGATGCACTGCTGCATGGCGTAAGGTTTAACAATCTGAGCAGCGGCACATACACGCTACACGTCAAGGCGGTCAGTGCCGACGGTGCTGTCAGCAATCAGGAACGTACATTGGAAATCACCATCGACCGTCCGTGGTGGATATCTTGGTGGGCACTGACGGTGTATGTCATCATTGCCATCCTGATATTGGCCATTTGGCGCTACGGTATCAAGAAAATCAGGAAGATATGGCGTAGCAAGCGTACCGTGATAGACGAGCTGAAACGCCAGCGCGAAGAGATTAAGAACACCAGTGAGGACCTGCGCCAACCCATGGCTCGTATGACGACCATCATCGGCTCACTGGCCGAGAAGGAACAGTCGATGGAAGGCCGCGAACAGCTGAACTCGCTGCACTTCCAACTGCTACAAGTCATCACGCGCATCTCCGAGATGCAATCGACGCTGGAGAATCCGGAGAAGAAGGCCGAGTCTACGGCAAAGGACCGCATGGAGTTGAACGACCGCGGCGAAGTGGCCTACATCGGTTCTTCACAAAAGGAACTGACGGCCGAAATCAAGCCGTTCAAATTCGACGCACAGAGCAAGAAGTTCAGCGTGGTATTCATCGATTCGAACCACGAATTCCTGAACTTCGTCAATGCCCATTTGCGCGACGTATACGACTTCCATACTTACGACAACATCAAGGACGCACTGCCCGATATAGAAATGCTGAACGCCGACCTCGTCGTCTGCAAGCAGGATATGGACATGATGACCGGTAGTGAACTGTGCAACCAGTTTAAGATGGATTCGCGCAGAAGGAAGACAAAGTTTGTGTTGCTGACCGACGGCGTACTGTCACAACAGGATATGACCGACCAGAACATCACACTTGCCGCCGACGACTATCTGGCCAAGCCGTTCAATATCCAGGAGGCCGTGATGCGCTTCAACAAACTGATGGGTCTCGGACCTATCGAGATGGAGAGCAACACCATCGAAGGTGGCGAGACACGCCGACTGGAGAGCCGCAACGCAAGTATGACGACGGCTACATTCAGTTACGACGACGACCAGCAGGATGTTCAGCGCCCAGAAGGAGAAAGCGCAGAGAACGTTGCTCCTCACGAGCAGGAACAGGCTCCTCACGAGCAACAGGAGACTCCTCAGAACATCGGTGGCGAACTGATGCGCCAGTACTATGGCGAGAATACAATCGGTGACTATTCAATGAGCGACGCTATGGACCAGCAATTGATGCGCAACATCGAGCAGTTCGTGCTGCAGAACATGAGCCGCGGTCAGATCAGTCTGGAGGAGATGGCTACGGCAATGGGTATGGGTCGCGTGCCGTTCTACCATAAGGTTCGTGCCATCACGACCAAGACGCCTGCAGAAATTGTACGCGACCTGCGTCTGAAACACGCTTGCACGCTGCTTGTCAACACGAATATCAACATGAGCGAGCTGGCCATCAACGTCGGTTTCATGACAGCCGAAAACTTCTCCAATATCTTTAAGGACAAGTTTGGCATGACACCGCTGGAGTATCGTATGAAATACAAGAAGTAATCAATGGTTCGTACGATTTTAGCCTCCGTTTTTGCTACATTACTATTGTCAGCGAGCGCCCAGACAAGCGACTCGCTGATAGTTCAGACACTACGCGAGAGCAACATACGCTTTTCAAACGACAACAGCGTCACACTGCTCATGTCAGGACAGGAGAAGTTCGACGATATGTTCCGTGCCATCCGTCAGGCCAAGAGCAGCATCCATCTGGAATACTTCAATTTCCGCAACGACTCCATAGCCTCACTGCTGTTCGACCTGTTGCGCGAAAAGCGCAAGGAAGGCGTAGAAGTTCGCGCGATGTTCGACGGTTTCGGCAACGACTCGAACAACCAGCCATTGAAGAAATATCACCTGGAGTCCCTGCGCGAGGATAGTATCGATATCGTGGAGTACTCCCCCATCCGATTTCCCTGGGTGAACCACATCTTCGGACGCGACCACCGCAAAATCGTGGTCATCGACGGAAAGATAGCCTACACGGGTGGCATGAATGTAGCCGACTACTACATCAAAGGCACTGAGCAAGTAGGCGAATGGCGCGATATGCACTGCCGTATCGAGGGTGATGCCGTCAACGAACTGCAGGCCATCTTCTTCCGCATTTGGAATCGTACGACTGGTGAAAACGTCAGCGGCATGAAATACTATCGTGGCGGAACTCCGACAGTCTTCGAAGGCCTGAAGCCTGACACCACCAGCACGAAGGGCACGAAGATGGTGGGCATCATCAATCGCGAACCGCATGTGACGCCGAAAATCATGCGCACATTCTATATCAATGCCATCAATCAGGCCAAGGACTCCATCCACATCATCAATCCCTACTTCACGCTGATACCCTCGGTGACAAAAGCGCTGACACGTGCTATCCGTCGTGGTGTGAAGGTGGAAATCATGCTGTCGTCAAAGAGCGATATTCCCCTGACCCCCGACTGCGCCCTCTACCAAGCACATAAACTGATGAAGCGTGGCGCAAAGGTCTGGCTCTACAAACCGGGCTTCCATCACTCGAAAATCATGATGGTCGACGGACTCTACTGCACCGTGGGCAGCACGAACCTGGATGCGCGCAGCCTGAAGTGCGACTTCGAGGAGAATGCCGTCATTGTGGACAAGGCCACGACGAAGGAACTGGACGACATGTTCTGGCGTGATAAGCAGAAAAGCTTCGAACTGACCGACGAGACGTGGGATGAGTTCCGCACCGGATGGCAGAAATTCCGCGGATGGTTTGCCCACCTGCTACAGCCGTTCCTATAACATCACATTTGTACTTTACGACTGCACCAACGTTTCCATCATCCGATACTGGATGATGTCGACGCCTCGTTTCTTGAGCCACCAGAAGTCAAAAAGCGGGTCGTTACGCTGTTCGGCAGGCGTCATTTCCATGTATTTACGGAAATTCGCGGCAGCATCATCAATGCGATTCATCAACCACAGACAATAGCCGTAGTTCAAGTAGTCTTCACCCGTTGCGTGATGGTCGGCCAACAATTGGACAAAGACTTTCTCCGCCTGTTCCAACTTACCGTCACACGTTAACGCCCAGGCAAAGACCCGCTGGATATTCGCATCTTCGGCATGTTCGTAATCCAACTGATAAAGCAGTTTCAGCGCTTCTTCGTTATCCTCCATCTTCACCAGACAGACGGCTTTATTCAACTTATAGCTCACCTTGTCTGGTTGCAGCAACAACAAGCGGTCGTAATAATCATCAGCCTGAGCATAATTGCCACGCGAGAACTGCCAGCGGGCTGCACCGGCCAACGCACGCACATTATCAGGTTCTATCTCCAGCGCTTTCTCGTAGCTGTTGGTCCATATATAATACTGCGCATCACGCATGCTTTCCGGGAAGGTGTTCAATACCCCGCGCGCCATCTTGTCGAAATGATGTTTCTTCATCATTCGGACAACACTGGCCTTATAGCCGTCGAGCGGAGTCTGCATAAACAACTCTGATTCGAAGACGTTCAGGATGTCCTCATCCGAATGATTACCCTCAAACGGATTGTTCATCGCGTTGCGGTTGGGGAACAAACGGAAGAAACGGTAGATATCCATCAGATAGAGACGACGGATATAGGCTGCCGTCTGGTTTTCACCAATCTCCATTTCTCCCAGCGACGCCTCGTTATTCATCATCACCTCACGCATAGAAGCCGGAAAACGGCTGAGGACGTCATTGGCTGCTATCAGAAACGAATATTTGTCACTATTACAGAAGGGTCCCCTTGTGAGTATCGACTCTACGAAGCGCAGACATTCCATCCGTTCTACAAACTGCGCAACATCGGGATGCTGCATGAAGAACGGCACAAACCAGTTGGAGATATCGTAGAAGAACGGATAGCGCTTCATCTGTGCAAAACCTGCAAAATAGACGTCCACGCCCTGTTTCTGCATGTCGATAATGCGCTGCATACTGGCTTCCAGCTTCTCCATCCGCTGCTCGGCAATATCAGGATGCAGGATTTCCTCAAGCGAGTCTTCCTCCGTTTCCTCAATGCCGTTACGGGTAATTTGAAACGAGTTGTTCTTGAGCAAATCGGGCATGATCTCCCTGCTGATGATATCGTTGTCCTTCTCGGCATTCAGCGTCAGTATCAGCTGCATCTGCAGTTCCGTCAGTTCCTGACACACCTCGTCGGACTCCAACATTTCATCAATGATGGCCTTCTGCTCAGGGAAAACATTTATCAGATGACGGTCCAGCGAGAACACCCACCCCACCAAGGCTCGCTGGCGCACATGCTCGTCCTGCGACTGGCGATAGACATCCGTCAGCAGACGGAACTTCACCATATCAAACTGACTCATCAGCGCAAGCATGATAGCAGCGACAATCAACTGCTGGTCGTTACTGTCGACCGTCGGCGACAGCAGCAAATCGGTAAATCCGCTGCCGACACCCTCCGACCACATACGCGACGTGACGATGTAATTGAACAGCGTGTTCATGTGCTGCTGGTGTGCCTTGTAAAGCATTCGGCTCTTCTCGTCGCGCTTGTTCTCAGGCTCAAACTCAAGCATGGCAATCTCGCTGACGAAATTCTCCATCTCACCACGAATGGCCGACAACGACCGGTCGTACGACTGCTGGCGGGCACCCTGATACAAGCCCGTCAGAAACGACGACGCCTGCAGACGGCGATAGACGGCAATATTGGCAAACAGTTGATACACCTGTTGCAACAAACGCTGGTACAACTGCTGGCGCTGCTCGTCGACGACACCTTTCCGCCAATAGTCAGCCATCAGGCTATACTCCTCCTTGATGACGCGCAAGGCCTCCGTCGTCTGTCCATCGGGCCACGCAGCCAGATAGGTTTCCAGTTCGGCAATAGCCATGCCACAGTTCCCGTAGCAGAGTTGCGCGTAGATGCGTTCCAGTGAGTGATCCAATGTCTTCATCCTACTTCTTGCCTCTTACCTCTTGCTTCTTACCACTCACCTCTTTCTTCACGCCCAGCCATTTTTCCACGAGGGCAATATCCCGTTCGCGTGGTCCTCGCGCGCGTTCATATTTTATTTTATCGGGCAACGAGTCCAGCATATTCTTCTTCACCTGACACCGCTCGACAATGATGTCGCGATAGTGGCGCACACCATATTTGTTGATGCTGTCGCAAGCCTGGTCATAGGCCTGCATAAAGAGTTTCAGTTGCTCGGCACGTTCCGGATGCCGCATCTCCTGTTCACGGAAGACGAGCACACCCAGCTGCAAACTATCCTTCCGGCTGTCATACACCACGCCGTTCTTCATCATACGCGCAGCAGTGGCCTGAGGTTCCATCATCCAGAGCACGTCCATCTCGTTGTTCTGCAACATCAGCAGACGCACACTGACATCGTTTATCTGTACCTTATACACGCGGTCCTTATCCAACTTCACCGAGTCTATCATGCGGTCGGTTAGCAAGTCGGTGGCCGAGAAACGCGTCATGGCCACCATCTTGTCGTCCAGCTGCTTCAGCTGCTTCACACGGGCATTACGGTTGGCTATCAGTTGCCAGTAGGCACCGGTAACGGCAGGATAGCGCAGCTTCATACCTTGCCGCTCCATGCGTTTGGCCCTTACCAAGTCGGTCATCGCACCCTCTACCCTACCACGCTGCAACGCCGTGTCACAGTCCATCTGTGCCATATAGAATTTCAGGCGCACACCACCGCGCAGCGTGTCAAACAGCTGGTAATGCTCCGCCACATACAGCGGCAGACAGTCCAGCGTCGGCATCACAGCCACCTTCAGGGCAGCCGAATCCTTCCTCATCGCCTCGCGCTGACTCAACCCTTTCTGACGCTTGGTTTCTTCATACGACTGTCCGCATGCTGCCATCAACAGCACGCAGACTATCATGATTATCGTCGATTTCTTCATAATTCGCTTGCAAAATTACGAAATAATTTGCAGTTTTGCAAGATTTTGCGTAATTTTGTACCCACTATGGCAAAGGATAAAATCATGTACGTCTGCGATAATTGCGGACAGGAGTCGGCCAAATGGATAGGCAAATGCCCTGCCTGTGGCCAGTGGAATACGTTCAAGGAAATCAAGGTCGCCGACACCAAGAAGAAGATTGTGGCTACGTCGGCTGCTGCCTCAGCAGGCCATCAACTGCGTGAAAACAAGGTGCTGCGACTAAAAGATATTTCAGCCAAGGACGACCCGCGCATCGATATGCACGACGACGAACTGAATCGCGTCTTAGGTGGCGGACTCGTGCCTGGCAGCATCGTGCTCCTTGGCGGTGAACCGGGCATCGGCAAGTCGACGCTCACCCTCCAGACCATGCTCGCTCTGACGGACAAGCGCGTGCTCTACGTCAGCGGTGAGGAAAGCGCCCACCAGCTCAAGATGCGCGCCGAACGCCTCGCTGCGGCTGGCGGTCCCCCCACAGCCAGCGCGGTCGGCGGTTCTCCCGCCGACATCTCCGCCGCTGATAACTTCCTCATTCTCACCGAAAACTCCCTCGAGGCCATCTTCGACCACATCAAGGAAGTCCAGCCCGACCTCGTCGTCGTCGATTCCATCCAGACCATCTCCACCGAGGACGTCGAATCCTCTGCCGGCTCCATCGCCCAGGTTCGCGAGTGTGCCTCTGCCCTGCTCCGCTTTGCCAAGACCAGCGGCGTCCCCGTCATCCTCATTGGTCATATCACGAAGGAAGGCACCCTCGCCGGTCCGAAAATCCTCGAACACATCGTCGATACCGTCATCCAGTTCGAGGGTGACCAGCACTATATGTACCGCATCCTGCGCAGCATCAAAAACCGCTTCGGCTCTACCTCCGAACTCGGCATCTACGAAATGCAGCAGACCGGTCTGCGACAGGTCTCAAACCCCTCGGAACTGCTGCTGACGGATAATCACGACGGACTCTCGGGCGTCGCCATCTCCAGCGCCATCGAGGGCGTCCGGCCGTTCCTCGTCGAGACGCAGGCACTCGTTTCTTCTGCCGCTTACGGTACACCCCAACGCTCTGCTACGGGTTTCGACCAGCGCCGCTTAAACATGCTGCTGGCCGTACTCGAAAAACGCGTCGGCTTCAAACTCATGCAGAAGGACGTCTTCCTCAACATCGCCGGCGGTCTGCGCGTCACCGATATGGCTATGGATCTCTCCGTCATTGCCGCCGTCCTGTCGAGCAATGTCGATACGCCCATCGACGAAGGCTGGTGCATGGCTGGCGAGGTCGGACTCAGTGGCGAAGTTCGCCCTGTCGCCCGCATCGAACAGCGCATCAGCGAGGCCGAGAAGCTGGGATTCCAGCATATCATCATCCCCAAATACAACCTCGCGGCCCTCAACCGCAAGAAGTTCCACATCGAACTCGTTCCCGTCCGCAAGGTCGAAGAAGCCCTCCGCGCCCTCTTCGGCTAAAGAACTCCTTACGGGCGGTTGCAAAAACATTAATCATTGTCGCAGTTTTATTAAACAACGCCTTTGTTTTATCAAACTGCGTCGTTGTTTTAACAAACATCGACGCAGTTTTAACTTTACCTTGCCCCTAACAAACCTTTACTGCCGTACAAAAAACCTTTTTGCACGGCAGTAAAGCATTTTCTCCTCGGAGCAGGATTCTTCAAAGCGCTTTACGCTCTTTTCTGGGCGTTGCCGATAAATCGGCGAGCTTACTTCGTCTCGGAAAAACACAAATTAATTTGGTTTTTTCGCTCGACTTTCCGTAACCTTAGCGCTATTTGTCGTAGATAGTTTTGTCGTCGATGTCGGCTTGGGCGAAGGCCTCGCGGCGCTCGACGCAGGTGCCGCAACGGCCGCAGTGGTGTTCCCCACCCTTGTAGCATGACCATGTCTCGCTGTAGTCGATGCCCAAAGCCTTGCCGCGACGGGCGATGTCGGCCTTGGTGATGTGGGTATATGGCGAACGCAGACGGACATTGACGAAGGTGCCTGCGGAGGCCGCCTGGTCGAAGGCGTCGACGAACTCGGGGCGGCAGTCGGGATAGATGGTATGGTCGCCACCGTGATTGGCCATCATGACATAGCGGAGTCCGTTGCTCTCGGCAATGCCCACGGCAATGGAGAGCATGATGCCATTGCGGAAGGGCACGACGGTGGACTTCATGTTGTCGTCGGCATAGTGGCCCTCAGGGATGTCCTCGCCGCCTTCGAGCAGGGAACTAACGAAATACTTGGTCATGAAGTCGAGGGGGATGACGATATGGCGAATGCCCAGACGCTGACAATGCAGCTGTGCAAAGGGAATCTCGCGCTTGTTATGCTTCGAGCCGTAGTCGAAGGAGATGGCGAGGGCAATGCGCTCCTGCTCATCATATAGCAAAGTGGTGGAGTCAACCCCACCACTTAGTATTAATACCGAATCTTTCATCGTGTTACATGTTCATGCCGCCATCAACCTGGATGACCTGTCCGCTGACATAGCTCGAGAGGTCGGAAGCCAGGAAAGTGGCAACGTTAGCGATATCCTCGACCTGACCACCGCGACGGAGGGGAATCTTCTGCTTCCACTCGTTGCGAACCTCCTCAGGCAGTGCTGCAGTCATAGCGGTCTGCCCTTGGGACCCATCTCCTGAGCGATACTCTTGGCGAGGGCAATGAGACCAGCCTTCGAAGCGGCGTAGTTAGCCTGACCGGCATTACCGTGAACACCTACGACAGAGGCCATATTGATGATGCTACCGCCACGCTGACGCATCATAACAGGCACGCAAGCATGGATGAAGTTGAATGCCGATTTAAGATTGACGGCGATAACAGCGTCCCACTGCTGCTCGGTCATACGGAGCATCAGTCCGTCCTTGGTGATACCGGCGTTATTCACCAGAATATCGATGCTTCCAAACTCCTCCTTTACGGCCTTCACCACCTCTTCGGTCAGCAGCGATTTCCTTCTCCGTGTCGAGGTTGATCTCGAGGTCGGTGAATGCGATGTTACAGCCCTCAGAGGCATACTTCAGTGCGATAGCCTTTCCGATACCGCGTGCAGCACCAGTAATCAGCGCTGTCTTTCCTTCTAATAATCCCATAATTTTACTTTAATTTATTATTTGTTATTACGTTATTTCGGTATTACGTTATTACGACATTATATTCCGAGATTTTACATCCGTCTCTTTCCCAGGGCGCTATACACAATCTTGGCCACCTGCGGCTTCGTAGCCTCAGCGGTCATACCGTGGGCAATGCGACCATAGATGTAAGGCACCTCGAGGCCCTTGATACAATAGTGGGTGATGTCGGCCACCAGATCGACATTGTCGATGTCGAACTCACCGTCCTCCTTACCCTCGCGGAACACCTTGCGGAACAGTTCTATCTCGGCATCGTCGAAATTACGGCGCACCTTTTCGACCATCCAGATGTTACGGAAGAACTCGGCACGCAGATTACCATTGCGCACCACCGTCTCGCGAATCATGCTCAGATGCATGTAAATCAGTTCGATGATTTTCTCCTGAGGGGGGATACGCTTGGCTGCCACCTCGTCAAGCTGGTCGGAAAGACGTTCCAGCTCACTTTCTATCACCGCGTAATAGATGTCTTCCTTCGACTTAAAATACGTGTACAACGTGCGGCGACCCTTGCCCGAAGCCTGGGCAATATCGTTCATCGTCGTATTTTCAAGTCCGTTCTTTGCGAACAACTGACGAGCCACGTCAACCAACTTTTGTCTTGTCTTCGATATTGACATATTATCAGTCCTCCTGTACCAGTTTTATGATTGCACAGTACTCATATCGTGTGCAAAATTAAAAAATACTTCGCAAATAGCCAAACTTTTCGACGTAAAATGTTTGAAAAGAGGAAAAATATGCGAAAATATGGTGAAATATTTGGCTATTTCAAAAAATAGTCGCAGTTGGTAGCTCGCCAGGCTCATAACCTGGAGGTCGCATGTTCGAGTCCTGCCTCCGCAACAACGAAGTCCGATTTTTGTCGGACTTCTTTTGTTGTTGCAGGGCTCGACATGCTCCCGGTCGCAGTTCTTTGACCAAGGTCAAAGCGTTTGCAAGCAAACGATGACAAGTCCTGCCTCCGCAACAACGAAGTCCGATTTTTGTCGGACTTCTTTTGTTGTTGCAGGGCTCGACATGCGTTAAAATATCGTTAATTTGGATAATATCATAGAAGAATTATATAATTATTCCTACTAAAAGAAAAATTGCATCTAATATTTTTGGTTATTTCGTCGATATTCTATACTTTTGCATCGGCAAAATGAATTATTCCATTACTCGAAGAGACAATATATATATAATAAGGTAAAGAAAATGAAGAAAACATTTTTATTGATGACCGCGCTGGTGAGTCTTGGTGTCCATGCCCAAAAACAATGGACCTTGGAGGACTGCATCAACTACGCTATGGAGAACAACATCGATTTGCAGCAAATCAGACTGACACAGAAAAGTGCTGCGGAGGATGTCAAGCAGTCGAAAGCCGCCCTACTCCCTACTGTGTCGGCATCGACTAATCAAGGCGTCAACTACGACCCGTGGGACGATCTGCTTACGGATAAGGTGTCGTATAGCGGCACTTACACAGTGAATGCCCAGTGGACCGTATGGAATGGCGGTCAGAACACTAACCAGCTGAAACTGAACAAGCTCAAGGAGCAGGACTCAGAGCTCACGGTACTGGAGTCGTCGAACAGCGTTCAGGAAGCCATTGCCAAGCTGTATGTGCAGATTCTCTATCAGAAGGAGGCTATCGAGGTGAACCGTCAGAGTCTGGAAACCAGCAAGAAGAACGAGGAACGCGGTCAGCAGATGGTCGAAGTCGGTCAAATGTCGAAGGCCGACCTTGCGCAGCTTACTGCCCAGCGTGCTTCCAGCGAATACAACGTCGTGGAGGCGGAAACGCAGTTGTCGAACTACAAGCTGCAACTGAAGAAACTGCTACAACTGACTGGTGTCATGGAATTCGACATTGCCAGTCCATCATCTACCGACACGCAGGCATTGGAAGAAGTTCCCTCCTTGCAAAAGGTTTACGAGACCGCACTTCTGCAACGGCCTGAGATTCAAAGTGCCCAGCTGGGGATTGAATCGAGCAAGCTACAGCTAAAGATAGCGAAAGCCGGCTGGATGCCCACCGTCAGTATGACCGGTAGCGCAGGCACATCCACCTTCTCGTCGTCATCGACCTCCTGGGGCAAACAGATGAAGACCAATTTCGGCACATCGGCAGGTGTGGGCATATCGATTCCCCTGTTTGACGGACGTAAGACCAAGACCAATGTCCAGAAGGCGCTCATCGCCCAAGAGCAGGCACGTCTGACGTTGAAGAATGAGGAAGCTGACCTGTTTGAGACCATCGAGCAATACTGGCTCAATGCCATCAACAACCAAGAGAAGTTCCGTTCGTCGTCTGCATCGGTAGAGAGCGAGCAGGAGTCGTACAACCTCCTGCAGGAACAGTTTAACCTGGGTATGAAGAACATCGTCGAGCTGTTGGCAGGCAAGGACAAGCTGTTGCAAGCCCAGCAGAACAAGTTGCAGTCGAAATATATGACTATCGTCAACCTGCAGCTGCTGAAATTCTACGAAGGAGAGACGATGAAGTTGTAAGAAGTAAAAATAAAACAAAGATATGAAGAACAAGAAAGTTTGGATGGGCATAGCCGCCGTAGTGGTCGTAGCCCTCGTCGTCCGGATGTGTTCAGGCGGCAAAAAAGAACAAAAGGCAGAGTTTTCTACTGCCAAGGTAGAGAAGCAGAACATCAGCACGTCGATTACTGCTACGGGAACCATCGAGCCCGTTACCTCCGTCACCGTAGGTACACAGGTGTCAGGTATCGTGTCGAAACTCTATGTCGACTACAACTCCATCGTGAAGAAAGGTCAGATTATTGCCGAACTCGACAAGACCAACCTCATCAGCGAGCTGAACCGTGCCAAGGCCGACCTGTCGAGTGCGCAGAGCACGCTGAACTACGAGACCGCCAATTACAACCGTTACAAGACATTGTTCGACAAGGGTCTCATATCGGCCAACGACTACGAGAATGCCCGCCTGTCGTTCGACAAAGCCCAGCAGACGGTACGTTCGAGCCGTGAGAACGTGCAGAAGGCACAGACCAATTTGGGCTACGCCACCATCACCTCGCCTATCGACGGCGTCGTGCTGTCGAAGAGCGTTGAGGAAGGTCAGACCGTTGCTGCGTCGTTCAACACCCCTGAGCTGTTCACCATCGCCCAAGACCTGACAGACATGCGCGTCATTGCCGATATCGACGAGGCCGACATCGGTGGTGTGAAGGAAGGTCAGCGCGTGTCGTTCACCGTCGATGCTTATCCTGACGATAAGTTTGAGGGTCAGGTGACGCAAGTACGCCAGCAGGCAACGACGGAGAGCAACGTGGTGACCTACGAGGTGGTCATCTCTGCCCCCAACAACGACCTGAAGCTGAAGCCCGGTCTCACAGCCAACGTTACTATCTTCACCCTTGAGAAGAACGACGTGCTCGCCGCTCCTGCCAAGGCGCTGCGATTCATGCCCACCGAGGCCCTGCTCTCAGAGGGTCAGAGCATTGAGGATGTCGAAGCGCCCACGAAGGTATGGACATTGGAGGGTAACGTCTTCAAGGCTCATGCCGTACAGGTAGGAACCACCAACGGCATGCTCACCGAGATTATCAGTGGCATCAGCGAAGGCACCGAGGTGCTTGTCGACTTCACACTGAGCGGTGGTGAAGAGGAAGCAGGCCAGCAGGCCCAGAACCCCTTCATGCCACGTCCGCGTAACAACAGAAACCAACAGGGCGGTAATCAGCAGCCGAAGAAGTAAGAAGGCTGATGTAAGATGTTAGATGTAAGAAGTGAGATGTATGAATGAAGAAAGAAAAGTAGTCATCGAGTTGCAGAACGTCAAGCGCTACTTCCAGGTAGGCTCTGAGACGGTGAAGGCGCTGCGTGGTGTCTCGTTCAAAATCTACGAGGGCGAGTTTGTCACCATCCAGGGAACTTCGGGCTCAGGCAAGTCGACGCTGCTCAACCAATTGGGCTGTCTGGATACGCCTACGTCGGGCGAATACTTTCTGGACGGCATCAGCGTTCGCACGATGTCGAAAACCCAGCGTGCCCACCTGCGCAACCAGAAGATCGGCTTCGTATTCCAGAACTACAACCTGCTGGCGAAGACCACAGCCGTAGAGAATGTGGAGTTGCCTCTGATGTATAACTCGAAATACAATGCCCAGCAACGTCGCGAGGCCGCCATCAAAGCCCTGCAGGCCGTAGGTCTTGGTGACCGTCTGGAACATAAGTCCAACGAGATGTCGGGTGGTCAGATGCAGCGCGTGGCCATTGCCCGTGCGCTGGTCAACGAACCCGCCGTGCTGTTGGCTGACGAGGCCACTGGTAACCTAGACACGCGTACATCGTTTGAGATGCTGGTACTGTTTCAGGAACTCTACCGTAAGGGCCACACCATCATTTTCGTGACCCACAATCCTGAAATTGCCGAGTTTTCCTCGCGTAACATCAATCTGCGCGACGGCAAGATTCGCGAAGACACCATCAATACGAATATCAAGTCGGCAGCCGAGGCCCTCGCCGCCCTGCCCATTCCACAGGATGATTAAAAAATGAACTTTTGGAACAGCGAGAGCAAAATCGAACTTGTTCGAATTTTGCCGAGTCGTGACAAAAGTCATAATGAACGTAGTGAAATTATGAACATATCGAATTTATTCAAGGTAAGCCTGAAGGCCGTGGCCAACAACAAGATGCGGTCGTTCCTCTCGATGCTAGGTATCATCATCGGTGTGGCAGCGGTCATCATCATGATGTCCATCGGACAGGGCTCGAAGGAGAGCATCCGTCAGGAACTTTCGACGATGGGTACCAACCTGCTGACCATCCGTCCGGGAGCCGACATGCGTGGTGGTGTGCGTCAGGACCCGTCAGCCATGCAGACATTGAAGATGGCCGACTACGAACGCATCATGCGCGAGAAGAAATTTGTGACCAAAGTGTCTCCTGAGGTCACCGCTTCCGGTCAGGCCATCTACGGTAACAACAATACCAACGCCTCGATGTACGGTGAATCCATCGATTACCTCGACATCAAGCAATGGCCTGTCGAACAGGGCGACTGCTTCACCGAGGAAGACATCCGCAAGGCCGCGAAGGTGTGCGTCGTTGGTGCCACCATCGTTAAGGAGCTGTTCAACGGTCACGACCCCATTGGCAAGACCATCCGCTTCAAGAGCATTCCCATGCGCGTCATCGGTGTGCTGAAGTCGAAGGGTTACAACTCGTGGGGTATGGACCAGGACAACGTCATCATTGCCCCCTATACCACCGTCATGAAGCGTATCGTTGCACAGACCTATTTCTCGAGCATCGTCTGCTCGGCACTCACCGAGGAACTCTCCGATGCAGCCATCGAGGAACTGACTCAGATGCTGCGCGACAATCACAAACTGAAGGGCGAGGCTGCTGACGACTTCACCATCCGCTCACAGGCGGAGATGATGGAGACGATGTCGTCGACGATGGATACCGTCACGCTGATTCTCGTCGTCGCAGCGGCATTCTCACTACTCGTGGCTGGTATCGGCATCATGAACATCATGCTGGTGTCAGTAACGGAGCGCACCAAGGAGATTGGTTTGCGTATGGCCGTGGGAGCCACAGGACCCGTCATCTCGCTGCAGTTCCTTATTGAGTCGGTGCTCATCTCCGTCACAGGCGGACTCATCGGCATTCTCGTAGGTTGTTCGGCCAGTGCCGGGCTTGCCATCGTCGGCATGCCGTCGAGCGTCCCTGCGTGGTCCATCTACGTCTCGTTCCTCGTCTGTGTATTCATAGGCGTACTCTTTGGTTACATCCCTGCCCAGAAGGCAGCAAATATGGATCCTATAGAAGCTATCAGACACGAATAACAAGATGGGAAAAGCGATATTGGACCGACGGATGAAGGTATTCTTGCATGTGGTGTTCTGGGCCTACATGTTCTTATCACCCATGCAGTATATGAGGGGTACAGGCATGCCCATGTTGCTGTATGTCATGAACTGCATGCCGTCGCTGTTGCTCATGGTGGTGTTCTACGCCAACTACATGTGGCTCACACCACGTTACTTCGTAGAAGGAAAGCACCGTTACTTCCTGCTCATCAACCTGGTGATGATCATTGTGTTCGTTGCCTTCCAGCAATACTGGATGGACTTCACCAACGACCTGTTCCACACCGCACGACGAGAGCCTGATATGCTCGACGCCATCCTGTTCATCATCCGCGACAGCATCAACTTCATCATCTTCGCCACCGCAGCCACATGCATCAAACTCGCACAGCAATGGATGTGGGCAGACCAAGCCCGCAAAGCCGCCGAGACGGCAAGGGCTACGGCCGAACTGAGCAATCTGCGCAACCAGATCAATCCCCACTTCCTGCTCAACACGCTGAATAATATCTACGCGCTGACGGCCTTTGACACACCCAAGGCACAGGAGGCCATCCAGGAACTGTCAAAGATGCTGCGCCATATTCTGTACGACTATCAGCAACCTACCGTGCCGTTGAAGGACGAGGTGGAATTCCTGCAGAACTATGTCAACCTCATGCGCATCCGTCTGCCACAGAACGTCGATATCAAGTTCCAGTACGCCATCCGTACCGCGCAGATTGATATTGCCCCCATGATTTTCATCTCGCTCGTCGAGAATGCCTTCAAGCATGGGGTCAGCCCCACCGAGCCGTCGTTCATCCATATCAACATTGATGCCGACGAACATCAGATTACGTGCGACATTGTCAACTCCAACCACCCCAAGGCTGCCGGCGACCACAGCGGTCACGGCATCGGACTCCAGCAGGTGCAGCGCCGTTTGGAGCTGGCCTATTTCAAACACCATACGTGGGAGAAGGGTCCTTCTGCCGACGGCAAGGAGTATCGTGCGCACATAAAAATCACCGATTGGAAAGAATCAAACAGTAAATTAAGAATTTAACATTTTATACGAAAACATTATGACGATTAATTGCGCCATTATCGACGACGAGCCCTTGGCAGCAGGACTGCTCAAGAGCTACACAGAGAAGACTCCGTTCCTCAACCTCATAGGCACCTATGGCTCGGCTCTCGAGGCCATGAAGGAGCTGCGCGACCATCCTGCACAGCTGCTGTTCCTCGACATCCAGATGCCTGAACTCAGCGGCATCGAGTTTGCCAAGATCCTGCCTTCAGGAACAAAGATTATCTTCACCACCGCCTTCCAGCAGTATGCCATCGAAGGCTACAAGGTGTCGGCACTCGACTATCTCATGAAACCCATCTCGTACGACGACTTCCTGAAGGCTGCCAACAAGGCCCTTGACTGGTTTAGCGTCACCCAACGCCAGATGGCTACCGCCCAGGACCGTTTCATGTTTGTCAAGAGCGACTACAAACTCATTCGCATCTCACTCGACGACATCCTCTACATCGAAGGTCTCAAGGACTATGTCCGCTTCTATCTGGAGGACGGTACGAAAATCATGAGTCTGATGAACATGAAGAAACTCGAGGACTATCTTCCGCGTCCTGAGTTCCAGCGCACCCATCGCAGCTACATTGTCCACATGACGAAAGCCCAGCAGATAGACCGTTTCCGCATTGTTTTCGGCGACGAGCACATCCCCATCTCCGATTCCTACAAGGAAGACGTCCAGGAGTATTTTGACAATCACACGCTGGCATAAGCGGCCTGTGACCTAAATAATAAATAACAAATAAAATGAATAACGACATACTATTAAAGAATGTCAGTCTGCTGTCCAAGATGACTGAGGAGGAGGTGAGCATGATGCCCGCTATCGATGCGCCCCTACCCTCCGTCGAACAGGTCAGGCAGATAGTCAGTCTCGTGAAGAATATCATCTTCCCAGACTATTTCAACAAGCGCCAATCCGACGAGAACATACGCTCGTACTACATCGGTGTACACATGCAGGAACTCTCCCGTCTGCTCCGCAAGGAGATAGCCCACGGACTACAATTCTGTGAGGACTGCGAGGCCATCAAGACCAAGCAGCAGATTTACGAAGAAGCAGAACGGCTGACACTGGAGTTCATCGACGCATTGCCTGAAATCAAACGTCTGCTCTATACTGACGTTCAGGCCATGTTCGACAACGACCCTGCCGCACCTAACTACGGTGAGGTCATCTTCTGCTATCCCGTCGTCAACACGATGACGCACTACCGCATTGCCCACAAACTGCATGAACTGAAAGTGCCCGTCATACCGCGTATCATCACCGAGCAGGCCCATTCCAAGACGGGCATCGACATTCATCCGGGTGCACAGATTGGCGAATATTTCGCCATCGACCACGGCACTGGCGTCGTCATTGGCGAGACGTGTATCATTGGCAATCACGTCACGCTCTATCAGGGCGTTACCCTTGGTGCCAAGAGTTTCAAGTACGATGAGAACGGCAATATTCTCAACGTACCGCGTCACCCCATCATCGAGGATTACGTCACGGTATATTCCAATGCTTCCATCCTCGGCCGCATCACCATCGGCCACCACTCTGTCATCGGAGGCAACATCTGGGTTACCAACAACGTGCCCCCCTACTCTCGCATCCAGCAGTCGAAAGCCGTCGAGACGTCCTTCGACGGCGGTCTCGGGATATAACAGGCAAAGGAAAGAGGCTTCCCTGCAGGGAGGCCTCTATTGCTATTATGTTATATCGGAAGCTTATTCCTTGTTTTTGAGAGCTTCGGCGAACTTGCCGCTGGCCTTAACATTTTTGTGATCGGCGCTGCGGGTGAAGGAGCGTGTCCAGTAACCCCAGTCGAAGCGGTCGTCGTAACTCAGGCTGAAGTGGATATCGCGTGAGGTGCCGTCATCCATGTAACCAGAGAAGTGGTAGTCGCTAAGGGAATAGTCATAGATATAGACATCGTTCCAACTGTCGGCATAGCGGATGCGGATTTCGCCACCGTAAACCTCCCACGTGAACTCGCAGTAGTAATAGTCGTCGTAGCGGCTATACATGTCATAGTCAACTTCGTAGCCCCAGCCTCCGTAGCTATTTTCACGCTCGAAATACATGGTGGTGCGATAGCTGTCGCCCGAGAGTCCGTAACGGTCGTAGATGTAGGTGTCGATATATCCCGTCCAGGTGCCTTCGAGGGTGTAGGCTTCTTCGCGGTCCTCACTGTCGCGCCAGAGTTTGTCGCAGCTGGTAAACATCGTTACTGTCACGAGGGCCATTGTCAGATAGGTAAACAACTTCTTCATAATCGTATGCTATTAAAGGGTTCAACTTTTATTTTCACACTGCAAAGGTAGGTATTATTTGCATGTGAAACAAGTTGATTTTCCTATTTCGGCGTAGGGAAATTCCTATTCTTGAGAGGAATCCTCCTCTGCCTTCTTGCCAAACTCGGGATCAATATTGAGGAACCACGTGACTATGTAAGTCAGCGTGCAGGCTGCAACGACAATGAGGAAGAAAGCCCGATAACCCACGGACTCCTGCAGGGCTCCGGCAAAGAGACCAGGAATCATCATCGACAGTGCCATGAAAGCCGTGCAGAGGGCATAGTGGGAAGTCTTGTGCTCGCCCTGACTATAATAAATAAGGTAGAGCATATAGGCTGAGAATCCAAAGCCATAGCCGAACTGCTCGATGAAGACGCAGACGTTGATGACAAACAGACTATTGGGCAGGACATATGATAGGTAGACATAGACGAGGTCAGGCAACGTGATTGCCAACACCATAGGCCACAACCAGCGTTTGAGTCCGTCGCGGCTGGCAGCAATACCACCGAGGATGCCACCCAGCGTCAGTCCGATGACACCTACAGTACCCTGAACGAGACCATATTCGCCATCTGAGAGTCCAAGACCACCATTATGACCTGCATCGACGAGGAAGAGAGCACTGACCTTTGCCAACAGTCCCTCTGGCATACGATAGAACAGCATAAAACAGATGCCCGCCCAGACCTGTGGCTTCTGGAAGAAGGTGACCAGCGTCTGGCGGAATTCGTTGAGGATGCCGCTCACCGTTTTCTGCATCTTTTCTCCATCCTCAGAGGGACGTGGCAGTGCCCAGCTGTGGTATAGCCACAGGGCAATAAAGAGTCCTGCCATCAGGTAGAACACAAGGCTCCACGAGTAGCGGATGTTGCGCGTGATGACCTGCAAGGCACCTGCCAAACCGACAAGCAGTCCTGAGGAGAAGATAGTAGCAATACGATAGAACGTGGAGCGGATACCTACGAAATACGCTTGTTCGTGCTGGTCGAGGCCTAGCATATAGAAACCGTCTGCAGCGATGTCGTGGGTGGCACTGGAGAACGCCATCAACCAGAAGAAACATAACGAGCCCTGCAACCACCATGGCCCAGGAATGGTGAAAGCCACACCAGCGAGAGCTGCACCGATGAGCAGTTGCATGGTGATAATCCACCAGCGTTTGGTGCGGAGCATATCGACAAAGGGACTCCACAGGGGTTTGATGACCCACGGCAGATAGAGCCACGAGGTGTAGAGCGTGATGTCGGTATTGCTGAGGCCCAAGCGTTTGTACATGATGAGCGAGATGGTCATCACAGCGACGTAGGGTACGCCTTCGGCGAAATAAAGTGTGGGCACCCAAGCCCAGGGATTTCGTTTGTTCATTTTCTCTTTTTTCTTATTACGTTATAACGTGATACCGTTATGACGACATTAGTAAATACGTTTAATTTCTGCGTTGCGATAATAATGGAGTAGGATTTCGTCGTACTTGAAACCTTGCTGGCCCATGACGGCTGCACCAATTTGGCAGAGACCTACACCGTGGCCCCAGCCCTTGCCATGAAGACGGAAACCATTAGCCGTCTTTTCAACGTCGAAAGCGGAGCTGTAGAGGTGGCTCTCACTGAGGGCACGGCGGATTTCGAGTTCCTTACCGATGGTGAAGGTCTTTTTTGTACCCACGATCTTCAGTTTCCAGATGCGACCGCTCTTGCCACGCTCCAACGGGATGAGGTCAGTGATACGTCCGAAGTCGTCCTTGAGTTTTTCGTTGATGAGATCGGAAATCTCGTCCACTGTGTATTCTACCGTCCAGCGATAGAAATCGTTGGTTTCCTGGTCGTAATCGTTGAGCACCTGCGAGAGAATGGCCTTGTCATTGGTGTTGCAATAGGGGTCGACAACACTGACGAGATAGGGTTTGGGGGTGTCCTCCCAGCAATACTGGAACTCCTCGGTGATGCCTCCACAACACTTCGAAAAGCGTGCGTCACAGATGTCGTCGCCATAGCAGAGAATCTGTCCACGCGTGGCCTTCAACGCCTGCTCCACATTCTTGCTGGTCTGTTTGGTAATACCCTGATAGCGCTGGCAATGGTCATCGGCACAGACATCAAAAATGGTATGATCCTCGCGGTCGTACCAGCGGATGAGTTCGTCATCCTTCTTGATAAACGAGAAGAAACCGTCCTTATGTTCACTAGCCTGTTCACGACGACGCATCTGTGCCAGAAGCCACGAACGACTGATGACGGCATGGGCCTTCAACAGTTCAAGACCCGCCGTAGCCTTCATCTCACTGGAAATGACGGAGGCGAGATACTTCTCGACGGGCAATTCATTGATGGCCGTAATCTGGTCGGACTCTACCACAAGTCGCAGGGTACCCAGGAAGGTCTGCGTTTCCTTACGTTCCCAATGGAAATTGACACCAATGGTGACGTCGAACAGCGAGAACGAAGCGTCGGCACTGGAGGGCGTGAAGGTGAGTTCACGATACTGATTGCCACGCCAGAGAATGCCACCCTCGGAAAACTCCACCACCTGCCTTCCTTCAAGGGTCTCGCCCTTAGCGGTATAGGGTGCATTGAGCGAGAACTCAATCTTCTGACCGCTGACAATGCCAACACAGACATTCGGCTGGGCCTTGAGACGTTGAACGTTGAACATTGAACGTTGAACGTTAAAGGCTTCACTCTTTACACGCTCGACGACCTGCTGCATCTGTTCTGGGGTCAGCGACAGTTCGCGATAGATATCGAGAATCAATTCGGGAGTCACGCGACGGAAATCCTGTTCACGAGGAGTGATGATGAGTCCACCCATATCGACTGCTCCAGGACTTATGATGTATTGGTTGTCACCCTCAGCGGTATAACACGCAGGACGATGCTTGCGACGAGGCAGCACCACGCTGAGCAACACATCGTCAGAACGCCATACGATGACATTCATCATGGGCTCTGTACCGTCGTCGGCAGGCGGTAGCGCATCGTAGAGACGACGGAACAAACGCTCACCAACACTTTGGCTATGACTGACAATCACGAAGGCTGCAGCAGGATAATCTACAACTTGGAAAATACCATCATCGTCGCCGTCTTTTACCACTTCGACAAGGTTACGGCTCAACCGTTGCCAAGCCTTCTGTAAGGGCAGATGACCCGTACTCACAGACTGCAGATGAGCATGATCAGGAGCCGACGCGCCGCAATGCGGACCATTATATAATATGGTAACAGCAGGTTCCTTTTCTGCCACATTGAGCATCTCGCCAAACATGGGCAGGATGCGCTGGGGCTGGTGTTTCAGCGTGGGCACCGTAAAATGAACAGGCAGAATGGGGAACGGATTGACCAGCAGTTCGTATTTGCCGTCAACCACACGATGCATCTGCTCCTGAGGTCGATTCTTGGCACACAGGAAACAAGGACGCTCGGCGATGGATTTGGGGTCAATTTTTGCTCCCGTAGAACCTATACGGGCAGGATTCCACTGCACCTGTAGGGTAATCGTATCAGTCATGAGTTCGCGCGTCTCCACCTGTTGCAGGTCGCGATAACGCTGTTGCACCTCAGGCCATGTCTGCAACTGACGATGGAAGAAGCGGACAATGGGTGAAAGCGTCAGGGAATCGTCCTTCCCTTGCAGTACGCGCTGACGAGCTTTCAGTTCGATGGTACGCAGACGGTCTTTATAAAGGTTGTTGGCATTGACCTTTTCGACAGACAAAGCTGCATCTGAATTGCCTCCCCAACGGCGACAGAGATAGAGCTCCGTAAAGATACGGCCGATGCGATAATGACGCGAAAATTGCAAGCCCAAAGCATAGTCCTCGCCATACGACGTATTGGGAAAACCGATGCTTCTCAGAATTGGAGTAAAGAATGCACGAGGAGCACCCAAACCATTGATTCTTAACGCATTATTAGGTCCGTTCTCGTCAGTCCATTCCTTATGCGCAATGAGTCCTGGAGGCAGGGTGTTCAATTCAAAATCGCACATACGGTAAGAGCCGATAACCATCGCAGCCTTCTGTTTGTAGAAGGCATCGACAACGGTCTGCAATGTCTTGGGCGAGGAATAGAGGTCGTCAGAATCAAGCTGAACGGCAAAGCGTCCACAATGCTCGCTATAGATGGCTTCGTTCCAGCATCCGCCAATACCAAGGTCTGTGCGTTCAGGGGTAATGACATGGAGCTTGTCGCCGTGGCTTAGCAACATACTGGACAAGATGTCGGAGGTGCCGTCCGTAGAGTGGTTATCCACCACGATGACATTATACTTGAACGAAGCCTTCTGCGACAGGGCACTCTCGACAGCATCCTTGATGGTTTTGGCACGATTGAAGACGGGAATGACAACGGAAGCCTCGACGTCGAACTCCTGCTCGTTGAAGTCTATCTCTTGATACTGAGTAGTATCCACCAGTGCACCCACCTCACGCAGATGGGCCGTACAGGCTTGTTCCATCTCGATTTGCACCTCGCGATTGGCTGGATTCACGTAATCAAACTGTTTCTCACCAGAGGCGCGAAGGTCGAGTTCCTCTTCGGTATAGAGATATTCATTCAGATGAAAGAGGCTGCCCTCGCGACTCAGGAAGAGACGAAAATCGTAGAAGCCGGCATAGCGATAATCGGCATCACGATCGGTGGTAGCATACTTATGGATGAGCGACGTACGGATAAGCACCAGCGAGCCGAAATCGAAATCATCGCGCAACGAACCTTCCTGATAGTCAATCACGGGATGACGTTCCACGACACCATTTTTCACCTCAAACCTGTCTGCATACGCCATCACGGCACCCGTATCGGCAGCAGCAGCCATCATACGCTCCAAAGCTCCTGCACCAAGCGTGATGGCAACAGGCTTGAGTTGGAGTAACACATAGTCGGCAGTAGCCTTCTCGGCAATATGCATCAGCATGGCACTGCTCAACATAGGAATATCCTGGAGGAAGAAAACACCTTTCACCGACGCATTTTGCTGCAACCGACTGGCCAAAGATGCGGTCTGTTGCTCGTCGTGACAGGCTAAAAAGCAATCTGTTTTCTGTATCATTACTTTATCTTTTGCTAATTTTAGGTGCAAAGATACTATTTTTTCTACGAAACACCAAATAAATTTGGTTTTTCGCTCACTTATTCGTACCTTTCTCCCTTGGTGAAGGCACTTCCGTTCGGAAAAACCCAAATAAATTTGGTTTTTCGCTCACTTATTCGTACCTTTGCACCCATGATACCACAAAAGAAACGACTTTTGGGGCTGACATCGACGGAGTTAAAGGCTATCGTCGGTAGTTTAGGCATGCCTGCTTTTACAGCGAGGCAGATAGCACAGTGGCTTTACGTGAAGCACGTGAAGAGCATCGATGAAATGACGAATATTTCGAAGCAGAACCGTGAGCGGCTGAACGAGGAATACGAGGTCGGCGCTATGGCTCCCATCGATTGCCAACGTTCGAAAGACGGCACCATCAAGTACCTCTTTCCCGTCTGTTCTTCGACTAACAAGTCGAAGTGTGGCACGCAATGCGACTCAGTCGCAACACACCCTGAAGGGCTTTTCGTCGAGACGGTGTTCATCCCTGACAAGGACCGTGCGACGCTGTGCGTATCGTGTCAGGTGGGATGCAAGATGAACTGCCTGTTCTGTCAGACGGGCAAGCAGGGATGGCAAGGTGATCTGACAACAGCGGACATCCTCAACCAAATCTATGCACTGCCTGAGGTGGACCGCCTGACGAATATCGTGTTCATGGGACAAGGCGAACCTATGGACAACCTCGATGCCGTACTACAGACGTGTGACATCATGACAGCAGAATGGGGTTGGCAGTGGAGCCCCAAACGGATCACGGTGAGCAGCGTGGGTGTGAAAAATAAGCTGAAACGATTCCTCGACGAAAGCGAATGCCACGTGGCTATCTCCATGCACTCACCCCTGCACGAACAGCGTCTCCAACTGATGCCTGCCGAGAAGGCCATGCCCTTGGCCGACACCATCGCCCTGCTGAAGCAATACGACTTCACACACCAGCGCCGATGCTCGTTCGAATACATCTGCTTTGGCGGACTGAACGATACGCCGCTCTATGGTCGCGAAATCACGAAACTGCTGGAGGGACTGGAGTGTCGCGTGAATCTGATTCGTTTCCACGAGATTCCCAATGTCGACCTACCCGCATCAGACGAGAAACGTATGGAGGCATTGCGCGACTACCTGACTGCTCACGGCATCACCACTACCATCAGGGCCTCTCGCGGACAGGACATCTTCGCGGCCTGCGGACTATTGTCCACAGCCAAAAAGAATAACGAAATAACGTAATCCCGTTATAACGAAATAACGAAACATCAACATAATTATGGAACAAGAAAGAAAAATTCGCGTGGCTATCACGCAAGGAGATACCAACGGTGTCGGTTACGAGGTGATTCTGAAGGTCTTCGCTGACCCAACCATACTCGAACTTTGCACACCGATCGTCTATGGCTCGCCCAAAATTGCTGCCTACCACAAGAAGGCACTCAATCTGGAGACGAACTACACCATCATCAATTCGGCAGAGGACGCTCGCGACGGACGCTTAAACATGCTGAATTGCTTCGATAAAGAAATAAAGATAGAGCTGGGAACACCCTCTGCAGAGGCTGGCGAAGCAGCCTTCAAGGCATTGGACCGCGCCATGACCGACTTCCGCAAAGGGCTATACGACGTGCTGGTGACCGCCCCCATCAACAAAGCGACCATCCAAAGTCCTGGTTTCCACTTCCCTGGTCATACGGAATATATCGAGACCAGCGTAGGCGACGGACAGAAAACCTTGATGATACTAATGAACGAGACCCTGCGTGTGGCCCTCGTCACGACGCATCTGGCTATTAAGGATGTGGCTCGTGCCATCACCAAAGAAAGTATCATGGAGAAAGCGACCATTTTCCATACGACGCTGAAACGCGACTTCCGCATCTCATGTCCACGCATTGCCGTGCTGGCACTGAATCCCCATGCCGGCGACGACGGACTGCTGGGTTCTGAGGAGAAAGACATCATCGCACCGGCCATCGAGGAACTGGCAAAGAAGGGCATTCAGGCATTTGGTCCCTACCCTGCCGACGGCTTCTTTGGTTCAGGCAACTACGACCGTTTCGATGGTGTGCTGGCCATGTATCACGACCAGGGACTGGCTCCGTTCAAGACCATCGCGCTGGAAAACGGTGTCAACTATACTGCCGGACTGCCTATCGTACGTACATCGCCCGATCATGGCACCGCCTACGACATAGCCGGACAAGGCAAGGCCGACGAACAATCCATGCGTCAGGCTATCTACACCGCCATCGACGTCTTCCGCAATCGCAAAAACTATGACGAGCCGCTAAAGAATCCACTTCCCAAGCTGTTCCACGAGAAGCGCGAAGATGGCGAGAAGGCTCGCTTTGCCGTTCGTCCTAAAGACCAGTTCCGCAAGGACAAACCTGCCGATGGTGACGACGAAAAGAAAGAAACAGAACATGAAACGGCAGCGGAAAGTTAAATTTCTGCCAAAGTATGCCATTATGTCAGATTTTCTTTGTACCTTTGCAGCCAATTGCGTAAAAAACGGTTGAATGAAGACTTCCGAACTTCAGAACATTAAGCAGCGTTACAGCATCGTAGGCAACTGCGAGGCATTGAACAACGCGCTGGACGTCGCCCTCAAGGTGGCGCCCATTGACCTTAGTGTGCTGATCATCGGTGAGAGCGGTGTCGGTAAGGACATCCTGCCACGCATCATTCACGACAATTCGCCCCGTCGTCGCGAAAAATATTTCGCCATCAACTGCGGAGCCATCCCTGAAGGCACGATCGATTCTGAACTCTTCGGACACGTCAAGGGCTCGTTCACAGGTGCCGTCAACGACTCGCAAGGTTACTTCGGCGTGGCCAACAAGGGCACGCTGTTCCTCGACGAGGTAGGCGAACTGCCGATGGCTACACAGGCCCGCCTGTTGCGTGTGTTGGAGAATGGCGAATACATCCCTGTTGGTGGTACGGAGATTCGTAAGACCGACGTGCGCATCGTGGCTGCCACGAATGTCAACATCCAGAAAGCCATCAGCGAAGGCCGTTTCCGCGAGGACCTCTACTACCGTCTGAACCAAGTGCAGATACAAATTCCTGCCTTGCGCGACCGTGGTGAGGACATCGTACTGCTGTTCCGCCTCTTTGCCCTTCAGATGGCAGAGAAATATCGCATGGACAAGATTGTTCTGACCGACGAGGCCAAGCAGATGCTGATGCGCTATAAGTGGCCGGGCAACATCCGTCAGCTGAAAAGCATCACCGAACAGCTGTCGATTCTCAGTACAGAACGCACCATCACGCCCGACATCCTCATGCAGTTTATTCCGCAGGACCTGGAGACCACCCAACTGGCTACTATCCACAGAGAGGGAGACCATTCGTTTGAAAACGAACGTGAGATTCTCTATAAGATTCTCTTCGAACTGCGCTCAAACGTCAACGACATGCGACGTGAGATGACATCGCTGAAGAAACAGATTGAAGACGTGCAGGGTACAACGCCTGTGCAGGCTCCGTCGCAGTTACCGACAACACAGCTCGCACCCATACAGCCCATTCAGCCCATTACACATCCTGTGGCTGAAGTGGCTGAGGCAGAAGAGTATGTAGAACCGTCGCCTGAGGTGGAGAACCTGAACGTCAACGACTGGAGCAGGCAGGCACTCGAGAAAGCCCTCAACCGTAATGGCGGCAATCGTAAGAAAGCAGCGCAGGAGCTGGGCATCAGTGACAGGACGCTATATAGGAGATTAAAACAATATGGACTGGACAAGTAAAATACGCATCATCGTCTGCGTTGCAGTAATGGCTGTGCTGTCAGGTTGCTCTGTGAGCTATAAGTTCAACGGTGCCAGCATCGACTACGCCAAGACGAAGACCATCCAGATTGCCGATTTCCCCATCCGCGCCAGTTACGTATGGGGTCCGATGGGTCCCATGTTCAACAACGAGTTGAAGGATCAGTTTGCCAACCACACTCGTCTCACGCAAGTCAAACGTAACGGAGACATGAAGATTGAGGGCGAGATTACGCAATACACGCAACGCAACAAATCGGTCAGCTCAGAAGGCTACTCGGCTCAGACGGAGTTGACGATGACTGTCAACGTACGCTTTACCAACAATGCCAATCACAACGAGGACTTTGAGCGTACATTCTCAGCCAGCCAGAGTTACGAGACCACACGTTCGCTGAACTCCGTACAGGAAGAACTGGTCTCACAGATGTGTAAGAGTATCTGCGAAGAGATATTTAATGCCACTGTGGCGAACTGGTAATATAGAGGTAAGAAATAAAAGGTAAGATATAAGATATGGAAATAACGGAACTCATTGACCACCCCGAGCTGATGGATCGCGACACGCTCTACGAGCTGCGCTCCATGCTGGCGCTGCATCCGTATTTCCAGACGGCACGCCTACTCATGCTGCAGAATCTTTATCTGCTGCACGACCCGTCGTTCGACGAGGAACTCCGCCGTGCTGCCATCTATGTCACAGACCGTAAGGTCATCTTCCAGATGATAGAGGCTGCCCACTATCAGATACGTCAACAGCTGACGGACAACAGCCAGAAGCCGATGACAGACAGCTCGTCCTCGCGCACCATCGACCTCATCGACACTTTCCTCGACGCACTGCCACAGGAAGACAGTACGGCAGAGAAGCAGGACCGCAAGCCTACCCCAGCCGACGCATCAGTCGACTACGTCAGCTACCTGTTGGCCACCGAGGGCGCAATGGCGAAGGAAGACAATGCTCCACAAATGAAGGGACAAGACCTCATCGACACCTTCCTCGAGCAGGAACAGGGACGCATCCTTCTCAACGATCTGCCTCAGGAACCGGAAGAGGCACAGACGTCAGAGAATACAGAGGACGTGGAAGAGGAATACTTCACCGAGACCCTGGCGCGCATCTACATCAAACAGGGACGCTATCAGAAGGCACTCGACATCATAGGCCGACTGGCGGAACGCTATCCGAAAAAGAACGCCTACTTCACCGACCAGATACGTTTCCTCGAGAAATTAATAATAAACAGCAAGAATAATTCAAAAATTAAATAATTTAAAATCAAAACATTATGTACACATTATTTGTAATTCTTATCGTGATTGCAGCCATACTGATGATTGGTATCGTGCTGATTCAAGAGTCTAAGGGTGGTGGTCTGTCGTCAAGTTTCGCTGGCTACAACCAAGTTGCCGGTGTTCGCAAGACCACCGATTTCATCGAGAAGGCCACATGGGCACTGGCTGCCGCTATGGTCATCATCAGCGTCGTTTGCGCATGGGTTGCTCCCACCGCTACCGCTGACAGCTCAGTGATGGAGGGTATCGAGAACCCCGTCACCAATCCGAACAATCTGCCTGGATTCGGTGCCAGCCAGCAGAAGGACGCTGCTGCTCCTGCTAAGGACGCTGCCGCTCCCGCCGCTGAGGCTCCTGCTGCTGAGGCTCCTGCTGCTGAGGCTCCCGCTGACGACAAGGCAAAGGCCGAGTAAGCATCGCCTGTTTACAAAGATAAAAGGTTCCACGTCTGTTCGTTGGAACCTTTTTTCTTGCCTAAAAAGTAAAAAGATGGGTAAAAGTTTGCAGGAATGAAACAATTTTAGTAATTTTGCATCCGATTTTGTAACGAAGGGGCGTAGCCCAGTTGGTTTAGAGCGCTTCAGTCACATTGAAGAGGTCGCCGGTTCGAGCCCGGCCGTCCCTACAAATCAAAAAGAGACCCGCAAAAGGTCTCTTTTTTTCCTATTTTAGTACCACTAAACTCAGTGTTTACCGGCACTAAAATGCAATACTCCGAATGCAATTTTGATTACTCCAAGAGTAATTTCAATTACTCCGAGAGTATTAATCCCGATACCTTTCCTAATTCTGAAAGTCGTATCGGTCTTGGCACTAAAAGTGTAGAACTACCTTCTCACTATGAAGGAATCAAACTGCGCGTGACCCTTTTTGCCGTAACAGAAAAGGCCGACGCGGATGCCTTTCCAGTAACCACCTTTCATGGGGAAGGCTTCGGTCGCGGTATAGTTGATGCCGTCGGTGCTATAGGAGAACTGGTGGCGATTCTGCTGGCAGTCGTTGGTGATGCGAAGCCAAAGTTGCGGGAATTTCCCCGCTTTGACAATCTGCCGTTTGCCATGAGCCTCGACGAAAACGCCTTCTTTGCAGAGTCCAATGCCACGAAAAGTCTTGCCCGAACAAAACAGTCCAGCAAAGCAGTCGCCTGATGCCGTCAGCATGGTGGTGCTCTCGCTCTGATTGCCCACAACCTTCTGCGTGAGCATATTGCGACAGGACTTCAAGCTGTCGGCAGGCATCGCCGTAAGCGTCAGCCAACCCTTGCGCTCGGTCAGGCTCCAATGACTGTCAACGGGATTGTGGTTCCACTGCCATTGCAGGCCCAGGGTGGGACTTGAGAAATCATCGTCGGCCTGAGGAAGGAAGGATGATTCGGAGGCTATCGGTTTCTGCCATGCTGCCACGGGTTCGCCAATGCCATTTCTATCGTAGTCGACACCCATCAGCGGCCAGCCATTCTCCCAACGGACAGGCTGCAGATGGACTACACGGCCCAGGACGGGCGTCTCCTGGAAATGATAGAACCACCAAGAGCCATCGGGCGTATCGACCAGCGCGCCCTGATGGGGACCGTTGATCATGGTAGAGCCCTGCTCAAGCACAATCTTGCGTTCGTACGGACCATAGATATTCTTGGAACGCAATACCGTCTGCCAACCTCGTCCGACACCACCCTCAGGAATAATGAGATAATACCAACCGTTACGCTTCATCAATTTCGTACCCTCAGCGACAGGACCTTCATAGACCGTTACGCCCTCATCCAGCAACTGTTTTCCGTCAGGCGACATCCGATGGACGATGATAGGTCCGGCACCATGTCGGCTACGCCCCAGATAGGCCTGCCCGTCGTCATCCCAGAAAGGACAAGGGTCTTCCCATTTCTCCACACGTTTCACCAGATGAAGCGGTGCCCAAGAGCCGTGCGGGTCTTTGGCGGTACTCATATACAACCCCTCGTCGGGCGTACAGAAATACACGTAGAAAAGTCCGTCGTGATAGCGGATGGCCGGTGCCCACGAACCTCCGGCATAATGTTGGTTGAAGTCCCAGCCCGGCTCATCGATGCGACGGTATATCTGACTGATGTACTGCCAGTTTACCATGTCGTCCGACTCCAACACCTGCATACCCATAAAATGGAAGTCCGATGCCACCATATAATAATGATTGCCCACGCGTATGACATCAGGATCGGAGAAATCGGCATTCAGCACCGGATTCCTGTATGTGCCGTCGCCTTGGTCGCCCCACCCTTCCGTGTCGATGTTCACAAAGTCGGGACGTGCGTCAGACGCTGCCGTCTGAATCTCCACATTGCTGAAACGGATGTTGCGGGCATGACGGACAAAGAATCCCTTGGCAGGCAGATTGCCCCACATGGTCGACTCGGGATAGTCCTTCTGCTTTTCGTTGGCTATCGTGTCGTTGATGGCCGAAAGCTCACTGGCTTTCACACCGCCCTTGTGGTGTATCGAGATGTTCGAGAGCCACACATTACGCACACAATGGCCAGGCAGTCCCGTTATCGAACAACCCATGGAACCAGCATTTCGTATCTGGATATTGTCAAGGCGTACGCCATCGATGCTGCCCACATGGTCTATCGGCACCAACTTTGCCGACTGCAGGTCCTCAACGTTGGGATTCTCATACAACCAGCCCCTGCCGCGATTGCCCAGACGGATGAAAATGGGCGACTCTGTGCCTTCAACGGTAAAGTCGGAGACGCTGACATTTTCCAACACGCCTCCATCGACGATTTCCAACGAGATGGCCGACGAGCCTATCCACTGGCCGAAGAACTTTTCCTTTTGGTCGCTGCTCGGCTTCACGACGATGCCCGAGATATTGATGTTACGGAACCCGCCATTCGTCTCAGTGCCCAGTTTCACCGCATTACAATGACTCGACACCACGCAGTCGCTGATACGGATATTCTCACACAGACGGGGCGACGTACTCTTCAGCGTGATACCATCGTCGTCGGAGTCGGCTATCATGCCCTGAACGACAACATCATGACAGCCGTCAAGGTCGAGCGCATCATTATTGTAGTTGTTGCGATTGAAAACCTTGATGCCTTCTATCTTCAGGCGGTCACAGGCCAGATAATGTTGCATCCAGCAACCTGAATTCTTCAGCGTGATATCCTTGATGACGACATCCTCGCTCTCGACAAAGCGCAACAGGTGCGGACGGGTGATTCCCTCGTCGTTCCATGTCAGCTTCTTAAAAGCCCGACCACGTCCGTCGATGGTTCCATAACCGCTGATGACCACATTCCTCACCCTGTCAGCATACAGCAACTGAATGGTTTTCACCTGTGTACGCAGCGAGACATAGTCGGGCTTCACGGGCAGGTAGTCTTTCAGGTCAGTGCTGCCATAGAGCGTCGCTCCATGTTCCAGATACAAGTGCACATCCGACTTCAGGATAATCGAACCGATTTTGTAGGAACCCGTAGGAACCACTACCCTGCCCCCGCCTGCCCTCGAACAGTCGTCTATGGCCCGCTGCAAAGCCTCAGTGCTGAGCACAGTAGTATCTTGTCGCGCACCATAGTCCATGATGTTATAGTCGCGCGACTGAACAGTCGCTGACATCATTGCCAGCGTAAAGACTAAAATTAAAAAAGGATTCATTACTTCGCGTAAGCGACGGAGCGGGTCTCGCGGATGACGGTAATCTTCACCTGACCGGGATAGGTCATCTCGTTCTGGATCTTCGATGCAATCTGTCCGCTGAGTGCCTCGGTCTCGGCATCGTCCATCTTGTCGGCACCGACAATGACACGGAGTTCGCGACCAGCCTGGATGGCGTAGGTCTTAGTGACACCAGGATAGCTCATGGCGATGGCCTCGAGGTCGTTCAGACGCTTGATGTAAGCCTCGACAATCTCACGACGTGCACCAGGACGTGCACCAGAGATGGCGTCACAAATCTGTACGATAGGAGCCAGCAGGGTCTGCATCTCCATCTCGTCATGGTGGGCGCCGATGGCATTGCAGATATCGGGCTTCTCCTTGAATTTCTCGGCAATCTTGGCACCATAGATAGCGTGTGGATCGTCAGTATCCTCGTCAGGCACCTTACCGATATCGTGCAACAGACCGGCGCGCTTAGCCTTCTTGGGATTCAGACCCAGCTCAGCAGCCATCACGGCACAGAGGTTAGCCGTCTCGCGGGCGTGCTGTAACAGGTTCTGACCATAGCTGGAACGATACTTCATCTTACCGATGATTCGGATAAGTTCAGGGTGCAGACCATGAATACCAAGGTCGATGGTGGTGCGCTTACCCGTCTCGATAATCTCGTTCTCCAACTGTTTCTTCACCTTGGCAACGACCTCCTCGATACGTGCGGGATGGATACGTCCGTCGGCCACCAACTGGTGGAGGGCCAGACGACAGGTCTCGCGACGGATGGGATCGAAGGCGGAAATGACGATGGCCTCAGGAGTGTCGTCGACGACGATTTCAACACCGCAGGCAGCCTCCAAAGCACGGATGTTACGACCCTCACGACCAATGACACGACCCTTGACGTCGTCATTGTCGATGTGGAACACGCTGACGGAGTTTTCGACAGCGGTCTCAGTAGCCACACGCTGGATGGTCTGGATAATGATTTTCTTGGCCTGGGCATTGGCATTGAGCTTGGCCTCGTCCATAATTTCATTGATGTAGGCAGCAGCATCGGTCTTGGCCTCATCCTTCAGCGATTCCACCAGACGGGCCTTGGCCTCGTCGGCAGAGAGTCCGGAGAGTTCCTCCAGTTTGGCGCGCTCCTGCATCTGCATCTTCTCGAGTTCCTCCTGCTTCAGCGTCAGCACCTTTTTCTCGTTGTCGATACGCGTCTGCTGGTTGTCGAGGTCATTCTTGCGACGTCCCAATTCCTCCTGACGCTGGTTCAGCGATATCTCACGCTGCTTCAGCTTGTTCTCGCTCTGCTGGATGTGCTGGTTGCGCTGTTGCACTTCCTTTTCCAGTTCTGCCTTCTTGTTCAGGAATTTCTCCTTCACCTCGAGCAGTTTCTTTTCTTTGATTACCTCTGCCTCCTTCTTGGCGGCATTCAGCATTTCATTATATTTTCCCTTCGCGACGAAGCGGAAAATCATAAAGCCGCAGAAACCACCTACAATGAGGGCTGCAGCAATCAGAATAATACCAACAATAATGTTCATAAACGTTCTAAGTCTTATATATATATGTTAATGATCTCTACTTTTCATCACCGAGGGCTTCCTCGATTTCACTTGTCAACTTAGCGAGAACATTATCATAGGGCGAGGTATCGTTATTGGCACGCTCTTTCTGATACATCAGCGTGATGTCGATTAACGTCATCAGTGCCACTGTATGATCACTTTTGCGCCCCTTGTACGCCTGTGCATAGGCATTGTAGCGCTCGGTGATGAGCTTGGCTGCAGAGCGATAGTATTCTTCGTCCTCACGATTGATGACGACTTCTATCTCTTCGTCGTAGACGTGCAACCTGATATGTAATCTGTCCTTTTTCTGTTCTGGCATAGCATCAATTCCTTATTGATTTTCATCGCTGAGGATAGCAATGCATTTATTGACATCGCGAATCAGCTTCGACAACCGATCCTTGGCTCCTGTCAGGTCGCCATCGGTAATCTCAATCATCTTCGCCATTTTCAGTGAATTGTAGTCCGACTGCTGCTGTTCCAACTGCTGGCGTAACTGATTCATATCCTGTTCGTTCTTTTGCAGCATATCATACAGACTCTTATTCTCCTTTTTCAACTCTTGAAAGCGGAGAATCATCTGTCGGATGCGCGTCTCAAACGTCGCCAAAGCTTTCTCGTTAGCGGTCATACTTATTCACTTTATCCTACAAAGGTAGAAAATATAATTGACAATTGACAAATGTCAAATTGAGAATTAATAATTTTTAACTCTTATTCCTTCGGTTTGGGCTCTTTCTTAGCCAGCATCACCACTTTATACACGAAATTAGTGGTCCACTGCTGCGAGAATCCAAGCTTCTGCGCATACTGTCGAATAGCCACTACGGTCTTCATGACACCAGCGTCCGAGAAGTCGTTCTTCGTGAAGATATCGTTGACGGTCTTTTCCGTCATCGTACGGATGGCACTCTTGAAGATGCTGGGCACACGGAGCTTGAATTTCATCAGATTGCCCGTGAGCATCATCAGGTCCTGCGTGAAGCCCGAGAACTGATACATGTAGGTCTGTATGTCCTGTGGTTTCTTGCAGCGCTTGCGGATGCTCTGGTCGATTTCCTTCGTAAAGTCTTCGTCCATGCCGTAGAGTTCCTTCAGCATTTTCTTACACTTCGTCTTTTCGGCCAATCCCAGTTTATTGTTTTGTGTAGGCACCTTCAGCGTTGCCTTGAACACGCGCAAGTCAGGCAGTGCAGCCATATTGGTGATGCCCAAATCGGCAGCCATCACCGCCTGAAAATATACACGAATCAAGGTCATGAAGTCTTCCATGCCTCCTGCTTTCTGTTGTCCTTCCTTTTTTCCGAATAAATTTGATAAAAATCCCATATCTTATATTTTGCTATTGTATTAATTAACTATTTGTTTACCATCCCCAATTCTCATACTCGACATTGATGCCGCCCTGCATATACCAGTTGGCCAGCGTCTGCTCATAGAGTTGCATGAGCTGTACAGGAGCTTCCACATCCTCGCTGAACGGATAGACAGACAAAACGCTGTCGGTCTCTGGTACTGAAGAAGGTGACAAGAAAAGGTAAGCAGCCACCTGCAAAACATCCTCAAGAGTTATGCCGGCATCTTCCAGCATTTCCTCGGCATCTTCAGGAGTGAGATCAACCTTGGCCAGCGCGTCCTTGATACCAGGAATAAAATCCATAATCGCAGCCAAAGCGCCGGATCTGTTGGCACGATGGGATGCTACTAGCTGTGGGGCATTGTCACCCTTGACAATCTTACGCAGGTCGATGCCCCAGCTCTCCAGTGTCTTGATGACCTTCATGAGGTTGAGGTCCTTCACCACGTTGTGGTAATAGCGGTTCTGACCACCCTCGTAGTAGAGTACGGGCCAAACCTCAATGGCGGCAACAGTCTGGATGAGCCATATGATAGCCGATACGCTATGGTTGGCCTTGAATACCAGTGTGTTAGTCTGCAGGTTGGTTTTTCCTGGCACGAGGCTGGGCGTGAAGCCCTTTTCTCTCATCCAGGGGATGATGGCTCGGACACACTGGATAGGCACGTAGTTGTCGTGACGACTGTGTTCGATGAAGTAACGCTGCGTGGTGTCAATGTCCCAATCTTTCATGAGGTTGATTTTCTCCAACGCTGCCATGAAGGCCTTGGCCTGATCGCTTTCCACGTCCATATAGGCAGGCTGAATGAGGTTGTGCAGCGAGTCCTGCATGCTGACACCATAGTCTCCGAGCGTCTCCTTCTTCTTGGTCTTGACATATTCCTTTGCACCAGTAGCCAGAGGTTCCTTGAACAAGTCCTTGTAGTCGATGTTCAGGTGTAAGTTCTCAACGGCCGAAATGAGCATCATGACGACGTCCTTGCAATCCTCACACCAGTCGCGCTTGACATACTCCTTATAGGCTATGACATAGTCGGTAGGACCACCACCGGCAAAGGTCTTGGTGATGGTAATACCCTTGTCCTTGTATTCCATATCGCGCAACTTGGCCACATAGAGCGTCTCTGAACCACCCTGCGAGAAACCCAGGTTGAAGAGGTATTTACCCATGGGTATCTGCTTGTCGGTAAGCAACTTACGTGCTGCCACTAGACAGAACGAGGGTTTGTCGATGCTTGAACCGTAGCCTATGAAATCGCTCATAATGAGGATATAGTTAGGCTTCAACGGATTGACAATCAGTCCGTTAATCAATTCTGAATTACCCGTCGAAGGCGCATCCTCGGGTGAGCCCAGCGTGGCGCGATTGAAAAGCAAGATACCGTCGCAGGGCGCCGAACCATCTACGACGTTGGAAGGTATCATGATGACTCCGCTGATAGTGACGGGCTTGCCGTCAGCATCCTTAGAGGGATATTCGTAGACGTAGCGGCGCACGGCACGCGTACTCAAAGTGACTCCACCAGCACGCGTCTTCACCGTCGTGTCTCTCTCTAAAATAATTTTATAGTCTGCAGACTGAGCTACAGCTGTCAACACAACGTTGACAATAACCAGTAGGAATAATATTAAGCGTTTCATTGTCTTCTCATTTTTATATTACCATCCCCAATTCTCGTACTCGACATTGATGCCTCCCAGCATAAACCAGCTGGCAAGCGTCTGCTCGTAGAGTTGCATGAGTTGTACAGGAGCCTCAACATCCTCGCTGAACGGATAGATAGACAATACGCTGTCTGCCTCCTGTGCCGACGAGGGTGATGACATAAGATAAGCAACCACCTGCATTACATCTTCAACGGTTATGCCTGCATCTTCCAGCATCTCCTCGGCATCCTCAGGAGTGAGGTCAACCTTAGCCAGCGCGTCCTTGATACTCGGAACAAGGTTCATGAGCGTAGCCAGGATGCCAGCCCTATTGGCACGATGTGTCTCAATCTGCTGGGGAGCCAATTTGATATTGATTAACTTGCGCAGGTCGATGCCCCAGCTCTCCAGTGTCTTGATGACCTTCATGATGTTGAGGTCCTTCACCACGTTGTGGTAATAACGGTTCTGACCACCCTCGTAGTAGAGTGCGGGCCAAAGCTGAATGGCGACAGCCGTCTGTATAAGCCACACGATGGCAGCTGGGTCGTGGTTGAGTTTGAACACCACCGTATTGGTCTGCAGATTGGTCTTTCCTGGCACGATGCTGGGTTTGAAGCCTTTTTCCTTCATCCAGGGAATGATGACACGCCCAGTCTGAACAGGTACATAGCGGTCGTGACGTGAATGTAAGAGGAAGTACTTCTGGGTAGTATCGGGATTCGTCCATGTATCCATCAGCGACTTTTCGCGCAGCATCTTGCGGAGAGTCTTTGCAGCCTCGCTCTCGACATTGAAATAGGTCGGTGTGAGCATGTGGCTAAGCGAATCGGAACCAATATTCTTGGTAATCTGCGGCATGTGAAGCTTCTTGTCGAGGAACCATTCCTGAACATGTGATGCCAACGGTTCCTGGAAAGCGTCATGGTAGTTGAGACCCAAACCATACCACTCGTTATAGGCTATAATCAACTGTGCTATGGCGCCCACGAAATCACAATAGCCGATACTCACATACTCGGTATAGGCCTTCTCGATGTCGAGGGGGCCACCGCCTGAAAAGGTCTTGGTGATGGTAATACCTTTGTCCTTGTACTCCATATCGCACAACTTGGCGACAAACATCGACTCTGTGCCTCCCTGCGAATAGCCCATATTGAACAGGAAACGTCCCTCGGGGATGCCCTTTTCCTTCATCAGAGCCTTGGCTGCCAACAATCCGTCAAGCGAGTTACGGGCGTTGGTGTCACCACAAAGGTAGGCCTGAGGCTTGTCCTTGGAAGAGCCGAAACCGATATAGTCACTCATGACGAGCACGTAATTGGGTTTCAGGGGATTACATATGAAGGCACCTGACAATCTGTCTATCTCGGAAGAGGGAGCCTCGTCAAGCGCAGATATGGTATAATGGTTATAGAGCAATATACCATCGGAGGGTACAGCCCCTTTGACAATGTCCAATGGCGCGAGAATGACACCGCTGATAGTTGCTGGGTTGCCCTTAGGATCCTTCGACTGATATTCATAGACAATATAGCGCACCTCACGCGTACCCAGCGTAATACCATTGAGCTTATACTTGAGGGTAGAATCCTTGTCTATGATGATTTTATAGGATGCTTCCTGTGCTACTGTCATCAAGACGCATGACAGCATCAACAGCATCATAAGTACTATTTTCTTCATAGCATCGGATATTTATTTGATAATGCGCTTGCGAGCAGTCTGGCCATTCTGTTCAATAAACAGGCCATTAACAGGCTGGCTGACACGCTGACCATTCATATTGTAATAGACAGCAGAGGGCTGGTCGGCCTCGTTGAAGTCAACATCCTGAATAGACGTTTTGCCGCCTGTCACCTCGAAGGTTGCTGCTACAGGATAGTGGTCGCCTAATGGCTTGCCATCGTGTTTGTAGCCTTCCGTATCGTAGACGAACGATACAGGTTTAATCTTCGTACCAGTCGTAGGATTGATATAGATAATCTTATCCAACACCTCACCGTTTTCGAGCATGTTGGCCTCATCCTCACAAGCGACAATGCCATTCACGGGATCAGGATATTTGCCACCCTTCTCCAGTTCTACCCATACGTCAGAAGCAGTACCTTTGCCAGAATCGGCAATGACATCAATGAACTTGGCCTTGATTTGATCACGACAATAGTAACTGTTCATATCGCCAACAACAATAATGGGACGGGTGTCCAGATGCTCCAGCACATCGTCCTTGAGTTGCTGCCACTGACTCAGACGGGCCGCACGGTCAAGCGTATCGACACCTTCCTTCTCGTCAGCCAGATCGCCAGCATCCATGTGCATATTATAGACAAGGATGCGTGTGCCGTTGGCCAAGGTCAGTTCACTACGACGGAAGCCCTTGCGGATCAGCTCGTCAGCAGCATGGCTGAACTTGCCGAAGTTTTTCTTCCAAAGCACCCGCTCGGTACTGGTCATCGTGATGTTATTCTTCCAGCAGGCACCCAGACCATCAGTATCAAAGTCTTCGTTCTGCAGGTGCAGGAAGTCAATCTTCTTGCCAGGGATGTCGATGCCCACTCCACCAAGCCATGTGTCGAGTTTATAGTCATCCTCCAGCCACGTGGCCAACACTTCGTGGTAATTGAAATCCTCTTGCGTGCAAATGATATCGTAGTTTTTCTTCAACAGATATTTGCCGATGCGGGCTGTTCCTGCATCACCAGGACCATCGGCATTTACCTTGACAAACCAAATCTTCTGAGGAAGACCATCAATATTCAGCGTGGCGACACTAAACCGCTCACTCTCCTGAGCACTAATCCCATGTATCCACGAAACCAGTAATACCAGCGTTAGGGCGCGTAAATAATTCTTCATTTATTATTCCTTTATTGTTAAATATCTTAATTATCGCCTACAAAATTAGATATTTTTGCGAAATCTACCAAATGTTTAGAGAATATTTTGTATCTTTGCCACCAATTAGTCACAACTAAAAGTTCATTATATGAAAGGTATCGTATTAGCCGGAGGCAGTGGAACGCGCCTCTACCCCATCACAAAAGGCGTATCGAAGCAGATGCTGCCAATCTTCGACAAACCCATGATTTACTACCCTATCTCAACACTGATGCTGGCAGGCATCCGCGAGATTCTCATTATCTCGACACCATATGACCTGCCTGCCTTCAAGCGCCTGTTGGGCGACGGTTCAGACCTGGGCGTACGCTTCGAATATGCCGAGCAACCATCTCCCGACGGTCTGGCACAGGCTTTTATCATCGGTGAGAAGTTCATTGGCAACGACTGCGCCTGCCTTGTCCTTGGTGACAACATCTTCTATGGCAGTGGCTTTACAGGTATGCTGAAACAGGCTGTTGCCAACGCAGAAGAGAATGGTCAGGCTACCGTCTTCGGCTATTACGTCAACGACCCTGAGCGCTATGGCGTAGCAGAATTCGACGAAAACGGCAACTGTCTGAGCATTGAGGAGAAACCTGCCAAGCCCAAGTCGAACTATGCCGTCGTAGGACTGTATTTCTATCCCAACAGCGTGGTGGAGATTGCCAAGAACATCAAGCCTTCAGCACGTGGCGAGCTGGAGATCACCACCGTCAACCAAATGTATCTGGAGGACAAGAACCTGCTGGTACAGACACTCCAACGTGGTTTCGCTTGGTTGGATACCGGTACGCACGACTCACTCAGCGAAGCCTCAACGTTCATTGAGGTCATTGAGAAACGCCAGGGACTGAAAGTTGCCTGTCTCGAGGAGATTGCCTACAAGCGCGGCTGGATTAGCAAGGAGCAGTTAAAGAAACTGGCCGAGCCAATGATTAAGAATGACTACGGCCAGTATCTCATGCGTCGCGCAGAGGAATAATACGTCAGATAATCCTTATTTCGAGAAATATCGCACGCAGTTGCGAAGGGCTGTGGGATTACCCATATCGTACATCGTACCCTTCAGTCGGATACCCATCATGCCGCTCTTCTGGCGAACAGCCTCAAGGGCGGCAGTCAGTTCTATCTCACGCGTCATATCGCCCTCTTCATCGGCTTTCTGAATATCCGCGTCGAGCTGTGCAAAAACCTCTGGCGTCAGGATATACTGTCCGAAAACGGAGTAGTACTCTTTCTCACCCTCCTTGTTGCGCACACCCAGGAACTCCTCTGCATACGATGCCTTGGGTTTTTCGTGCATCACGGAGACGGTCAGTTGTGTATGATCCTTGTCCTCCCACACACCGCTTAGGATACCGTAATGGCTCACCTCTGCCAGTGGAATAGGATGGATACTGACCATCAGACGATTGTAACGCTCATACTGCTCTATCAACTGCAGGGCACAGGGTTTGTTCGACTGGCTACGATAGAGCGTGTCACCCAACAGCAACAGTACGGGCTCGTTGTTGGCAAACTCAACAGCCTGGAACACCGCATGTCCGAAACCGCGCTTCTCGCGCTGGTAGACGTAATGCAGACGCTTGCCAATATCGAGAATACGGTTTTCATATTCCTGCGCCTCTTTGTTCAATTTACCCAGGTGCTCATCGCTCAGAGGACGCTCGAAGAACTCAGTATACTGGATACGCTCCTCCTCTGAACCCAATACCAGACAGATTTCCTCCACACCGCTCTTTACAAGTTCTTCCAACAGAATCAGGATGACGGGACGAACCATACCATCGGAACAGGGAATGGGGAAGAAATCCTTCTTCAACGAACGGGTAGCAGGATAGAGGCGCGTGCCGAAGCCTGCCACAGGGATAATAGCCTTACGGACGGTATGCACAGGATGCAACGTCAGTGTATATGCCTTCATACCCTGCGCATTCAGATAATCATGCAAACGTTGCTGGTCCTCCTCGCTACGTGCTAAGAATTGCACAGAGCCATCGCCATGCGAACCGACGCCCTTGCCGCCCCAGACCATAGGCTGGATCTGCGGGTCATGCAACACCTCGTGCAACTTCGGAGCCCACAATGCAGGTGACATAGGAGCAATATGCTGGTCGAACATCTCCTCTGCATGAGTCATGAGCTGACCCAGCCCCTCTGCATCGCCGGAAGCCATATACTTGATGGCCTTGTTCACAATATCGTGGTTCCACTCACCCAATGCCTTATGGAGGTTCTGTTCGGGTTCTGTCGAGGCAAAGGGGTAGGCCTTGTTCAGGTCCGACAGAATCCTGATGGTGTCCTTCTCGGCACACAGGTCGGCAAACACCCAATATAGTGTCTTCTTCACGTTCAGCGGTTTCACCTCAATCTCGTCACCATCGAAAGTCATCAGGTTGGGTTTCACGCCAAAGGCACAAGCCTGGTCCAGACGTCCGCAACGACTCGACGTGCGCAACTCGCCCAAATAGGCAATATTCATCTCACCCAGCGTATTAAGGTTGAGATTATATAATAAATTGAACGCGCGCGCGACAAGCACACAAATGGCTGCGCTCGACGACAGACCGCTTTTCATGGGCAGTGTCATCTCGGTTATGCGAATGCGCACACCACCAACCTTATACCACTCCAACATGTAGCTGGCCACGCCAGCACAATAACTGAAGAACGAACCCGACTTAGCCACGCGTTTCAATTCCTGTTCGCTCATCCGACAGGAAAAATCGCGCCACACGTCAGACAATTCTGGGGCATCACTATGCATCTCGAAGATGGTAGATTTCTCCACTTCGGCATAAATACCTTGTTCAATACCCGTCACAATTGAAGCACCCGGCAAAATGTCGGCATTCATCGTGCGATAGTGACCTGCCCAGTCAGTATGTTCTCCAAACAGGCACAGACGGCCTGGAACGAAAAGTTTTAGCATATTTTCTGTTTATATGTGCAATATTTATGCACAAAGGTACGAAAAATTTAGCAAAATGACAATTTTTAAGCAAAATATTTGGCAGTTTTGATAAAAATATATACTTTTGCAGGCGATAAAGTAAAAAAAGTTAATAACCAAACATCAAAATTCTACTGCCTATCGACAGAACTCTACTTCATAAAAATTGAAGAAAATATGAAGAATTATGCAAGCATGACCGACGAAAAGTTGGCCTTGCAGTATGCAGGAGGAGACAATAGGGCATTTGATGAGTTATTAGCTCGCAATCAAAAAAAGCTCTACGATTACATTTTGTTCGTGGTCCGCGACCCCGAGCAAGCTAACGACGTGTTCCAAGAGACGTTTGTCAAGGCTATCACCAAATTGCAGGAAGGCAAGTACACCGACTCCGGCAAGTTCGCGTTCTGGCTGACGCGTATTGCCCATAACATCATCATGGACACCTATCGTCAGCAAAAGAACGTTCATGTCATAGAACCTACCATCGACAACGACCTGAGTAAGCTGAAGAGTGACGGCGTGATGGACCTCAATCGCGAGAACGAGTTTGTCAACGACCAGATTCTTCGCGACGTACGCCATATCATGGACTCGCTGCCCGCTCCACAACGCGAAGTGGTACATATGCGCTATTATCAGGAAATGTCGTTCAAAGAGATTGCTGAGACCACTGGTGTCAGTATCAACACATCCCTTGGCCGTATGCGCTATGCCCTCATCAACATGCGCCGTATGGCCAAAGAACACGAAATCCAGCTAAGCATGGAACTCTAGAACATCTAGAGTATCTAGAGAGCCCTGAGTTCGTGGATAGTCTGCTCTGGCGTGGGGCTATGAAACACATAGCTTCCTGCCACCAGCACGTCTACACCGGCCTTAACCAATCGTGGGGCCGTCTCGTTCTGTACGCCGCCGTCCACCTCTATCAGTGCCTTCGAGCCGCTTTCGTCGATGAGTTTCCGCAGTCGCTGTGCCTTCTGAATGGTGTTCTCGATGAACTTCTGTCCACCAAAACCGGGATTCACACTCATCAGCAACACCATATCGACGTCACAGATGATATCTTCCAGCAATGACACAGGCGACGCAGGATTCAGCGTCACGCCGGCCTTCATGCCTGCCTGATGAATCTCCTGCACGGTACGATGCAGATGGGTACAAGCCTCCACGTGGACGTTCATCATCATCGCGCCCAACTTGGCAGTCTGTTGGATATACTGCTCCGGATGGACAATCATGTAATGAACGTCGAGGGGTTTCTTGCACTTCTTGGCCACAGCCTCAAGCACAGGGAATCCGAAAGAGATGTTGGGTACGAACACGCCATCCATCACATCCAGATGAAGCCAATCGGCCTCACTGCGGTTAATCATTTCCAGTTCGCTGTCCAGATGCAGGAAGTCAGCTGCAAGGAGCGACGGTGAAACCATTGTAGCCATGATTCACTTGTTTTTTTGAATTACACATACGCGCAAACTGCTTCAGGAACAGAATGGTGGCGGGGTTTGGCATAAATTCGTCTTGAGTAAAATGCTGCATAGGCAAAATCGTTTTTGGGGTTATTTCTACTATTAAAACGCAACATTTTCTCATTTATTATATAAAACCAAAAAATTATTTTACGCGACACGATTCCACGTCCTTCATGCCGTTCAGGAAGTCGCGGGCCAGCATGCGTTTTTTGCCTGCCAACTGCAGTTCCACGATCTCCAGCAATTCGTCCTGTGCCGAGATACACAGTGTCTTTCCCTCAATACTGATCGTGCCGACGCCCCTACCCTGCTTACCGGTCTTGCGCGTCTTCCACACCTTCAGCACCGTTTCCCTGCCGTCGGCAGCAACCAGTGTAGTCCACGCTCCTGGCACGGGACTCAATCCGCGCACGAAGTCGTACACCTGCTTGGCATTTTTCGTCCAGTCTATCTCGCAGGTCTCCTTAAAAATCTTGGGGGCGGACTTGATGGCTAAACCATCGAGCACAGTGTCTTGCGCCACCGTTTCGGGATGGCCGTCTGCCGCGATGATGGCGTCCAGCGTTTCCAGACACAGCTCGGCACCCAGATGCATCAGTCCGTCATACACATACTCCACGTCGGCATCGTCAGGAATGGCAAACGGTTTCTTCATGATGATACGCCCCGTGTCGATATCGTGATCCAGGAAGAATGTTGTCACACCCGTCTCCGTCTCGCCATTGATGACGGCCCAGTTGATGGGGGCTGCACCACGATACTGGGGCAGCAGGGCCGCATGGACGTTAAACGTGCCGTACTCAGGCATGGCCCACACTACTTCCGGCAACATCCTGAACGCCACGACCACCTGCAGGTTGGCTTCGTACGACCGAAGCTGTTCCACAAACGCAGGATCCTTCATCTTCTCAGGTTGCAATACGGGTAAGCCGTGCGCCACAGCATACTGCTTCACCTGTGACGGCTGCATCTCTGTCTGGTGACGTCCCACGGGTTTATCGGGCTGTGTCACCACTGCCACCACGTTATACTCGTTCTCCACCAGCGCCTGCAGCGTCTCCACCGCAAACTCCGGCGTACCCATAAACACAATTCTCAAGTCTGTCTTCTTCATTGTCCTTCTCGATTAATGCTGCAAAGATAGTGCAAACCGAGCGAAATACAAAGAAAAAATGCATTTTTCTTTTATTTCCGAGGTGAAGCCTATCTTGACTATGGTCAAAGATACAATTTTTTTTCCAATTCTCCCATACTTTATCCCTAAAAAGGATTTAAAAAAGTGGCTGATGTTTGGTCAGTTCACTTTTTTTCCTTACCTTTGCGGCATGATGATAAAACTAAAACGTATTACTATCCTTGCAGTATGTCTGCTGACAATGGGAATGGAGATGAGTGCGCAGGACGGAATGGACCGTTTGGCGCGGGAAGTGATTGATGACATGACGCCAGGTTGGAATCTGGGAAATACGCTAGAAGCTGTGGCCACGTGGAGGGGAGTCGACTTTCTGAACAACAAGGGCGGCCTCGGTGCCGAGACCGACTGGCAGGGTACGAAGACCACGCAGGAGGTGATAGACTATGTGAAGAGTCTGGGGTTCCGGAGCATTCGCATCCCGTGTGCATGGGCTTACGGCCACATCAGCAATGCGGCGACATACGAGATTGACGCTACGTGGATGGCACGTGTGAAAGAGATAGTGGACTACTGCATACGAGACGGTCTGTATGTGGTGTTGAACGACCATTGGGATGGCGGATGGCTGGAGAACCACATTGCAGATTCGGACGCGGCGACCATTGCGAAGAACAAGGAAGTGCTGACGGCACTGTGGACGCAGATAGCAACGGCCTTCAAGGACTACGACGAGCACCTGTTGTTTGCGGGACTGAACGAGCCGAACGCGGAGAATCAGGCTGCGACAAACAACCTGATACAGTATAACCAGACGTTTGTAGATGCCGTTCGCGCTACGGGCGGCAACAACGGAAAGCGCGTGCTGGTGGTGCAGGGGCCGGCGACAAACATCGAACATACGTGTAACTTCATGGCGGGTAAGATGCCGACGGACGTTGTTGAGGGCAAGCTGGCCATCGAGGTGCACTACTATAACCCGTGGCAATTCTGGGGAATGGAGAAGGACGAGTCGTGGGGCAAGGTCTTTTACTACTGGGGACAGGGCAACCACCTGAGCGGTTCGACGCACAACGCCACATGGGGCGAAGAGGCCGATATGAAAAAACAGTTGCAGATGATGAAGACGAACTTCGTGGACAAAGGCTACCCCGTGGTCATCGGTGAGTTCGGTGCCAACTGGCGTGACCTCTCGTCGCTGTCCAAAGAGAGTCAGGAGAAACATAACACCAGCATCAAGGCCCACTATCGCGAACTGCACCGGCTATGTAAGGAGTTGGGCGGTATGGTGCCGATGACGTGGGACACGAACTACCTCAACCAGGAGGGCACGAAGGGTTGCATGACCATCGTCGACCGCCAGAAGCTGGAGGTCTTTGGCACGTATGCAATGGAAGGCATCAACGAAGTATATCCCCGCCCGAGCGACACTGGCATAAACCCTAAGGTTGTCCCCTCCCGTCAGCAGGAAGGGACGTTCTACACCCTGCAGGGCATACGCATCGACGGTGAACCGACAGAGAGGGGCATCTATATTGCGAATGGTAAAAAAATAAGCAAATAAAAAACAAGACAAACTATGATGAAAAAACTATTGATGATGACGGCTATGGTGTGCCTAACGGCGGTAACAAGCCACGCCGCACAAGTGGTCGTAGAAACAAAGAACACGTCGCTGATATTGGACGTAGAGAAGGGCCGGCAGCCCCAGTATGTGTATTACGGACTGCGACTGGATGCGCAGGAATTGCAGCATCTGCAGACTCCTCGCGACGGACGGATGGACGCCTATCCCGTGTATGGCATGAACTGTCCCGCTGAGGCCGCACTGGCCATGAAGCACGGTGACGGCAACATGTCGACAGCAGTGGTCTGCGACAGTTGGGAACAGGCGAACGGCACGGTGAGCATCACGATGAAAGACCCCGTGTATGGCACGGTGGTGAAACTGAACTATAAAGCCTACACGGCAGAGGACATCATTGAGATGTGGTCGGAGGTGACCAACACTGAGAAGCAGCCGGTGACGCTGACGACATTTGCCTCGGCCATGGTCCCCATCCGCAGGGGCGACGTGTGGATGTCGAGTTTCTACGGTTCGTGGGCCAACGAGGCACGGCTGGTGGAGGAACCGCTGACGGCAGGACAAAAGCAGATAGTGAATAAGGACGGCACGCGCAATGCGCATACGAGCCACGCGGAGGTGATGTTCTCGCTGGACGGCAAGGCACGGGAGAACGCGGGACAGGTCATCGGCGCCGCGCTGTGCTATGCGGGCAACTACCGTCTGAAGGTGGTCACCGACGACACAGAGTACCACTATTTCTTTGCGGGCATCAACGAGGATAATTCCGAGTATCACCTGAAAAAGGGCGAGACATTCGTAACACCGAAGCTGGCACTGTCGTTCTCAGACAAAGGACTCTCGGGTGTGTCGCGCAATTTCCATAAGTGGGGCCGTAACCACATGCTCGCCAACGGCAACAAAGAACGCAAGATCCTGCTGAACTCGTGGGAGGGTGTCTATTTCGACATCAACCAAAAGGGCATGGACCAGATGATGCACGATATCGCATCGATGGGCGGCGAATTGTTTGTGATGGACGATGGATGGTTTGGCGACAAATATCCTCGTAAAGTGGACAACTCCAGCCTGGGCGACTGGGTGGTTGACAAGAACAAATTGCCCGAAGGCATCGAAGGCCTGTTGCGCGACGCTAAGAAGAACGGCGTGAAGTTCGGCATCTGGATAGAGCCCGAAATGGCCAATACCGTCAGTGAGTTGTACGAGGCTCACCCCGACTGGATTGTGAAGGCTCCGAAGCGCGAGCCCGTGCTGGGACGTGGTGGCACGCAGGTGGTGCTCGATATGGCAAATCCGAAGGTGCAGGACTTCGTATTCAACGTGGTGGACGAGCTCATGACGAAATATCCTGAGATAGACTATATCAAGTGGGATGCCAACATGCCGATTATGAATCATGGTTCGCAGTATCTGACCATGAACGACCAGAGCCACCTCTACATCGAATTCCATCGTGGTCTGGAGAAGGTGTGCCAGCGCGTGCGGGCGAAATATCCCGAACTGACCATCCAGGCGTGTGGCTCGGGTGGCGGACGTGCCAACTGGGGCATACTACCCTACTTCGACGAGTTCTGGGTTTCGGACAACACCGACGCCCTGCAGCGCATCTACATGCAGTGGGGAACAAGCTATTTCTTCCCTGCCATCGCCATGGCCTCGCACATCTCCGCAACACCCAACCATACCGTATTCCGCACGACATCGCTGAAATACCGCATCGACGTGGCTATGAGCGGTCGTCTGGGTATGGAGATACAACCCAAGAATATGACTGACGACGAGAAGGCACTCTGCCGCAAGGCCATCAACGAATACAAGGAGATTCGTCCCATCGTGCAGTTCGGCAATATCTACCGCCTGGTGTCTCCCTACGACCGCAAGGGTGTGGCGTCGCTGATGTACGTCACCGACCAGCAGGATAAGGCCGTGTTCTACTGGTGGAAAACGGAGTCGTTCCAGAACGAACACCTGCCACGTGTACGGATGGCCGGTCTCGACGCTAATAAATATTATAAGGTACGCGAACTGAACCGTATTGACCTGAAGCCGATGGATTGTGAGGGTAAGAGTTACAGCGGTGCCTACCTGATGAATCACGGACTGGAGATGCCGTATCGCAACGAAACGGAATGGGCGAAGAAAAACGACTGGTCAAGCAGAGTACTGCTTCTCGAGACCTTCTAGCCTACATCCGCGAAGGTCGCGAGATGACGCAGGGTGAGAAACTCAGGCTGATCATCAGCCTGAGTATTCCTTCTATTCTCGCACAGATCTCCGCAACAGTCATGTTCTTCATCGATGCCTCGATGGTGGGCCACTTAGGCGCTAAAGCCTCAGCAGCCATCGGACTCGTCGAAACCACAGGATGGCTCTTAGGCGGACTGGCATCGGCAGCGAATATGGGATTCTCGGTGCAGGTAGCGCACGCCATCGGAGCCAACGACATCAAGCGCGCCCAGCGTGTATTGCGCCAGTCACTGGTGTGTTGTGCCATTTACGCCATTGTCATGATGCTCATCGCCGAAGCCATCAGCATTCCCCTGCCCTACTGGTTGGGCGGTTCGGAGGAGATAGCCCACGACGCAACGCTCTATTTCGCTATCTTCTGTGCGGCAGGCATTTTCTTCCAGATGGAAGGTCTGGCAGGCTCTATGCTAAAGTGTTCGGGCAACATGAAGATTCCATCTATGCTCAACATTCTGATGTGTGTGATGGACGTCGTGTTCAACTATGCGTTCATCTATCTGTTAGGCATGGGCGTGGCGGGTGCAGCCATCGGCACCGGATTGGCCATGTTCATCACGGCCTTGCTGATGATGTACTTCCTGCTGTACCGTTCGGACATGCTGGGCATTCTAAGGAAAAGTGAACGGGAAGAGGTAAAAGGCAAGAGGTTGCCACTGTCATGGGACAAGTTCAAGCCGCAGGCCGACGTCGTAGGCAACGCATTCAAAATTGGTGCGCCTATGGGACTGCAACACATGCTCATGGGGTCGGCACAGGTTGTCAGCACACTGATTGTAGCACCACTGGGCACTATCGCCATCGCCGCCCACTCGCTGGCCATTACCGTCGAGAGCCTCTGCTACATGCCGGGCTTTGGCATCGCCGAGGCCGCCACGACGCTGGTAGGTCAGAGCTTTGGCGCGGGCAAGAAACTGCTCACGCGACAGTTTGCCCACATGTCGGTGGCACTGGGTATGGGTGTGATGACGCTGATGGGATTGTTTATGTATGTGTTTGCAGCAGAACTGATGGCCATCATGACACCCGTCGACGAAATCATTGCCTTGGGTACACAGTGTCTGCGCATTGAGGCCTTCGTGGAACCATTGTTTGCTGCGTCCATCGTCTGTAACGGTGTGTTCGTCGGTGCTGGCGACACGCTGAAACCCGCTATCATGAGCCTTGGCTCCATGTGGGGCGTGCGACTGACGCTCGCCGCCCTGCTGGCAGTGACCTATGGTCTGCCAGGTGTGTGGACAGCGATGGCTATCGAACTGACCTTCCGTGGCATGATGTTCCTCGTCCGACTGTTCCACGGAGGATGGATGCGGAAAATGATATAAAAAAAGGATTCATCGCTGAATCCTTCTTTCTCCTAACAATCTTTCTACTTAAGGACTTTAGTTGTTATAGTCTTTCCGTTTGCCATTCGCTCCACGCGGATGTTTACGCCTTTTTGCGGCTCTTCCAACCTGCGTCCGTCCAGCGAGTAGTATTCTGTGGCGACAATGGCCGTTGTGCAGACGGTATCTATTCCCGTCACAGGTTTGTTATAGGCGGGATAGTATTCTTCAAAGTTGCTCTCGCCATCTGCATTACCTGCCTTCATGATGTCCTCAACCAGCGAATTAGCAAAGACCTCCAGATTAGTGTACCAACCTTTTTCGTCAATCGTCTTCTTCATGCCGTCGGCCTTGTTCTCAGGATCCAGACCGTTGGCAATCTCCCACGCGTCAGGGATGCCGTCGCCATCGGTGTCGTAATCAGATGGATGCTGACCCGTAGGGAACGTATCCTCAGTATAACCATTGACATCAGATACCAAGTCGATGCGTCCCTTCTTCTTTGTTACGCTGCCTGTATAGGTGGCCGTGCCGGTGCGGGCTTCCTCGAAATAACGTGCATCCACATCATCGGCATACAACGATGCACCACTGAGTGCCGTTACCTTGTCGAAAGCCATGGCAGCAACGTGGGTAGTAATTTCTCCAATGGGTGCGGGCTCGTCCAAACGGATACGCACACAGTCTGTACCTGCAGAATTCTTCTTGTACGTCACGTTTTCACCATTGTAATGGTTGGGGTCCGGACTCCAACGCTCACCGTCAATAAGATAAGTACCGTCGTCGTATTTGATGTTAGACCAACCATTGAAATTGGCGGTGCTGTTCATCTGATTGCCATCAATGAAGTAGCGACTGGTCATCGTCCACAGGTTCGGATGACCGCTGGCATTACCACTGGCCCCGACCGTCACCTGAGTCACACGATTGGTAGAAGCAGCGGGACCTGTCTTATAATAGTTGTTCACGATGTTGATTTGTCCACCGCCAGGGCCTCCATAGCAGCCATCACCACAATTATAGATAACACAATTGCGGAAATCGACGTTCTCAGCCTGTACTGTATTCTCCCATTTGTATTCGTTGTACAATTTGTTGCTGGTGTAACCCGTCCATTCGTAGCGTGCACCATTGAAACGCGGCGAACGGTTGGCCACATGGGCAATAAGATTATGGTGGAAGGATGCCAGTTTGCCGCCCCAGATACCGCCATAGCCGTGTTCACCCTTACCATGACCCGCGTTTACAAGGCTCTCAGCGATGGTACACCACTGCATAGTGAAATTATTGTTGTCGTAGAACGAAGCCACTTCGTCGATGCTCCATGAGAAAGAGCAGTGATCGAGGATGATACCCGTCTTGTTACGCTGCCAAATGGCGTCCGCACCGTCATCAACACTCTCTTCCTGACCACGACGACTACGGATAAACCGGATGATATTATTCGCACCTGGCTGAATAGTAAAGTAACGCAGGGTGATGCCTGGATAGGGAGCTGTCTGTCCGAGAATAGTTACATTGTCCTTAATACTGATGTTCGATGTCAAGGGGATGACGCCAGCCACGTCGAACACCACGATGCGGTTAGCCTTGCTCACAGCATCGCGAAACGACCCCGTGCCAGTGTTCTTCAAGTTTGTTACGTGGTAAACTGTTCCCTCACGTCCACCAGTAACATAGCGGCCGTGTCCCTCTGCACCAGGGAATGCCGGGGAACCCGTCTGGGCCCCCGACATCACTGTTGTCAACGCTGCAATCAACGTTAGAAAACACTTTTTTAGTAGAATCATTAGTAGTTGTTTTGAATTCGTTGGCAAAGTTACGCATTATTCCCGGAAAACGGAGCGGGAATTGATAAAAATCAAGCGAAAACGTTTACGTCTAGCTCTTTACTTCTTTTTAACGTCAAGTGAGTAATCGGAATCCGTGTCGTAGCCGAGCATTTCCATTTCGAGGGAAGCCCAGATGAATGGTCCCACGCCCTTCGCGTCGTTGTAGCGGATAGGTTCAGAGAGGTAGTACGCGTAGCTGCCGTCACGACGACGGTTCTCTTTGACACTGCCCTTCGGATTGATTTTCTTCATAGCGGCAATGACCTCAGGCGTCTCAGCTGGGCCGAGACCAGCAACACTACAACACTCGGTGAGCGAAATGGTTTTATCAGGATGTACCTTAATAAACTTATTGATAATACCCTTATAAGCCTTGATACCAGCGTCGCGGTATTTCTCACCCACATAGCCCTTGCGGTAGGCTTTCAACAACGCGTACGTGAACATGGCGGAGCACGTGCTTTCGAGATAATTCCCTTCGCGACTGGGGCTGTCCATTACTTGATACCACACACCGCTGTCCTTGTCCTGCCATTTCAGGATGGCGTCGAAGTCGCTCTTGAGCAGGTCGATGACCTCCGAACGGCGGGCGTAGTCCTCGGGCAGGGCGTCAAGCACTTCGATGAGTGCCATCGTATACCAACCCTGCGCACGGCCCCAGCAGTGTTGCGACAAACCTGTCTCCTTGTCTGCCCAGAAGGTCTTGCGCGTCTCATCGTAGGCATGTCGGTTCAAACCCGTCTTGGGGTCGAGGGTACGCTGATAGGTGATTTTCAGCTGGTTCACTGCATCATCATAGATACTGGTGACAGGGTTGCCCTTGGTACGTTTGCCCTTGGGTGCTTTTTCAGTAATCGGAGCCGTGAGACAACGGAATGGCAGCCCCATGAAGATGCCATCGAGCCATACCTGATAGGCGTAAACAGCCTTGTGCCAGAACACGCGGTCGGCAACAGTACGCGGCTGATCCTGCAATTGTTTCATCATCAACTGCATGGCCTTCAGGTTCTTTGCCTCGGGCCAATTTTGATACATGCGTGTGACGAAATGGCCTGTGCGGATGTTGTCGAGATTGTAGTCGAGGATATTGAATCCGCGGATGTTGCCATCAGCGTAAATCATCGTGTCAGTATACTCCTGACAATACTTGCGGATAGCCTCACCACCATAGCACAAATAGGTGTCGAGCATGCCTTCAAGTTCAATGCCCATGACATAGCTCCACTTAGGAGTCGTCGAGAAATCAAGCAGATAGCTCTTCGGCACGCGCTGCATCTCGCTGTAGGTGAGCCACTCGCTATAGTGTTTATACGGTTTCTCCTGCAGCACCAACGAACCATTAATCATAAGGTTGTCGTAGGTAACGTCCTGCGCAAGACCAATTTGATGGATGGGCTTGCTATAGACGCCGTCGAACTGGCAGTTCTTGACAGTAATGTTGTTGACGGTATAGGCCAGCTTAGGGTCGTCGTAACCTACTATCATCACGCCATACTTCGACTTCTTGCAGGTAACGTTCTCCATCGTCACATTACGGACGGTAGGATAGAAACCACGACAGCACACCTCGCGGGGCTCGTAGTCGGTATTGATCTTGAGCACGGCCTCACCACACTGACCGACAGTGATGTTGCGCATGTTGATGTTCTCGATGACACCTCCACGGCAGGAGTTTGTCTTGATACGCAACACGCGGTCCAGCGACGGAGAGTCCATCTCGCAGTCATGGGCATAGACATTCTGACAACCACCGGAAATCTCAGAGCCGATGACCACACCACCGTGACCATTGTTGAACTTCGAATTGCGGATAATGATATTTTTCGACGCACGGCCGGCAAACGCACCCTGACCACCCTCACGACCATCGTTATTGCGGCCGCTCTTGATGGCGATGCAGTCGTCACCGGTGTTGAAATAGCAATTCTCGATGAGCACGCGGTCGCACGACTCCGGATCGCAGCCATCGCCGTTGGGCCCATTATTATTAATATGTACGCCACGCACGGTGATGTCCGTCGACAGCAGGGGATGAATTACCCAGAACGGCGAGCGCAACAGTGTGACATCCTCGATAAGGATGCCCTCGCACTGATTGAGGTTAATCATCTGCGGACGCAATCCGTCGGTGGGGCCGAAGCGACGCTCATCCATAGGCACACCGTCCTCGGCATACTTCAACAGTCGTGCCCGTGCTCCCATATTCTGAGCGATGCCACCCTCTTTCATACCAAACTTCTTGCTGCCACACCATGGCCACCACGTGTCGTTCGAACCACCACCGTCGATGGTGCCCTTACCTGTAATGGCGATGTCACGCGCCTGATAGGCATAAATGAGCGGCGAGAGGTTCCAGCAATCAAGACCTTCCCAGCGCGTAGGCACTATGGGGTAAAGCTCGGGCTCGAAGGCGAACTCCAATACAGCACCCTCCTCAACAACGAGGTTGACACCACTCTTCAGCTGAATGGCAGCCGTAAGAAACCGCTGACCGGCAGGCACGATAACACGTCCGCCACCTTTCTGCGAGCATTTGTCGATGGCCTTCTGTATCGCCTTTTGGTTCTTTGCGGCAGTATTGTCGGTCTTAGCACCATACTTGGTTATCACATACGCCTTGTCGGCAAACTGCGGCAGACGAATGCTCTGCTCAATCTGCTTGTACTCCTGGTCGTTCCACCCTTTAGCTTGTACAGCAACAGCCACAACGGTGAGAAGCATCACGATTTGTAGAAATCTCTTCATGTTTTTTATTTGTTCTAGTAGTTCTGCTTGCAAAGGTACGAAAAAACGGACAAAGTACCAAATTTAATGAGGTATTTCCTAGCGCAATCGTTTTAGTTATTGCATGGAATGGTGAAGGAAATGTGCAAAATAAAAGAAAAAAGGAGGGCGATGCCCTCCCCTTTCAAATATCATCAGTTTAAATCTCCCAACCAATGGCTGAAGCGCCCAATACAGCAGCCGACGCACCGTCGAGACCACTGACCAGGAACTGAGCCTTGTCCTTGAATATCTTCATGACGTGTTCATTGTAGCTACGCTTGATAGGCTCCATAATCAGGTCACCAGCCTTTACCATACCACCGAAGAAGATGTAGGCCTCAGGACTGGAGAATGCCGTAAAGTCGGCACAAGCCTCACCCAGCATCTTGCCAGTAAATTCGTAAATCTCCTTGGCTAACTCGTCGCCCTTGCTCGCAGCGATAGACACGTCGAGCGAAGTGATTTCCTCCGGATTCATCTCGCGAAGCAGCGAAGGACGGTCTGTCTTTGCCAGCAGTTCACGAGCTGTACGGGCCACACCCGTTGCCGAGCAGTAAGCCTCCAGACAACCGGTACGACCACAACCGCAACTGCGACCCTCTGCACCACGAACCATCGTTACGTGACCTAGTTCACCGGCAAAGCCGTCGTGACCATAGAGCAGCTGACCATTCACCACAATACCAGAGCCGACACCCGTTCCCAACGTGATGACGATGAAATTCTTCATGCCACGGGCAACGCCATAGACCATTTCACCCAATGCAGCAGCATTGGCATCATTGGTCAGCGCCACGGGAATGCCGTCCAGTTGGTCGCTGAATAGTTTTGCCAGGGGGACAATACCGTCGTGTGCCCAAGGCAGATTGGGAGCAAATTCGATGGTGCCATTGTAGTAATTGCCATTGGGCGCACCGATACCCATAGCCTTGATTTTTTCAATACCGCCTACCTGTTCAATGATAGGCTGCAATGCTTCAACAGAAGCTTTGACATAGTCTTCAACTTTGGTGTAACCACCAGTTTTGATAGCGGTAGTAGCTTTAATTTCACCACGAGCATCAACGATGCCGAATACTGAGTTCGTACCTCCTAAGTCTAAACCGATGACATAGGGCTTAATTCCTTGTTGTTCCATTGTTTTTATGTTTTTAAGTTACGTCTATTTTATGAATCTGCCTACAAAGGTACAAAAATATTCCGAAACTGCAAGGATTTAGCAAAATATTTCGTACCTTTGCAGTCGATATGGCATTTCCGATACATATAAATATCGTAGATTTGGTATTCAAGGGCATGCTAATAGGCATGATTGCATCAGCACCCATGGGACCGGTAGGCATCCTTTGCGTACAGCGCACATTGAACAAAGGACGCTGGTATGGGCTTGCCACAGGCATTGGCGCTTCCATCAGTGACATCATCTATGCCGGCATCACGGGCTTCGGTATGGCATTTGTCATGGATTTCATCAACAATGACCAGAACAAGTTCTATCTGCAAATTATCGGTAGTGTGCTGTTGTTGGGCTTCGGTATCTATACGTGGCGCATAGACCCGACAAAGAACATGCACCAGTCCGGACAACAGAAAGGGTCACTGTGGTACAACATCTGGACGGCCTTCTTGGTCACATTCTCCAACCCACTGATTATCTTCCTTTTCATGGCACTGTTTGCACAGTTTGCCTTTGTCATTCCCGACCATCCGTTCGAGATGATGGTGGGCTTTGCAAGCATCATTGGAGGAGCACTGCTGTGGTGGTATGGTCTGTCATGGCTGGTGGATAAAGTGCGCACCATCTTCGACGACCACGGCATCCGCATCATCAATCAGGTCATCGGAGCAGTGGTGACGTTATTCTCTGTTATTTCACTGTTCGGTACAGTGACCAACCTTTTCAGATTCTTTTAACATAACAACGTTATAACATCATAACGACCAAGGAAAATGTTTATCTCACAAGAATTACGAAAGACCAATATTGCCGAATATCTGCTGTATATGTGGCAGGTAGAGAATATCATCAGGGCTTTTGACTGTTCGCTGACGCGCATCCGTAAGGAGTATATTGCGCGGTTCGACTATACTGACGAACAGAAAGAAGAACTTACCGACTGGTATGGCCATCTTATTCGTATGATGAACCAAGAAGGCTGTCGCGAACATGGACACCTGCAAATCAACAAGGTAACAATGCAGACACTTGTCGAACTGCATACCCAGCTGTTGGCATCGACGAAGTTTCCGTTCTACAATGCAGAATATTACCGTGTGTTACCCTATATCGTAGAACTTCGCAACCGTGGTGCCAATAAGGACGAGAACGAGATTGAGACATGCTTCAATTCGCTCTATGGCGTCATGATGTTACGCCTGCAGAAGAAGGAAATCAGCACCAATACGGAGCATGCCATCAAGGAGATTACCACCTTTCTGGGGATGCTCTCAGACTATTACAAGAAGGATAAAGAAGAAGGTTTGAAATTCGAATAATGAATATATTGATTACTGGCTGTAACGGCCAATTAGGTAACGAGATGCAACTGCTGGAGAAGGCGAATCCCCAGCACACCTATTTTAATACGGATGTCGCTGAGTTGGATATCACCAATCAGGCTGCTATTGAGACCTTTGTAGCGGAGAACGCCATTGACGGCATCGTCAATTGTGCCGCTTATACGGCTGTCGATAAGGCAGAGGACAACGAGGAACTTTGTCAGCGATTGAATGCCGAGGCACCTGCCTATCTGGCTCATGCTATGGGTAAGCGTGGAGGGTGGATGATTCAGATTTCTACTGACTACGTGTTTGATGGTACCAATCACACACCCTATACGGAGGATGAGGACACCTGTCCCAACAGCGTCTATGGCAAGACGAAACTGGTGGGTGAATTGAATGTTCAGAAACTGTGTGAGCGCTCGATGATTATCCGTACGGCATGGATGTATTCGACTTTTGGCAACAACTTCGTAAAGACGATGATTCGTCTGGGCAAGGAGAAACCGGAACTGGGTGTCATCTTCGACCAGATAGGCACACCGACATACGCCCGCGATTTGGCCCGCGTCATCATGACAGCCATCAACAAAGGTATCGTGCCGGGTATCTACCATTTCTCCAACGAGGGTGTCATCTCGTGGTACGACTTCACCAAGGCCATCCATCGCCTTGCGGGCATCACCTCGTGTTACGTCCGTCCGTTACATACAGCCGAATATCCGACGCCTGCCACCCGTCCGCATTATTCCGTACTCGACAAGACGAAAATCAAGCAGACCTACGGCATCGAGGTGCCTTATTGGGAGGAGTCATTGAAAGAATGTATTGAAAAGTTATGAATCAAGAAATAGAAAGAAGAAGAACATTTGCGATTATCTCGCACCCAGACGCTGGTAAGACCACGCTGACAGAGAAGTTTCTGCTGTTCGGTGGTCAGATACAGGTGGCTGGTGCAGTGAAGAACAACAAGATTAAGAAGACCGCTACTTCCGACTGGATGGACATCGAGAAGCAGCGTGGTATCTCCGTGTCGACGTCCGTGATGGAGTTCGACTATACGCCTCCCGTGGACGGCAGTTCTCCCGCTGTCGAATACAAGGTCAACATCCTCGATACCCCAGGTCACCAGGACTTTGCCGAGGATACGTACCGCACATTGACGGCCGTCGACTCAGCCATTATCGTGGTGGATGGTGCCAAGGGCGTGGAGACGCAGACGCGTAAGTTGATGAATGTGTGTCGTATGCGCAACACCCCCGTTATCATCTTTATTAATAAGATGGACCGTGAGGGTCGTGACCCCTTCGACTTGCTTGACGAGTTGGAACAGGAACTAGAAATCAAGGTGCGCCCACTGTCGTGGCCTATCAATCAGGGTGCGAAGTTCAAAGGCGTGTACAATATCTACGAAAACAAGCTTGACCTGTTTACGCCCGACAAGCAGCGCGTAACTGAAAAGGTCAGTGTGGAGGTCGGTTCCCCCGACCTCGATAAACGCGTCGGGGAAACCGACGCCGCCAAGCTCCGCGAAGACCTGGAACTAGTAGACGGTGTCTACCCCGAATTCGACGTCGAGACGTATCGCTCTGCTGAGGTGGCTCCCGTGTTCTTCGGTTCGGCACTGAACAACTTTGGTGTGCAGGAACTCTTAAATTGTTTCGTGGAGATAGCCCCTAGTCCCAAGCCCACGAAGGCAGAGGAGCGCATGGTACAGCCCGAAGAGCAGAAATTTACAGGTTTCATCTTTAAGATTACCGCTAATATCGATCCCAACCACCGCTCGTGCATCGCCTTCTGTAAAGTGTGCTCTGGAAAATTCCAGCGCAACCAGCCCTATCTGCATGTGCGTCAGGGTAAGACATTGCGATTCTCCAGTCCCACACAGTTTATGGCCCAGCGCAAGAGTACCATCGACGAGGCGTGGCCCGGTGATATCGTAGGCCTGCCCGATACAGGGGGTATGTTCAAGATTGGTGATACCATCACCGAGGGTGAACAGCTCCATTTCCGTGGTCTGCCTTCCTTCTCGCCTGAACTCTTCAAGTACATCGAGAATGACGACCCCATGAAGTCTAAGCAGTTACAAAAAGGTATCGACCAGTTGATGGACGAGGGTGTCGCTCAGTTGTTTGTCAACCAGTTCAACAACCGCAAAATCATCGGTACCGTAGGTCAGCTGCAGTTCGAGGTCATCCAGTACCGTCTAGAGAACGAGTACAACGCCAAATGTCGCTGGGAACCCGTACACCTGTATAAGGCATGCTGGATTGAGAGCGACGACGAGAAAGAACTGGAGAACTTCAAGAAACGCAAGTACCAGTACATGGCGAAGGACAAAGAGGGACGCGATGTATTCCTTGCTGATTCGGGCTACGTGCTATCAATGGCGCAACAGGACTTCGAACACATTAAGTTCCACTTTACATCAGAGTTTTAGAACACGAATTTAACGAATCTCACGAATTTTATATGACGAGAGAAGAAGATATCAAGAAAGCCGTAGAGGTATTACGTAAGGGCGGAGTCATCCTCTACCCTACCGATACCGTATGGGGCATTGGCTGTGATGCGACAAATGCAGAGGCCGTGAAGCGCGTGTATGACATCAAGCAGCGCGACGACTCAAAAGCACTCATCTGCCTTGTGGATAGCGACGCCCGTATGCAGCGCTACTTCCGTAACATACCCGATGTCGCCTGGCAGCTTATCGATAGCCTAAAAAGTGTGTCCGACGATTCTGTCGTCGGAACGAAGGATATCTCCCCCACGAAACCCACCACCATCATCCTTGACGGTGCCATCAACCTTGCTCCGAACCTCATTGCCGAGGACGGCAGTCTCGGCATTCGCATCACGCAGGAGCCCTTCTCCAAGGAGCTGTGCTATCGTTTCCAGAAAGCACTGGTCTCTACCTCTGCTAATATCAGTGGCGAACCTGCCGCACAGAACTACTGCGACATCGACCCCCGCATCATCGAACAGGTGGACTACGTCTGCTGGAGCCGTCGTCAGGAACATAAGCCCCACACGCCCAGCAGCATCATCCGTCTGCGTGAAAACGGCGAAGTGACTATTATCAGACAATAAAGAACGATGGAGCGACAAAGTGAACAGGTGATAGGTCCCAAGTGGTTACAACGACTGCATGAGTGGCGCGTACAGAATGTCAGCGACAAGATGTTCTTGCTCGTATTGGCATTCCTCGTAGGACTGTTATCTGCTGTGGCTGCATACGTCCTGCACGGACTCATCAACATCATCGTCGCCCTGCTAACAGGTAAATTTGCCACCGATTCATACAACTGGCTCTATCTGGTTTATCCTGTAGTGGGTATCTGGCTGACGTCGCTCTTCGTACGCTATATCGTGAAAGATAACATCTCGCACGGTATTACACGCATCCTCTATGCCATCTCGTCAAACCGTTCCCGCATAAAGGCACACAACACATGGTCGTCGGTCATCGCTTCAGCCATCACCATCGGCTTCGGTGGTTCTGTGGGAGCCGAGGCACCGATCGTACTGACGGGGTCAGCCATCGGTTCAAACCTCGGAAAACTGTTCCGCATGGACAATAAAACGCTGATGACGCTCGTGGGCTGTGGTGCTGCCGGTGCTATTGCGGGAATCTTCAAAGCACCTATTGCAGGACTGGTCTTTACGCTCGAAGTGTTGATGATCGACCTGACGATGGCGTCACTATTACCCATCCTCGTATCGTGCGTGACGGCCACTTGTTTCACTTATATCTTCAGCGGTAATGCCGTCATGTTCTCCTTCCAGCTCGATAGCGACTGGACGGTGGAACGCATACCGGCATCCATCCTGTTAGGCGTCACATGTGGACTGGTATCACTCTATTTCATCCGCACGATGAATGCCTGTGAGGATATGTTTGCACGTTTCAAAGACAAACCATACGTCCGTTTGGCTATCGGTGGTGCTATCCTCAGCACACTCATCTTCGTATTCCCGTCACTTTATGGTGAAGGCTACCACTCTATCAACCTGCTGTTGAACGGTAAGACAGAAGCAGACTGGAACCAGATCTTGGAAGGTTCACTATTCTATGGACATTCAGAATACATTATTATATATATAGGACTGGTACTGCTCACCAAAGTCTTTGCCACTTCTGCAACAAATGGTGGTGGTGGCTGTGGCGGTACATTCGCACCCTCGCTATTCATTGGATGCTTCACGGGATTCCTCTTTTCACGACTATGGAACATCCATCAGATAGGTGTCTATGTGCCAGAAAAGAATTTCTCGCTCTTGGGCATGGCGGGGGTGATGTCGGGAGTCATGCACGCACCACTGACAGGCATCTTCCTCATTGCCGAGATTACCAGCGGCTATAACCTCTTCATGCCACTGATGATTGTCGCCGTTTCCAGCTACCTCACTATCAGCATCTTCGAACCTAATGGCATCTATGGTCTGCGCTTGGCAAAACAGGGAAAACTGGTAACCCACCATACCGACCATGCCGTATTGACGCTGATGAGTCTCGATTCTGTCATTGAGCGCGACTTCCAAGCCGTTGACCCAGATATGGAGTTAGGACAGATGGTACATAAAATCAGCCGTTCACACAACAGCGTCTTGCCCGTGACCGATGCTGCAGGAACACTACTCGGAGAAATCAATATCATCAAAATACGCCACGTCGTCTTCCGCACCGAACTGTACAACCATTTCCGTGCATCACAACTGATGTCTGAACCTGACGCCACATTGAGCGACTCTACACCCATGACACAGGTGATGAAGATTTTCGAGCGTACACAAGCAGACTGGCTCCCCGTCATCGACGAAAGCAACCATCTGAAGGGTTATATCTCACGTAAACGCATGTATGATATGTACCGTAAGATGGTACACGACTTCAGTCAGGATTAAACATCCACGACTCTATCAAGGATTATAGCATACGAAAGAAGCCCTGGGTCATTGCTGACTCAGGGCTTCGCTTCAGAAAAAGTGGCGGCCTCCACTATCATTATTTGTAACACTTTTTGCTACAATTAACAAAGATTAACCCACCACAAAATCAATTAAATAAAAATTCTTCCTACATTTGCAAAAATTTGAATCCTTATGAAACAATTACTAGTAACCGCATTAACGACATTATTTTTGCTACTGTCAGGTAGCGAGGCAGTATGGGCAGACGATTTCATCGTGGAGCGAGCCGTCAACCTGAGCAAGTTGGATTCATGGGCCGACATAAGTAAGTTCCAATGGGAGGAAATCAATTACGGCATACAGGACAACGGCGCCGAGATGGATGCCCTCAAGGAGGTATTCCGCGACCCTGCTCCGAAGGACACGGTGGGTTTCTACAAGCAGATCTACGACGCCCGCGACAACCAGTACATCGTCTTGCGTCTGGACAAGGCTCAGAACAACCGGCCTTTCTACGTCCGCGTGACCTGCATCAAGAGCACCACAGACCCCTCGCTGAACAACACGAAGGTGTTTTCCGCCAATAACTACGCCTACATCATGCCACCCATCACCGAGAACCAGATTGAGGTGAAGATATGGCCGCATGGTCAGGGTGAGGAGACGGCGAAGACCTACACCTTCAACAGTCACAGCTACGGTTCGGCCTCCGTGCGTACGGTGATGCTCGACAAGAGCCGTATCGTCGATGGCGACTATACCCTGCAGCTGATTCGCTACAACAGCGACACGCAGGTGAGCGACACGGCCTACATTAAGAACATGGTGGTGGACAAGCTCTACACCTTCTACGACTACGACGGCGGCGACCTGATGGAAGCCTACCTGATGGCCAACGGCTTCAAGCGCATCAAGCTCGACCACGAATGGTGGGCCAGGGACGCTGTGACCCATGTGAGTGACAACACTGTGTCAGTGTCAACGGGTGCGAGTATGCCTTATAACAAGCACAAGCATCTGGAAGCGCCGAACCCTACCTATTTGGATTCGCGACTCTTCTCATATCACGACACACTGTGG
>ONMN01000052.1 GCA_900318885.1 uncultured Prevotellaceae bacterium | reverse complement strand
AGGGTAAAACTTCTCTTCAGGTATCCCTTGCTGTTTGTATAGATGTTTAACAATCATATAAGCAATCATCAAACCAAACATCCACAACAGAGAATACCATTTTAAAGAGAATATTCCTACACGAAAAACCTCTATCGAGGGTTGCCAGTCAATATAAAGCATACACTTCCGCACTATCTGAATATGAAAATCAATTTTTGTTGTTTTATACGAAATAATAAGCAGAGAAGATTCCCAGGAGATTACATGTGACATGCGTAATCACACAATAGCGAACATCTCTAGTTCTCATATACATCAGGCAAAGAATGACCGCCATAATCAGTGTGTCTAATCTCCAAACGCCTGTACCCACATGCGCCGCGTAAAAGATGAGTGCATTTGAAACGACAATCGCTATCTTGCCGAAAGAGGCTCTTTCCATCACGGATATGTACCATTTCCGTAAAAACAATTCCTCTGCAATGGGGCCGATGATGGCGAAGGAGAATATATGCAGGATAAGGGTCGCCAGAGTATAGGACTCCCGAGGGTCTGTATTAGGCGCGTCAAACAAGGAGGTCAGCAGAAGTATAATGAGCTGCCAGAGGACTCCCAATGCCAGGGATAGAATAGCCGTCTTCAGGTTCATTTCAAGGCTCGGATTACGCCATATTCCCAACTTCCCTTTCTTGTCTTCGTAAAGTAAGACTGCAAAAATTGCTAACGGCCACAGAAGGTTTCCTATATCCAATGTTGTACGACTGAATGGGATGTCCCGCCCGAAAATATAGGCGAAGTAGGGCAACAGGAAAACGCCCATCAAGATGAAGGAAGCAAGAAAGACTCCTGTCATCTTGAAAATAGTTTCTTTTTTAGAACAACTCATAAAAACAGTATAAAGTGAGACAAAATTTTAGTCTATCTTCTAATGTGCGGCCCAATAATTTTTATCAGCTGCATATCATTAAACTTTTTCTTGTAAGGATCAAACTTCCGCATTTTAAGCGCATTCGGGTTGATGCCTTTTGTCGGCTTTTGCTCTTTGCAGACAAAAGATAGTCTATGCTGCTGTCGACAACTGTCTTTTCTAACTGTGTCACATTTGCATTTAGCATTCCGTTGACTTAGCGAATCTGTTATAGTAGCTATACAGTCTTGTATGACCGTCGTACTATCCACGGAGTTCTGACAAACAGCAAAACAAGGTATAAACAATAGGACTATTAAACCAATTGGTTTCTTTGATCCTATCATATAAATTCCGAAGGCGAGTCTAAAGATTCTAATTGTTCTCATGTTTTTGTTGATTTTGTTGCTATGACCAGCGTTTCATTCTATTTTATACTAATCGCGACGGTGTTGCGGATGCGTGATAACTGTTGTTTCATTCCGCCTCGGCCTCTTTGATCTTTGCTAATAGTTCTTCGCGTTTCGTCTCGTTGGTGCCATGGACGGCGTGGCGGACGATGCCCTTTTTATCGACGACGATGGTCAACGGGAAACCCTCATAGCCAATCCACGCCATCATGTCCTTGGCCTCGACGAGGTGCGTCCATGTGAAGTGGTGCTTGTCGGTGATGCGCTTGGCCGTCTCGGCGTCGTGGTAGGTGGCCGAGAAGAACATTACGCCAGGCAATTGCTCCTTCCACTCGGAGAGGATGGGCATCTCTGCACGGCAAGGGCCACAGCCGGAGTACCAGAGGTTAATCACCATGACGCGCCCTTTCACGTTGTCGTTCGTCCATGTTCGTCCGTCCATGTCCGTCTCCGAGAACTGCGGGAACGGCTCGCCCTCCTTTGGCGAATACCATGTGCCGTCGGCCTTGACGCCCGCCTGTGTCAGTGAGGTCACTGTGGCCATCATATTAAGACCGCTTAGGAACTGGTCGGCGTTGTGAACCTGTTCGCGGGGAATAGCCTTGCGAATGACTGACTTGGGCAGCGTGGCGTTGACGTTGATGACGATGATGCTGTTACCCTCTTTGTCCTTTAGCCGCGACATGGTTTTCTCACCGTCGGGCAACTGTGGCATTTCGCGGAAGAAATAGCCGTTAGAAAGGAATTTAGGAATCACTGTGTCAGTGCACTCTTCTTGCGCCTGCCCTGTCATTGCGACGAAGGCAAGCAGGATGGAGATGATGGTTTTCTTGTTCATTTTTATCTCGTTTTATTTCAGTTTCTCTTTTAGCCGCTCTAGTTCGTACTCAAAGTTGTCGTAACCGTTAATGCGGAGGTCGTCGCGGACGCGGCGGCCGTCGGGGGTGATGGTCTCGTAGTGGGGGATGCCGTTGAACTGGAACAGCTCTTGCAGACGGGTGAAGTCGGCATTGATGACGCAAACGGTCTCTTCATTGGCCAGCCACTCAGCCACGTATTTCTTATAGGCATCGCTGCCCTCGGTAGTTCGCTCACCAGCAATGAAGACGAGTTTCACGTCGTCGCGCTTGGCAATCCCGGTTCGCAGTTCCTTGCTTTCTTGAATAGCGTAACGGCAAGGACCACAGCCCATGCCCCAGAAGTCAATCATCAGAATTTTGCCTGGGTATTTGGCGCAAAGAGAGCGGATGAGGTCGGCCATTGGTGCGTCAGGAATAGGCGTTGCCAATTCCGTCTGTGCCATCAATCGAGAGTAGAATTCATCAGCCCTGGCTTTGACGTGGGGATGCGTAAATGTGTTGCTGAACATCGTATATTTCGACTCTTTATCTGTCTGCCATTTGCGGGACTCCGTCAACATCTGCTGGTACAAACAAAGTTGCGCTATCAGTGTGTTGGCCTTGCTGCCGAGCATTTCACGCAAAACCGCATAGTAATTATCCATCCGCTGTTGACCTGCGGTGCTGAATAAGGCTCGCGTGGCAGGTTGGGCATACTGGATGCGGTTGAGCAGATATGGGAAGTCACTGCTGACGAAGAGCAGGGGATTGTCGAAGTCAATACGGTACAGATGATAGTAACTCTTCGCGTCGGCGAGGTTCTGCCACTCGGCACTCTCATTCTGTTTCATCAGTGCATACCTGCGGTTCATGGCGTATGTCATGTAATAATACGCGAAACGCGTCTGAACGTAGGCCAAAGCCAGTTGCATTTCCATAGGCGTGTAGTGCTCACGGCGACTCACGGTCTGCAAACGGTACATCACGTTCTGCCACATATTGTCGGCGAGGACGTTTCCTTCGTCAAAAGAACCTTCGAAAAGCATCAAGGGGAAAAGGACGTCGGTAATCTCGTCACGTGTGCGGAGCCAGCGGGCAGCATCGCGGCTGCCGCCGTTGTTATAGACACAGACGTACCTGCCTCCAGCATCTTTGCGCACGGTGATGTCGATGGTCTCACCGGGGCGGGCGAAGAACGGCATTTCGCTGAAGCCCACCTTCGACTCCAATGTGTAGAACCGCTGACAGATGGGGTAGCCGGCCTGGAACTTCTTGTAAAATGTTCCGTCGGGCGCGATGTCGAGTACCAGCGTCGCATCGTCTTTCTCAAAAACATTCTGGAAAAAGCATTCTAACGACGTGAAGCCAAACTGCTCGGCGTCGTAGCCTTTGATGCGGCCCTTTACGATGATGGTGTCGGTCTTGAACCAGTCATCGGGCACCGTCCACGGGTTAGCATCGGCGAGTTCCTGCATCGTTGGATATTTTATTTTGTATTTCTTATCGTGGATGCCTAACAATTTGAATGCTCTGTTTCCGTCACCCTCGATGAAGTCGAATATCTGTATCTTCTTCGGCAGTGGCTCAAAGTGCATCGTGAAGTCGGTCACACCACTTTCAGGCGACTGTACCCATGCGTCAAGGGCGATTCCATCAGCTGAGCGCAACGGGTAGCGGTTGCCGTCCTCGTCCATCAGATAACTCTCTTTGGCGAAACGGAAATTATTTCCTTTCTCGTATTCTATCGTGAAATGTACGGTCGTTGCTGTGTCGCGCATGATGACCTCGCGGGCTTTCAGTTCGCCGTTCGCCACATTTACGCAGGCCATTGCCACGGGGTTCTTGATGGTCTTGAATGTCTTTGCCTGCCCCGCCATTGCGACGAGGGCAAGCAGGCTGGTGATAATGGTTTGCTTGTTCATACTTTATTTCTGTGCTTTTTCTATTTCATTCTTAATTGTGTCTGGGCCAGGAAAACCGATGCTCTTGTAGGTCTGTTCGCCCTTGGCGTTGTAGATGGCGTAAGTGGGGATGCCTTCTGACTCGTACTTTTGGAGGATGTAACCGTATTGCTCATTTGTCAGGTAGTAGTGGTCACCATCAATATCCTTAATCATTTCCTGCCAAGTGGACAGAGGCGAAGAGGGCGAGGTGATATAGACAAACTGGACGTTCTGTCCCTTCATCTGCTCCTTCATGGGTACCATAGCTTTGTGTCCGGCACGACAGGGACCACACCATGTGGCCCAGATGTCGATAAGTACTGCTTTGCCCTTATACTTGTCGAGGATGGTCTGAAGGATGTCCTCAGGGGTCACATCGTCGTACTTCTTATAGAACACGTTCTCCAGACTTGCCAATTGCAGGGCTACACGCTGCTGTTTGGCTCGATAATCAAGGATGACAGCCTTGCAATCTTCAAAAGGCAAGTTTTTGATGTCTTCTTCTTCAATATTTTCACTCTCAAGAAGCAATGGTATTGCTCGAAGAATCGAGTTGTAAGCATTCTTTTCTTGTGCTTTCTTGTCATAGACATCCAGAACGACTTGCCAGAATGCTGAGCTGCATGGAGAACCAGGTTCGTTCAGGAATTTCCAATTGTAGGCAATTTCGTCCGCTGAAAGAGGAAGCATGTCTATGCACTTCTTGTAGTTTTCTTCGTAATTCTCATTGGTCATATAGACGGTGCCGTCTTCATCTACCTTGTATTGGCAGTATGTGTTTGCAAACTGGCGTGTCCATTCGATGTAGTCTGCCTCTGCCATCATGCAGAGCAAATCTTTGGTAGCAGTGGTGTATTTCGTTTTCATGAAAGCAGCAATGCGCTTGTCGAAAATGTCTGTCAGGCACATCAGGCGTTCTTCCTTCGTTTGGCATTCCCTGACTTTCAGGAATACAGTCGTGTCGTCCCCGTAATCCTCATCATATGCAGCCGCCAAGTCCCTATTGGTTTTGGCAAGATAGCCTTTGAAAGCCACGAACGGTTTCTTGTCAGACGTAATCTTCATTAGAATATCAGTCTCTTGCCCTGGGGCAATGATGATGTTGCTATAGGCCAAACCTTGAACACCGACAGTTACCTCGCGAACCAGCCACAAGGGAATCTCAACCTTCAGGGTGCCATCGTCAGCAAATGGGAAGAACTTGGAGAAAGACTCCGTAGAGCCTAATGGCTTGAAGCCACCCACATAGAATTCCAGTTTCATACCAGGTTTATAGCCCAACATCTTTACATTGATCGTTGCTACACCTTTATTTATCTTAGCAACGGGCAAAGTTTCGTCTTTGGTGTACTTTACATTCTTCCATTCATCAGGCAATACCAACTTCTGCTTAGTCTTGCCGTCGCAGATATTCCAGAACCGGAAGGCTCCGTCAACATCACCTTCTGAGAAGTCCATCTCTTTGGTGTCGAGTGGCACGGGCTTAAAGTGAAGAGCCAAGTTGGCTTTTCCACTTTCAGGCATCCAGAAGAGTGAGTCGAGTTGCAGGTCTGACTCCTGCTCGTTGGTCTTTTTCCCATCCGTGATGGCGTACTTCTTGCCATCGGGTGTCTGCACAAACGACTCTTTGGCAAAGCGAATCCAAACGTTCGGTCTGTAGTTGGCAACGATATGCAGTACGGTTTCCGTTTGTTTCAGTTCCACCTTAGTTATTTCAAACGTGGAGTTGTATGCTCCCATAAAGGCCGCAGGCTTTTCCCATACGACTTGTTTCTGCCCCTGCCCCGCAATTGTGAAGAAGGCGAGCAGTGTGATAATGATGGTTTTCTTGTTCATTGTTCTATTTCAGTCTTTCCAATAGCCGATTCAGTTCATAGTCGAAGTTGTCATAGCCGTGAATGCTGAGGGCATCGTTGACTATCCTTAGGTCGGGGGTGATGGTCACATAGCAGGGGATGGCACCAAAATGAAATAGGTCCATCAGATGGCGGTACTCATCCTCATTGACGCAGATTGTTTCTTCGTCTGCAAGCCACTCGGCTACATAGTTTTTGTAATCGTCGCTTCCTCCTTCAGTCTTTTCCTCGGCGATATAGACAAGTTTGACGTCATCACACTTGGCAATGTCAGGCCGGAGATTCTTGCTCCTCTCGATGGCTATACGACAATTGCCGCACCACATTGCCCAGAAGTCTATCATCAGTATACGCCTGGGATAGCGGGCTGCGATACGACGGATAAGGTTTGCAGCGGGAACGTCGGGCAGTGGTGTCCCTATCTCGGCCAATGACATTTGTGTATCGTAGTATTGCATTGCTTTCTGACGGACGTAAGGATGACTTAGATGGGAAAGAAAACGGTTGTATGTTTGTTCTACTGTGGACAGACTGTCGATGAAAGCATGTTTTTGTTCGTCAGACAATTTTGGATGCTCTGCCAAGTTAGCGATAGACATATCGTATGACTGCAAGATGTACTTGAAGGTCATCATCATTAGGCTGTAGTTGCAAAGTTGCGCCATCAGCGTATGATGGTCGGCACCCAGAGTTTCGTCAAGAGAGTGATAGTATTGTCTAATCCCCCGTTCATCCCATAAATCTGCGTCGCACATAAAGATATTATCGACGATTCCCCTTGAATTATACATGCGATTGATGGTTTTGGGGATTAGGTGACTCGTCAATAGCAGAGGGTTATCGAAGTCAATTCGCCATAGCGACTCATAACTCTTTGGATCTTTCAATGCCCGCCATTCTGCGCTGTCTGTCATCTCGTCGGTGTAGCGGTCGCCATCCATTTTTCGAATTTCCCACCCATGATTCTCTTGATAGTTCATCATGGAATAGAGAAGAAAGACTTGCGCGCTGGCGAGTGACAGATGAACCTCCTGCGGGCTGAAATGGTTGTGATGGCTCATCCTGTCAATGAGTAACATCATGTCCTGCCATAGTTTCTCAGCCTGGACTTTCACCTCACTGAATTTGCCGTGCAGGGGATTGGACAGATAGCCCGTTACCAATTTCGCTTTTAGCCACCGCTCCACATCCTTGCTGCTTCCGCTATTGTATTGACACTCGTACAAACCGTGGTTGTTCTGCCTGACGGTGATATCGATAGTTTCACTGGGACAGGCAAAGAAAGGAATCTCGTCGAAACCAACCTTCGAGTCCCTTGTGGAAAAGGAATTCTCTATCGGATAACTGGCTATGAAGCGTTTCTCGAAAGTTCCGTCTGGGTTTATGTCAAGTACGAGGGTACTTTGATCTTCTTCGAATACGTCCTCGTAATAGCACACCATAGAAGTAAAGCCGAACCTCTCAGCATCGTAGCCTTCGATGCGGCCACAGATGGTGATGGTATCGGTCTTAAACCAGTCGGCAGGCAGCGTATAGGGATTAGCCTCTGACAGCTCTTCAAACGTCGGAACTGCAACTTCATATTTCTTGTCGTGAATGCCAAGGAGCATAAAGGCTCCTTTTACGTCGTCCTCTATGAAGTCGAACACTTGCACCTTCTTAGGCATTGGCTCAAAGTGCATGGTGAAGTCGGTTACGCCGCTTTCAGGCGACTGCACCCATGAGTCGAGTTTCAATCCTTCGCATGAGCGCAGGGGATAGCGGTTGCCGTCCTCGTCCATGAGGTAGCTCTCCTTGGCGAAACGGAAATGAGTACCTTTCTCATATTTTATCGTGAAATGTACGGTTGTCGCCGTGTCGCGCATAATTACCTCGCGGGCTTTCAGTTCACCGTTCGACACATTCATACATGCCATCGCCACAGGTGTCTTGATGGTCTTATAAGTCCTTGCTTGCCCCGCCATAGCAACGAGGGCGAGCAGGATGGTGATGATGGTCTGCTTGTTCATATTCATTTCGTTTTTATTGTTATACTTTTTTATTATATACGACGTTTTCGTGGAAATATCCCGTTCGGGGCATTCACGTCATGCTGTAACCGCCTTTGTCAATACATCCCGCCATTGTGACGAGGGCGAGCAGGACGGTGATGATGGTTTTCTTGTTCATAATCTTTTCGTTTTAGAGATTATTTCTTTGATTATTGTCCTTTGCTGATACCGCCTACGACATCATTATTCTCGATTGTTGTCTCGGTTTTCTTTACACTGGCTTTGAGTTTGCCGAAACGGTAGGAAAGACTGACCTGAAACCTGCGGCCAAGGTAATCGTGCTTGCTGACTCCTGTATAATCACCCTGATTGGTGACAGACTCGTTATGGTAATACTTGTTGAAGGGCATATTGGCAGAGAGGCGTAATGTCAGACGGTCTTCCTTGAGGAAGGAGCGTTGCAAGGCAGCACTATAGCTAAACCAAGGACTGGAATAGCCATAGACATTATAAGCTTCATGACCAATCTGTCCGTAGCTACTGACGGTCAGCCTCAGTTTCCATGGGAGTTTCTGTGTTAAGGATGCATAATAGAATCCACTCCAAACGGAATTCTCTAATTGCAGACTGGGATTCTTATAACAGTCATGGCGGAAATTTCCGTTGAAGACAACGGTTGTCTTGTCAAAAGGTTTCCATTGCAGATAAGTTTCCACTTCATAGCGGCGCAGGCGTTCGATGTTGTCGATGGTGCTGTAGATTTTGTTGTTCTTGACATAATGGATATCGCCAATACCTCCATTGTAGAATCGGTACATAGGTGCCAGTTGTAAGGTCAGGCGGGGCGAGACATACATGTATAATAAGGTTAGGGACTGTTGATGCGAACTGGTCAGATGATCGTTACCGAAGTTAACACCTTCAGGACTTTCAGTGACTGCAGGATTCAGATAGGAAATACCAGGGCGAGAGATGCTGGTGGTGTAGTTCAGTTTCAGTGAGTTGGCATCGTTAATCTGATACTTGATGCTGGCCTGAGGAACCCAGTCGTTCAATCGGTCACTAAAGTCTGTACTCTTTCCGTCAGGATAATGAGCCTTCATATAACTGTATTCATAGCATAATCCAGCACGGGCAGACCATTTGCCTAATGTCAGCTGATAGTCCGTATATACGGCTGCCACCTGTGTGGTATGTTCAAACTCTGTATCAAAAGACGGTGGCTGAGGCGACTGGATAAACGACTGAGTCGAATGACTGTTGTTGTGACGCTCGATATACTTTCCGCCCACTTCTAACTTATGTCCTTTCCAGAGCGGTCTGACATAGTCTGCCTGAAAGGTGTGTTCCGTAAAATTCTCCTTGCTGTTGATAAGATAGCCTGTATAACTGAAAGGGTTACCGACTGTCTCAGTAAAATGACTTTCCTGTTCTGTACGCTGACGGGTCAGGGCAAGCATATAGGATAAAGTCAGCTTTTCGCCTTCACGTTTGGTCTTATGTTCATAGTCCAATCGGCCATTCCATGAATGATGTTTGTAGCCAGGCATCCAGTAATGTTCATTATAACTATAGAGAGGTTGCTGACTGGCATCGTACATGGTTGTCGGTCCTCCACCTTGAACATTGATCTTATAGAAATAGCCACCAAATGAGGCTGATATCAGATTGAGTGTATCAACATCATAACTGGCACTAAGGTCTGTATAGAAGATATCGCCAGGGTTAGAACCTTCTGAATGTGATTTCAACGTTCTGCCTGATTCCAGATAGGTTCGTTCCGTATCTCGGATACTCTCGGAACTCTTTTCCGTCATCTTGTTATAGCCGGCATCAATAGAGAAAATAGCCTTGCCGAATTGCGTTGTCATGTTTCCGTTGATACTGGGGGCTTTTGTGGTGCTATAAGAGAGGTTTACCCCTCCAGTGACACCATTAAAGCTACGGCCATCCATCATCACGATGTTCAGGATGGCATTCACGCCCTCGGCATCTTCGCGGGCTCCAGGGTCGGTGATAACCTCGATACGCTTCACCATCGAGGCGGGCATGGACTTCAGAATCTCCTTGGCGTTCTGGGTAAGGCTGGGATCAAGATGACCGTTCTTGTATATCTTAAAGCTGCTGTTTCCCTTAACCTTTATATTATCTTCACCATCAACGGTTACCATCGGCACCTTGCGCAACATGTCGAGCACAGTCAGCGTCTTTGACTCTTCATCAGCCTGGACATCATAACCTACGCGGTCGATGTCCTGTTTTATCAATTGTCGTTGAGCCTTAACGGTTATGCCTTCTAATTCCTTATTCCAGGTAATGGAGTCGTTTTGCACCTTTGTGCTGTCGGTCTGTGCTATCCCGAATGTTGCTGTCGAAAGCATGACAAGCAAGAGCTGTAATCTTCTGTAGAGTTTCATCTTATTCATTATAATTATTATTCCTTTGAGATTTGACTTTTCCCCAGTTTGTATGACGCAAGAGGCTATCTGCTTTCTCTATCATTTCTGAAAGTTCTTCAGTAGGTTTCTCTTCTTTGCGTGCAAGAGCGAGAAAACGTTCATAGTATTCCTTGGCTTGTCTGCCGTCTTGTGAGCAGTAGAGATAGGCATTAGCTAAATTGTAATAGGTAGCTATGGATGTAGGATTATACGCCAAATGTTCTTTCCATGCTGTGATGGCTTCCTGATAGTGTTCTGTCAGATAATAGCCTTCACCTTCGGAGAGGGTGATGGCTTTCATCACAGTGGTGTCAGGACGGAGCAGTTCCCTGGCCAGACTCAGGTAAGCCAGTCCCTCTTCATAACGCTTGGTGTCGACACAGACCACGCCAAGGCGCCAAGCAGCACCAGCGTGTTGCATCTGGGAAAGGGTTAAAGCTGCTGACAGGTGTGTATAGGCACGCTCAAGGTCTTTGATTTTTGAATAGCATAGGCCGGCAGAGTAAAGAGTTTTGAAGGTGGAGTCGCCCAACTCGAGTAGATGACTATATATCATGATTGCTGCTGTGAAGTCGCCATTCATAATCCACGCGTCAGCCAACGCCCTGTTCACTGGGATATTCGTGGAGTCCCTCAGACTGTATTTCAGTCCGCAGATAATACCATTTTGCGGTTGATTGTTTTTGGCATATGCGAGTATCAGATTAGCAACGACCTCGCCATCCATAGGATAACGATTTACCAGCTGACTTGCCCAGTAGATAAACGAGTCGTTGTCGCCTTGTTTCTGATAACTGAAAGCTAACTGCCGGAATGATTCGTGGCTTAGACTGTCCTCTGGGACGAGCTTTAAAATATCTGATGCCTGGCGATAGTTGGCACGCTTGTAATAACAATCGGCTAACCTTCTTGCAATTGAACAAGGAACAGCTGCACTCCTTTCTGCACCATCCTTAATCTTCTGGATAATCTCCTCTGCTTTTTCTGGGGGTAAAGAATCGAATTGTTCAAGTAGGTCAAGCGGTATCTTCGTTTCTTCTGCTGTTTTAACGGATACCATTCCCTTCCCGATATCGTATGCCTTCTGATAATAGTTTAGAGCCTCAAAGGTATTATACTGACTCATACAACTATCACCCTTAAATATAAGGATGGCAAGAGAATCCTTATCAGACTCTGTTATTCTCTTTTCTGGTAGCCTCTCGCCTTTGGCAGAGAAAGAGGCTGCCAGAGCGAAGAGCGTGACAATGATGGTTTTCTTGTTCATAATCGTTTCGTTTTTTATTCTTGCAAAGTTAAGTCTATTATTTGGTACGTACAAGGAAAAGGCGGAAAATCACACAATAGGGGTGTTACAGCGTTTTTTTACTTAAAACGCTGATAATAAACAATGTAGGGGAATGGCTACTTCAAAAAAAGTGTCAGATTGTAACGCTTATTTAGCTGCAATCAGTTTATAAAGCTGCAACATCTGGGATTTTAGAAGATCAGCATCGAGGACTTTCGTTAGTGAATCCCTATAGGCACGACCATAAAAAAGAGTACTGAATGTCTGAGCTAACAACTCAACATCAATTCCAGACTGAACTTCTCTCCGTTCTATGGCCTGGGTAATGACCTGTTGCCACACTTGCTGCTCTCTATCCATACACTGCTGGTAACTCATAAACAAATCCGGAAGAATGGATGCTACCTGCTGGATAATATTGAGATAGGCACGGCTGCACACCGCCGTCGAAACATCATCGCCAATAAGCTGCTTCACTTCTTTCATGGTTCGCTTAACACCTTTCACATAGGCATCAATGAAGTCATGAAGCGAGGGGTCTTTGCCATACTTAATTTTCATGTCAATACTCTGCTTGTCAATGACAAACATCTTGATAACCTGACGGAACAGGTCTTGTTTGGTATCAACATAGTGGAAGATGGCTCCCCGACTCATACCCGTGGCCTTCTCTATATCGCTAAAGCTGACACCGTCATATCCGTGAAGAATGAACAGTCGGAATGTCGTAGCGAACAGCTCCTCTTTGTGGCTTTTTCTCATAATCTTTCTCTTTCTGCCTGCAAAGTTACATTATTTATTTTATATATGTATCATTATTCTTAAAAACTTTGAATTATTCTTTAAAAAGACCAATCGGTCGGTTTTGTCTCGAAGATAATGCTTACCTTTGCGTGCAAAACGAAAAGAGCATGAAGAAAATCGCTTGGATACTGGTAGTCATCGCTATGATAACAGGGTGCAGTGAGGCACGGCATCCTTTGTTGAAGGAGGCTGCGGACATCATCCATCAGCGTCCGGACTCTGCACTCGCGCTGATAAGTCGGGTGGACACGGCATCGCTCTCCGAGGCAGACAGGATGGAATACCGTCTGCTGAAGATCATGACGGATTATATCGTGATGCATCAGGCTGACGGCGATTCGCTCATAACGACCTGCGTGGACTACTACGACAAGCATGGGGATGCCTGGCATCGGGGCAGGGCCTACTATTACAGGGGCGGCATCAGAAGGCATTTACTTGGCAGGACATTTGATGCGATTAAGGATTATAAGGTGGCTGAGACGATTGCTGAGGATGCGAATGACGAACTGCTGAAGAACATGGTGTATGATAATCTGGCCTATGCCAATTACAATTGCTTCAACCATCTGCTTATTCTGGAATACTCGCAGAAGTATTTAGAGAGCAGTCGCAAAATGAACGACAGCGTCATGACGTTACGAGGTCTCCATTTCTGTGCATCGGCTTATGCCTATATAGATCAGAATGACAGTGCTTATGCCTATATTTTCAGGAGCATAGATTATATCGACCTGGCCGACAGTATCTTGCGGGCTGGCATCTATCAAAATATTGCAGCAATGTATGAGGAACGGGGGGATGCAGAAAATGCCAGGAAGTATTTGGAGAAATGGAGGAACGATAAGGCTGCCAGTAATTTTAAGGGGTATGAGACTATGGCTCGTCTCCTGGAAGCACAAGGACATTATCAAGAGGCCATCGAGGAAGCGAAGAAATGTCTGACAGAAAAGGATCCGTTGGTGCGCAGCCATTCGATGGAGGTATTATCCAGGCTCTATGAAAAGACTGGCGATATGAGTGCGGCTTTGGACATGAAGCGGCAACAGGATGCATTCACCGACTCGGTTATGAAAGCCAATCATAGTTTGGAGATTGCCGACTGGCAAAGGAAGTTTGACGAGGAACGATGGGAGAAGAGGTCGCAGCAGAGGATGATAAAAACGGGTGCAGTTATCGCGGTGGTATTTGTCGTGCTCGTCCTTGGCATCTGGTGGCATCAAAGGAAGAGGGTGCATCAGTTGGGCTTCAGACTCGACGAGAATGCCAGGCGGATTACGGAGAACCAGGCGGAGATAGAGCGGCTGCAACAGGGCGGCGAGGCCAGTGAACAGACCATCGCCAACCTGAGGAGGCAGATAGAGGATAGCCGTCAGCGCATCGCCAGCAAACTGCTGACGGGCACGCAACAGTTTGTGAAACTACAGCAGAAGGAGTGTGTCGGCGACATGACGGCAGAGGAACGGCAGTGTCTGATAGACTACTTCGCCCAGTTGCGCCCGAAGCGCTGGCAGCAGTGGGAGCACACATACCATCCGCTTACACCGGCACAGTACGTCTTCCTGATCCTTCAGGACGACCTCCGCTACAATGACGACACCATCGCCCAGATCCTCGACGTGAAACCCGCCTCCCTCCGCACCACCCGCTCAAGGATTAAAGGGAGGGAGAGGTAAAGTTTTTCGCTTCGAACGTGATATCCTTGCGGATGACGGTCAAAAAAAGTGGGCGAAGACACGTCACGATGACGCCTTCGCCCACATAAATCGTTGATAATGCCTCGTTACTCCCTACGACCGAAGATGCGGAGGAGGTAGATGAAGAGGTTGATGAAGTCGAGGTAGAGCGTGAGGGCTCCGAGGAGAGCAAGCTTCTGAGCACCCTCGCCGGCATCAGGAGCCTGGAGGAGCATCTGCTTGATTTTCTGGGAATCCCACGCGGTGAGTCCGACAAAGATGAGTACACCGACATAGCTCAGAATAAGGGTAAAGCCACTGCTCTTGATAAAGAGGTTGTTTACCCATCGACGAGAGGTCGGTCTTGGTGGTGTAGCCCACAATGGCCATTGCGGCGAAGGTGCCTGCGGTGATGAAGAACACCGTAGCGACGGACGACGCCGTATAGGCCAGGAAGATGTACGACAACAGGGCACCATTGATGACCGAATAGAGGATAAACATCAGCGTGGCGGTAGTCAGCGACAACTTATTGATGGCGGCACTGACACCGAACACCAATGCAAACTCGCCGATGATGAGACCCCAGAAGAGGATCTGGTTGGTGTAGATCGCCTGTAGAATACCGGGGCTGTTGGCAACGGCATAAGCCGTAAAGCCGGTAATGGCAAGTGCGAGAGTCATCCACACATACACTTTACGCATCAAGACAGGGAACGCCTGCGACATGGTCAGCTGCTGATCAGCAGTGAGTCCACGCAAATCAATTTCGTTATAATTCATCTCTAAATTCCTTTCTTTTTTATGTTTA
>ONMN01000002.1 GCA_900318885.1 uncultured Prevotellaceae bacterium | reverse complement strand
CGTCAAGCAGACCGTCGACGGCAAGGTGAAGCGTTACCAGAACAAAACCCCGATTTCGTTCATCCTCTCCCCCGCGAACGGAACCACGAACGGTGGCGGTGGTAGTTCGAACACGAATCCCACGAATCCCACGAATGGCGGTGGCGACAACACCGGCGGCGACAACAACGGCGGTGGCGGTAACCCCGGTGGCGGCATGGACCAGAACTAACGATGTCTGATGTAAGATGAAGCGTTTTATTGAGATTGCGGTGAAGGTTGTAGTAGCCGCTCTCACAGCCTTCCTGACGGCGCTGGGAACCACGTCATGTATGGGATTCGGACCGTTCTAAGAGGTAAGAAGTAAGAAGTAAGAGGGAAGAGGAAAGAATCAAGAGTTAAGAGTTTTAAAAAGGTGGGCTGATGTTTGGTCAGCTCACTTTTTTTTCGTACCTTCGCACCCCGTATGAAGAAATGGTTAGTAATATTTAGTATGATTTGGACTGTTCTGGGCGTGCAGGCAGAGGAGAAAGAAACTCCGAATGCGCAGCAAGCCAAGCGCATGTTCATGGAAACTTACAAGATGATTTACGGCGACAAGGGTTCGCAACTGACCTACAAAGTCAACATCATCGGTATATACAAAACGGAGGGAACAATCTGGACAAAAGGTAAGAAGAGTAAGTTTATCGACGAGAAGTATATTGCTTGGAATGACGACGTTACGTATTATCGGTTAGAGCGAAAGAAGAGCCGCATCGTCATCTATGACGCCCACTCCGACGAGCGAGACAAATATGCTACGAAGTTCAAGTTCGTGCCCGACAATTACACCTATAGCATCAAAGACTCGAATGAGGGCTACTACATCACGCTGAAAGCCAAGAAGGGTGTCAAGGGTATCAAGGAAGCGCGTTGTCTGCTGGACAAGAAGACACGCTACCCTATCAGTGTACGCATCAAGCTCGGCATATTCCATACAACCATCAAAATCAGTAATGTCAAGGTTGGTGGTATTTCGGACGACCTATTCCATTTCCCTAAAGAGAAATATAGTAATCAACAGTACGAATACATAGATAAGCGGTAATTAATGAAGAAAGGACTGGTGCTTGAAGGCGGAGCCATGCGTGGATTATGGACGGCAGGTGTGACAGATGTGATGATGGAAAACGACATCTGGCCTGACGGACTCATTGGCGTGTCGGCAGGTGCTGCATTCGGCTGTAACTACAAGTCCAGACAGGTTGGACGAGCTATTCGTTATAATACACGGTTTGCGAAAGACTCACGCTATAGCGGGTTGAAGTCGCTTGTGACCAGTGGCGACTACTTCAATGCCAAGTTCGGCTATCACGTAGTGCCTTACGAGTACGATATTTTTGATGTCAAGACTTTCGAGCAGAATCCACTGGAATTTACCATCGTTTGCACGGATGTGGAAACAGGCCAGGCGGTGTATCACAAAATGGATCATGTGGACTATGACGAACTGGAGTGGCTGCGTTCTTCGGCATCGATGCCTTTGGCGTCAAAAGTTGTTGAGGTGCAGGGACATAAGCTTTTGGATGGTGGCGTCAGTGACTCAATACCGCTGGAATATTTCGAGCGTCAGGGTTACGACCGCAATGTGGTTATTTTGACGCAGCCTTTAGGATACCAGAAGGAACACAACCGACTGATGCCGCTGATGCGCCTGTCGCTGAGACGCTATCCGAACATGATAAAGGCACTGGATGAGCGACACATGATGTATAACAAGCAATTGGCATATGTTGCTCAAGCCGAACGCGAAGGACGTTGTCTGGTTATCCGTCCTGACGAGAAGATACCCATTGGACATATCTCACATGACGCCGAGCAAATGCGTCGCGTCTATGAGTTAGGGCGCCAAATGGGCGAACGATATATTGACAAAATAAAGGAATTCTATGAGAATTGATATTATAACGGTATTACCGGAGATGCTGGAGGGTTTCGTACACGAATCCATACTGGCCAGAGCCGAGAAGAAAGGTCTGGCAGAAATCCGTCTGCACAACCTACGCGACTACACGTTAGACAAATGGCGCCGCGTTGACGACTATCCCTATGGTGGTTCGGCAGGTATGGTGATGCAATGTGAGCCTATTGACCGTTGTATTACAGCTCTGAAGGCAGAGCGCGACTACGATGAAGTGATTTTCACTTCGCCCGATGGTGAACGTTTTGACCAGCACATGGCAAATGACCTTTCATTGAAAGGCAACCTGATTATCTTGGCCGGACACTACAAAGGCATCGACCAGCGCATACGTGACCATCTGATTACAAAGGAAATATCTATTGGTGATTTCGTGTTGACAGGCGGTGAACTGGTAGCAGCCATGATTGCCGACGCCATCGTTCGTGTAGTGCCTGGCGTCATTGGTGACGAGCAAAGTGCATTGTCGGACTGTTTCCAGGATGACTTGTTGGCCGCACCCATCTATACCCGTCCCGCAGACTACAAAGGCTGGAAGGTCCCGGAAATACTGCTCTCTGGCAATGAGGGCAAGATTCGCGAATGGGAATTAGAACAAGCGCTTGAACGGACACGTCGTCTGCGTCCGGATTTACTCGGAGAGTAGTACTCTCTACTAGCAAACATAACATCTCTACAACAACAATGGCAAGAAACAAGAAACCATTACCGCTCCTTGAGGGCGTCACAATAGAAGCAGTAGCCGCTGAGGGTAAGTGCCTCTTCCACTGGGGGGAACTCGTAGTATTCGTACCTTTCTGCGTACCTGGTGATGTGTGCGACGTACAAATTCGTCGCAAGAAGCATTCCTTTGCCGAGGGTGAAGTAGTACGCTTCGTAGAATATAGTAAGGTGCGCGCCATTCCTTTCTGCCAGCACTTCGGAGTCTGCGGAGGTTGTAAATGGCAGAATCTGCCTTACGAGGAGCAATTGAAATTCAAACAGCAGCAGGTGTTCGACCAGCTGACTCGTATCGGAAAGATAGAACTGCCGGAATTCCGTCCCATCTTAGGCTCGGTACATACGCAGGCCTATCGTAATAAGCTCGACTTCGGATGTGCCAACAAGCGCTGGTTGACCAGCGAGCAGTTGAAGGACGAGACCTTGGTAAAGGACACACCCGCCATCGGATTTCATATTACCGGAGCCTTCGACAAGATTCTTCCGATAGAGAAATGCTGGCTGATGGATGACCTGCATAACCAGATACGAAATGAAGTACGTGATTATGCCATTGAGCGTGGTCTGTCATTTTTCGATTTACGCCAACAGGTAGGTTTGCTGCGTGACGTTATCATCCGCAACTCAGCCTCGGGCGAATGGATGATTATCTTCCAATTCCACTACGACGAGACGGGAGGCGAACAGGAGGCTATGGACTTGATGCGACACATTGCTGACAAGTTCCCACAGATTACGTCGTTGATGTATCTGGACAACCAGAAGTGCAACGACACCATCGGCGATCAGGACATTCTCACATTCAAGGGTAACGACCATATCTATGAACTGATGGAGGACCTGAAGTTCAAAGTAGGTCCGAAGTCGTTCTATCAGACAAATACCGAACAGGCATACCACCTCTACAGCGTCGCTCGCGAGTTTGCCAATCTGTCTGGTAACGAAGTTGTTTACGACCTCTATACCGGTACTGGAACCATTGCCAATTTCATTGCACGTAAGGCCAGCAAGGTGATTGGAATAGAATATGTACCTGAAGCTATCGAGGATGCTAAAATCAACAGTAAAATTAACGGCATTGACAATACTTTGTTCTACGCTGGTGATATGAAGGATATCCTCACCGACGACTTTATTGCCGAGCACGGACGTCCGGACGTTATTATCACCGACCCACCCCGTGCCGGTATGCATCCTGACGTAGTGAAGACCATCCTTCGTGCTGCTCCACAGCGCATCGTTTATGTCTCGTGTAATCCTGCTACCCAGGCTCGCGATTTGCACGACCTGGATATTGACTATCGTGTTACGGCAGTACAACCCGTAGATATGTTTCCCCATACACCACACGTTGAAAACGTAGTGTTGTTGGAACGTAAATAACGAGAAAGAGATTAATCGTTATAGGCTTCTTCTCCGATTTGTTCGCGAGCACCTATCGTCATCTTGCGAAGATCGTAGAAGGAACCATTATAAATGTTGAAATCGACGTAACCTTTGATGCCAGGCAACTTACCAACATCGGTATGCTGCCAGAATTTCCAGCGACCTTTATATTCGACCTTTTCGACATAGTAGTGAGCAATCCAATAGGGATAAGCGTCGAAAATGGAATCGCTGAGGTATTGCATCTTAAATTTATAATAGGTATAGATAATGGGCTTAACGCCGTAATGGTGTTCTACCATATTAAGCCAGAGCTGAATGCTCTCCTTAAACTCCTCATCAGTCTGGTTCTTGGGCTTGTGTTCGACATCAAGAACCGGTGGCAGATCACCGTTCTCCAGTTTTACCGTTCGGATAAAGAATTCCGCCTGGTCTTTTGCTGAGGAATGAACACTATAGAAGTGATAGGCGCCACGGGTAAAACCATACTCACGGGCCTGATAGAAATTATCCTCAAAATTCTCGTCAATCTTGGTGGCTCCCTCAGTAGCCTTAATCATAACGAAACGAACGGGGAACTTATCAATAGTACCTTCATCCTTAAGCGTCTGCCAATCGATTTCGCCCTGATGATGACTAACGTCAATGCCATGAATCTCATAGCCTTCGGGATAACTGATGTCGCCATAGAGCGCCCGAAAACGGAAACCAAACGGACTGACGAAGAAATAATAGAAGAAATAGATGTAAGCAGCAAGGATTGCTGCTCCTCCTAACCACCACGCCCAACTTGGAAAGTGTTGGAGAATACGGATAAAGACATTCGGACGCCTTTTCCGCACAATGCTGGAAGTACGGCGTCCGGATGTCTTATGAGTATGTGTCGTCTTGCGCTGAGGCATTACTTAGCCTGCTCAAGAGCCAAAGTCTTTGTAGGCTGGTCGCATACCTCTGAGGGTCCCCAGTACTGGATAGGACCAGGATAAACGTAAGCCGTCTCGCGAGACCAGCGCTCACGCTCCTTGGCGAAAGCCTGGAAAGGAGCACCGTCCAGCTCAACAAGAGCCTTGCGGATAACAGGCTTCATCTCACCATTACGCTTCTCCATGTTCATCATCATGGTGATGGGCACACCACCGGCAATCCACTGGTCGGCAGGAGCTGTCGTATTCTTCACGATAGCCATGTAGCCTGTCTTACCATTGGCAATCAGCTGAGCTGCTGAGGTACCCAGGGCATAGCAGTAGTCTGCATCGAAGTTAGAAGGAGCAGCACAACGTCCCTCGTAACCGAAGAAGTGGTGCAGGGCAGAGAACTTGCCGGTGTACTTGCCGACCTTCTTACGACGCTCCAGCTTCTGGGCAACCATCGTAGAGAGCAGCTTCTCGGTCTCGATGAGCGATACCTGTACGTTTCCGTGAGGGTCGCGGTCGAGGGCCAGCTGACGGGCTACATTGGTAGGCAGAGAGTTGAACACCTCCAGATTGGTTTCTGACAGGTGGCTCTTGGCAAAGTCAATAATCTCGCTACGACCCAGGTCCTTGGCCTCTGGCTGAGCCAGCACGTCATTCAGCTGAGCAATGAGTTTCTTGATGGCAGGAATGAACTCAATGAGACCCTCGGGGACGATAACGGTACCGAAGTTGTTACCATCGGCAGCACGCTTGCAAACCACATCGGCAATGTAAGTAACGATGTCGTCCAGGCTCTGCTTCTTGGCTTCCACCTCCTCAGAAACGAGGCAGATGTTAGGCTGAGTCTGCAGGGCACACTCCAAAGCGATATGAGAAGCCGAGCGACCCATCACCTTGATAAAGTGCCAGTACTTACGGGCTGAGTTACAGTCGCGCTCGATGTTACCAATCAACTCTGAGTAAGTCTTACAAGCGGTATCAAAACCGAACGAGGTCTCAATCTGGTCATTCTTCAGGTCGCCATCGATGGTCTTAGGACAACCGATAACCTGTACACCATAGTTCTTGGCAGCATAGTACTCAGCCAGCACGCAAGCGTTGGTATTTGAGTCGTCACCACCAATAATAACGATGGCCTTGATGTCGAGCTTGCGGATAATCTCCAGACCCTTCTCGAACTGGTCAACCTTCTCGAGCTTGGTACGGCCAGAACCTATCATGTCGAAACCACCAGTGTTGCGATACTCGTCGATGATCTCCTTGGTGAGTTCCATGTAATTGTGGTCAACCAGACCACCAGGACCCAGGATGAAACCATAGAGACGGTTCTCGGGGTTGAGCTTCTTGATCTGGTCGAACAGACCGGTAATCACGTTGTGACCGCCAGGAGCCTGACCACCAGAAAGAATGATACCAACGTTCATCTTCTTGGTGTTAGCCTCGGTAGCGGGCTCAAACTCTACGATAGGCATACCATAAGTGTTCGGGAAAAGCTTCTTAATCTCTTCCTGATCACCAACACTCTGGGTTGCTGCACCCTCCTTTACTTTTACTGCACCCTGAAGTGCCTTGGGCAACTTGGGTTGATAAGCGGCTCTCGCAATTTGCAATGCACTTTTTTCCATAATAAATTGATGTTTTATAATGAATAATTCTTATTTCGGAATGCAAAAATACTCTTTTTTTGTGAGAAAAGAGAAATATTTCATCCTTTTTAATGTTTTTTTTCGTTGAAAGACTTGGAATATAGAAATTTTTTCGTATCTTTGACCATCGAAACATAATAACTCATATAAAACAGGAGGACTTTTTATGACAAACAAAAGGACACTTAAAAAGGCTATTAAGCAAATTTGCGAGACTTTGTTCGTTGAATGTTTTGCAGCATGCAGCGCTGCCAACAAGTCTCAGTTGGAGAACATTGATGCTTTGTTCTTCAGCATTATTAAACTGCAGGCAAACTACATTTCCCGTATCTCACATCCAGAGCCGGGCATCCCTGCAAAGCAGTATTTCAAAGACCTGCGTGAGAAATTTACCGCACAGGCCAGCGAGATTATCGACCAAATCAACAACCTCCATTAAATAAACTATGTGGAAATCATTTTGCCGATGGCTGCTGTATAAGCAGCTTGGATGGAGCATAGATGTAACTCAAGAGCATCCAAGCAAATATATTATCTGTCTTGCTCCCCATACCAGCAACTGGGACTTCCTGATAGGGCAACTGTATAATGGCGCCGAGGGACTGAAAAGTAATTTCCTAATGAAGAAAGAGTGGTTCTTCTGGCCCTTAGGTCCTATATTTCGCAGTTTGGGCGGTATTCCCGTGTTCCGTTCGAAAAAGACAAGCATGACCGATAATTTAGCTGAGGCAGCACGAAAAGCAGAGACATTCATGCTGTGCATCACACCGGAGGGAACTCGCTCGCCGAATCCCGAATGGAAGAGGGGTTTCTACTATATTGCCCAAAAGGCCGAGATTCCCATTCTGCTTTATGGCGTTGACTACGAGCAGAAACTCATCCGTTGCACAAAGACCATTGTTCCCAACGGCGATATTGATACTCAGATGCGTGAGATCAAACTTTATTTCAAGGACTTCAAAGGAAAGAAGCCCGAAAACTTTACGATTGGTGAATTATAAAAATGCAAAGACGAACCCTATACATATTTTTATTATTTATATTTGCAGTAACACCTGTACTGGCTCAGACGTCAAAAGACGAAGCGAAGCTGGCCGACAATTTGAAGCAGTATTTTGCCAAATACAAACCCAAGGGTACCCGACTGACCCAACAGCCGCGAATGCTTAGCTATCAGTTGGACAATCAGGCACAAACACTTGTCATCACCGCTGACGAATATTTTGCAGCACAGGAGTTTACACCGGAAATCACAGAACATATATACAAAAAAATCAGAGGGACGTTACCTAAGCCCTTTCGCGATTATACCATTACGGTCATGACAATTGGTATGACCATTGACGAACTCGTCCCGAACAGATTGTCGCAAAATGCCGATAAATCGAGACTCTGGGGCGATATCGACTACGACGGAGAACCTTGGGTAAAGAACATCTCAACACCCCTGAAATTAACCCACGGCCTACAGGGACGTCACCTGTCGCTATGGGCCAGTCACGGACGCTTCTACGATCAAAAGAAAGGATGCTGGCGCTGGCAGCGTCCAAAGTTGTTCGGTACCACAGAAGATCTTTTTACACAGACTATCGTTGTCCCCTACCTCATTCCCATGCTGGAGAAAGCTGGTGCTGTCGTCTTTACTCCACGCGAACGCGACTGGCAGACGGAGGAAGTCATTGTCGACAACGACGGTCCTAAGCGTAACTACTTCGAGGTCACCGCTCATGGCAAATGGCAAACGACATCCTTTCCCGGATTTGCCTGGCACACGGGAACCTATTCGGATGGTGAGAATCCTTTCGAGGCTGGCAGTGCACGTATGACCATGACGACAAATAGCAAGTCGCGCTATTCGGTAGCTACTTACCAACCTGATTTCAAGAAAGCCGGACGTTATGCCGTCTATGTCAGTTATCAGACAATGCCCAACAGCATTGAAGACGCATTATATACTGTCTGGCACAAGGGAGAGTGCACCCAATTCCGCGTGAATCAGCAGATGGGTGGAAGTACATGGGTCTATCTTGGCACTTTCGACTTCGACGCTGGCTATAGCGAGTTCAATCGTGTGACATTGACAAACCAAAGCGACCATCGAGGCGTTGTCACTACCGATGCCGTACGTTTCGGTGGCGGTATGGGCAATATCGAGCGTTTTGGCGAGACCAGCGGCATGCCCCGTGCAGTTGAAGGCGCACGCTACTACGGACAATGGGCCGGAATGCCTTACGCTGTCTATAGCAGTAAGGACGGACAGGACGACTATGGCGACGACATCAATGTTCGTTCCCACATGACCAATCTTTTAGGCGGTGGTTCATGCTTTATGCCTACCGTTGAAGGCCGCAAGGTTCCTATTGAACTCTCGCTGGCCGTGCATAGTGACGCTGGATATGACAAAGAAGGTGTCGGACTCATTGGTTCGCTGTCTATCTGTACCACCAATTTTCACGATGGCAAGTTGAATGCTGGCATTTCCAGGATGGCATCGCGTGACTTTGCTGATGCCCTGCTCTCAAACGAGGTGCTCGATCTTAAATATAAGTATAAGGACTGGAACCGTCGCGAGCTCTTCGACCGCAACTATTCCGAAACCCGTTTGCCTGAAGTTCCAAGTGCCATACTTGAAACAATGTCACACCAGAATTTCCCGGATATGCGCTACGGGCAAGATCCCAATTTCCGTTTCACTTTGGCGCGTTCTATCTACAAAACCATCCTTCGCTACGTCAACGACCAGCACGGGACACCGTTCATCGTCTCTCCGCTGGCTCCCAACTATTTCCGCATCGAATTTACGGGAAAGAATACCGTCCAACTGAATTGGAATGCCGTTGACGACCCCCAGGAACTGACATCAAAACCGACTGGATATATCGTCTATACCGCCATTGGCGATGCAGATTTCGACAACGGAACCTACATCCGCTCAAAGACCAGCTATGAACTGGAACTGGAACCCAATCTGCTCTATCATTTCAAAGTAACGGCCGTTAATCGCGGTGGCGAGAGTTTCCCCACGGAGGTACTCTCCGCACTCTACAATCCCAAAGCCAAAAGGACGGTCATGGTGGTGAACGGTTTCCACCGACTCTCATCGCCTGCCATTCGTAACACATCAACCGAGCAAGGCTTCGACCTCGATGAAGACCCGGGAGTGACTTATGGTCCTACGCTTGGATGGGTTGGACGCCAGATTAATTTCGACCGCAAACAGATGGGCAACGAAAACGGCGGACTGGGCGATAGCGGTGAAGAACTTGCTGGACGGCTCATTGCTGGCAACGACTTCAATTACGTCAAGACCCACGCCGAGGCCATAGCGTCTGCCGGACGATATAACCTTGTCAGTTGTTCCAGCGAAGCCTTGGAGACCATTATCCCCTCGCCTGCCCGATATCCCGTCATCGACCTGTTATTGGGATTGGAACGGGACGACAAGCATAGTCTCCAGTATTACAAGACGTTTACTTCCACCATGCGCAACACCCTGCAACACTATACTTCCAATGGCGGCTCGCTACTCGTCAGCGGTGCCTATGTCGGTTGCGACATGATGAGTGATGCCGAACAGCTATTCATGCAGAACGTCCTGAAGTGCCGCTATACCGGTCACAATACATGTGGTGTCAACAGTATCAATGGACTGGGCACGACATTCCAATATTGGAACCAGTTGAATGCAGAACATTATGCCGCTGTTTCTACTGATATCCTGCAACCTGTCGGACAGGCATATCCCGCCATGCAATATGCAGACGGTCAGGACGCTGCCGTTGCATACAAGGGAACCGACTATAGCTGTTTCACCATGGGATTCCCCTTCGAGTGCATCACAGACGCCCAGAAGCGGAGCTCCATCATGCGCGGACTATTAAGCTTTCTCATCAAATAACTAAAATACAATTTTATGAAGTACAAAATTCAAAGTAATTCAAGTGGTACACGCAGTATCGAAATCTCTGAAGAGCACCTGCAGACCATAGAACAGTATCAGCTGTTCCGTGACCTTATCGACTCTAATGGCTATGTCGACGAGGACGTATTAAACAAATTGAAATTGAACATCCGTTCGTTGCTGGAGTCTGATGCTGGCAAGGACAAGCAACTGCTCGACCTCTGCCTCGATGTTGTCTATCATCCTAACATGAAGGCTTACGGTCTCCAACAGCTCGTACTACTGTTTATCAACTGGAAGGATCGTGGCAACGATAATCTCGGAACGACCACGCGCGCTTTCCAAGGAACCCCGTTCAATTAAGAAGAGGTGAGAGGTAAGAAGTAAGAGGTAAGAGATATGGCCGAGTATAGACTGACGGATTTTCTCCCCACGACAAAGAAGGAGATGGAACTGCGCGGATGGGATGAGGTTGACATCATCCTCTTCTCAGCCGATGCCTATGTTGACCATCCTTCCTTTGCCAATGCTGTCATCGGACGCACACTCGAGGCCGCTGGCTATCGCGTGGCTATCGTCCCACAACCCGACTGGCACGGTGATTTCCGCGATTTCAAGAAACTCGGACGCCCCCGCCTCTATTTTGCCATTTCGCCCGGCAATATGGACTCGATGGTGAATAAGTACACCGCCAACCGTCGTCTGCGCTCCGAGGATGCCTATTCGCCTGACGGACGTCACGGTCTTCGTCCTGACTATCCTTCCGTCGTCTATTCCCAGATTCTGCGCCAACTCTATCCCGATGTGCCCATCGTCCTAGGCGGTATCGAAGCCTCGCTGCGCCGACTCACCCATTATGACTATTGGCAGGACAAGCTTCGTCCGTGTATTCTTTGCGATGCTCCTGCCGACATCCTTGTTTATGGCATGGGGGAAAAACCAATGGTTGAGTTAACGCGTCGTATTGCCGACGGTCTTCCCGTCAGCGCCTGCCACGACATTCCACAAACAGTCTATCTCGCTGACAAAGTAACTCGTCGTGAGGGCGATATTGTGCTGCATTCCCACGAAGAGTGCTTGCGCAACAAACGCTCGCAAGCCGAGAACTTCAGGTATATCGAGGAACAGTCGAACATGATGCACGCCCAGCGCCTGCTCCAGCCCTTGTCTTCATCCAAAACTCCCGATGGGTCACTGTCGGGCACCTGCGTCGTCGTCAACCCACCCTATCCGCCTATGACCACCGATGAGATTGACGCCTCGTTCGACCTGCCTTACACGCGCGTACCTCATATTAAATATAAAGGCAAACACATTCCCGCCTACGAGATGATCAAGTTCAGCGTAAATATCCATCGCGGCTGTTTCGGCGGTTGTGCCTTCTGCACCATCTCCGCCCATCAGGGCAAGTTCATTTCGTGTCGCTCAAAGGAGAGCATCCTGCGTGAGGTCAAACAAGTGATGCAAATGCCCGATTTCAAAGGCTACCTCAGCGACTTGGGTGGTCCGTCGGCCAATATGTACGGCATGCACGGGCGTAACCTCAATGCCTGCGAGAAGTGCAAACGGCCATCATGCATCCATCCGCAGATTTGTCCGAATCTGAATACCGACCACTCGAAATTGCTCGAGATATATCGCGCTGTCGATGCCCTGCCTGGCATCAAGAAAAGCTTCATCGGCAGTGGTGTGCGCTATGACCTGCTTCTGCATCGCAGCAAAGACGAGAAGGCGAACAAAGCTGCGATGGAATACACCCGCGAACTGATTAAAAGACACGTCAGCGGACGCCTGAAGGTGGCCCCTGAACACACCTCCGACCGCGTGTTGCGACTGATGCGCAAACCCTCGTTCCAGCAGTTCTACGAGTTCAAGCGCATCTTCGACCGCATCTGTCGCGAGGAACATCTCAATCAGCAAATCATCCCCTACTTCATCTCCAGTCATCCGGGCTGCAGCGAGGCTGATATGGCCGATTTAGCTGTAAAGACCAAACATCTCGATTTCCAACTGGAGCAAGTACAGGACTTTACGCCGACCCCCATGACCGTCTCCACAGAGACATGGTATACGGGCTACGACCCCTATACCCTTGAACCCGTCAAGAGCGCCAAGACCCAACAGGAGAAGCTCGCCCAACGACAGTTCTTCTTCTGGTATAAACCGGAGGAACGTCGCGGCATCGAACAGAGTCTGCGTCGCATTGGCCGTGCAGACCTTATCAACGAACTCTGTCCTTTCAATCGCCGTCGCCGCTGACTTAACGCCGCCGTTCGTGCAACGGCCACAGCACCTGTTCGTATAGCAGATACGGATTCAGCAACTGACAACGACGTTGCGGTTTCCGAATCCTTGCATCACGCTGGCCGGTAACGGTAAAATCATATCGTGACGTGTTTCCCTGGTAGTCGCGCAACAAATAGGTAAGGTGATACGGACGCTCTTCGTCAAACGTGACAATACCGTCGCTGAAGTCGGTATGCAGGATGGGCAGTCGCATGCCAGGTTCCTTGTACGACTTCATATACCAGATACGGGTATGGCGCCAATGGTCGTAGTCGCCCCATTGGTTTACTTCCGGCTGACAACTGATGGGAATGCCCGACACATCAGCAGAGAACACCTCCCGACCGTCCACCAATAACTGCACATGACGCACACCATAGTGATTGTATGTCGCCTCGGAATAGTCGTCGGCCCACAATGCAAAGCCTACCCTGCCCCATGCTGTAAATTCGCGGGAGAGCGTCCACGTCGTGCTGTGTTTCTTGACGTCAGGCTGTCCGAAACCGAACGTCTGTTTCGTCGCACCGCCGTTAAACAGACCTTCACCCACCACGGGAACAGCCATAAACGAATGTGCCTGCGGAGCCACCGTGTCAGCAATAAACTGCGCCAGTTTCTCCATCGGATCTATCATCACCCACGTCTTCGTATCGTGCAGTTCCAGATGCAGATGCGGCCCCGTCGAGTGACCGGTATTGCCGCTAAGGGCAATCAGGTCGCCACCTTTCACGGGCAGTTGGTCCGCAGCATAACGGAAATCCAGCGTGTCGCGCCATCCTGTGCGTTCAAACAACTGTTCATATTTGTCAGCAAAGCGCTTCAAATGGCAATACACGCTCGTCAGTCCGTCAGGATGGTTCACGTAGATGGCATTGCCGAAACCGTACTTGTTAACGGTGATGCGGCTGACATAACCATCGGCAATGGAAAAAATCTGCTTGCCCTCCTGATTATCCGTCTTCACATCTATTCCTCCGTGGAAATGCCACGGGCGAGGCTCACCGAAATTTCCTGCCAGCACGATGTCGTAATCCACCGGCGACTGATAGTCCACGCTATGATTACTGACAGGCTCGGCATCGTCGCCACAGCCTGTCAGCAATAGAAAACAGCACGCTAAAAAATAACTTTTAACTTTCAATTTTCAACTTTAAACTTTATCAGCATGCCTTAAAGCTCATATCCAATCCCTTTACCGAGTGGGTTAAAGCGCCCACTGAGATAAAGTCGACGCCCTGCTCCGCATAGTCGCGGATGGTGTCAAACGTGATGCCGCCACTCGACTCCGTTTCAAAGCGACCGCCAATAATATCTACGGCCTTCTTCGTGTCGGGAACGCTGAAATTGTCCAACATAATACGGTCTACGCCTCCGTGATCCAACACCTGCTGCAGTTCGTCAAACGACCGAACCTCTATTTCAATCTTCAGCTTCAAACCCTTCTCGTCCAAGTACTTATGACAGCGGTCGATGGCGTTCACAATACCGCCAGCGAAATCCACATGGTTGTCCTTCAGCAGTATCATGTCAAACAATCCGATGCGATGGTTGCAGCCACCGCCAATCTTCACGGCCTGCTTCTCCAGCATGCGCATGCCCGGCGTCGTCTTGCGAGTGTCAAGCACGCGGGTCTTCGTACCCTTCAGGCGCTCCACATACTTGTCCGTCATGGTGGCAATACCACTCATGCGCTGCATGATGTTCAACATAAGGCGCTCCGTCTGTAACAGTGAGCGCACGCGGCCGGTGACAATCATGGCGATGTCGCCCTTCTTGACACGTGAACCGTCGCCCATCAACACCTCGACCTGCATGTCGGGGTCAAAGCGACGGAACACTTCCTTGGCTATCTCCACACCCGCCAAGATGCCATCCTCCTTGATGAGCAGGTGCGACTTGCCCATCGCGTCCTCGGGAATACAACACAAGGTGGTATGGTCACCGTCGCCGATATCCTCTGCAAACGACAGATCTATCAGTCTGTCAACCAATTCTTCTACACTTAACATAAGCCTTGAATGATTAGATTACTTCTTCATGTATTGATCCTTAAACAGATACACGCCGATGCCCACACGCAGGCCATAGCACGTATAGTCGAACTTCTTCGTCGAGATGTCGAAATAAAGCTCTGGCTCCAGCGTCACCGTACGACTCAGGAAGAAGGCGTAGCCCAACTGGAACGACGGCAGCAGGTCGTTGTAGCTATCGTTACTATGCTTAAATTTCAGTCCGGCACCAAGGTACAGGCCATTCTGCACGATGTAGTAGCGTGCTCCGGCACCCACCACCAGCGCGTCGGGACTTTTATCCCAATGGTCGAAGCCAAACTCGCCCAAAGCCATCAGGTTGTCCTCAAACATGTAGCCCAACTTGGCGTTCAGTCCAAAATGGAACTCCTTGGTCTGGTTACTGATGTCGAGGCCCGACATCGATGCACCAATGTATCCCTTACCCTGTTCAAACTGTGCGTTGGCAGCAATGCTCATCACCAGCGCCACCACGATAAATGCAATTTTCTTCATAGTCATTATTATATTTTATCTTTTAACTATTAACTTTCACATTCCTTCTGTACCACACTGCAAACCATACGCAGGCAACGACAAGACAGGCAATACCGAGAGAATAGCCTTTCTCGCCCGGCAGTTCAAATGCCTGCTTTGACACGAACAGGAACGTCGTACAAACCGTAGTCATAAACAGCGCCGGAATCAGCGTAATCCAGTATGGCTTGTGCTCACGGGCCAGATAAACCGTTATTGTCCACAATGTGAATACTGACAATGCCTGGTTTGACCAGCCGAAATACTGCCAGATGGTGTTGAACCCGTCGGGATTGTCAATCTGCCAGATCAGCATGACGATGGAAGCGGCAAACAGCGGGATGCAAATGTACAGGCGCTTCACGATGGAACGCTGATCCGACTTCAGGACTTCGGCTACAATCAGTCGAGCGCTGCGGAATGCCGTATCGCCACTTGTTATCGGCGCGGCCACCACCCCCAACATGGCGAGAATGGCACCAACCACGCCCAACCAGTCGTTACATACCAGGTTCACCACTGCCGGAGCCGACGTGTGGAAACCAGCCGTAGCCGATGCTATCAGTTCGTAGCCGGGAGCAGGGTCGCCATAGAAGAACCATGCCGACACCGTAGCCCAAATCAATGCCACGATACCCTCGGTAATCATCGCACCGTAAAAGATGGGGCGCCCCATTTTTTCAGACTTCACGCAACGGGCCATCAGCGGACTCTGTGTAGCGTGGAAACCGGAAATTGCTCCGCAGGCAACGGTGATAAACAATGCGGGGAATATCGCGTCCTTCCACGTTTCAGGCTCCGCAGCAGCACCCATGTTATAGAAATTCGTCCACAATTCCGGCACCGATGGCCAATGGACGAACAGCCACACCATCAGCGCAGCAGCCATGAACAGCAGCGAGATGGCAAACAACGGATAAATCTTGCCGATAATCTTGTCGATGGGCAGCATCGTCGCAATCACGTAATAGACGAAGATGATGGCCACCCATATCATGGTGTCACCCCCTATGGAGTGCAGGATTTCGGCGGGCGAATACACAAATACCGTGCCGACCATAATCAGCAGCAGCACCGTGAACACCAGCATCACCCTTCGCGTAACGTTGCCCAGATATTTGCCAATCAGCTTGGGCAGTCCCGCGCCGGCGTTTCTCATTGACAGCATGCCACACAGATAGTCGTGCGTCGCACCGGCAAAGATACAGCCGAACACAATCCACAGATACGCCACCGGTCCGAACTTCGCACCCATGATAGCACCGAAAATCGGGCCCGTACCGGCAATGTTCAGGAATTGAATCATGAAAACCTTCCAGTTCGGCATCACGATGTAGTCCAATCCATCGGCCATTGCCACAGCTGGAGTTGTGCGGTCATCAGGGCCGAACACCTTTTCCACAAAGCGCCCGTACAACAGATAACCCAGAATCAGAGCCACCAGGCTCACACTAAATGAAATCATCTTTTCTCTTTTGTTTATTTACCAATTTGCCTGCGAAGGTACGAAAAAAAAGTGAGCTGACCAAACATCAGCCCACCTTTTTTCAACTCTTAACCGTTATCTTGTTAGAAATTTACGCCGAGGTTGAAGAAGAAGGCGTTGTTGTGGGCGGAGTGATCGTCGTCGTCGAGGAAGTTCGTCGCAGCAAACTGATAGCCGACCTCAGCATAAATCTTATTATATTCAGCACCACAACCGAGCTTGAAGCCCATGTTGTTGCGTTTGGGACGGTAACTTATATCATTGCCCCCATTCTTGACTTTCCACTCAGAGCTGACAGCATAGGCGAAGTAGGGTCCGACGAAGGGAAGGACGGCGATATGTTCGTTGGCCTTGAAACCATACTTGATTACAAGGGGGATTTCAAGGTTGTTGTGGGTAATTTCGATATTCCCTTCCTTGGCACCACGCTGGGTATAGTAAAGACCTGACTCGAGGAATACAGGAGTTGAGTTGGACAGACGCAGGCCGATGACACCGGCAAGAGTTATGCCGAACTTGGAGCCTACAGAGACGTCACCATTGAGCGAAGCTACGGTACCACCGAAACGTACACCATAATACAGGCTCTCTTTGTCGAGTTCGAATCCACCGCTCGAGAACTGAGCGAAGGAAGGTGCTGCCATCAGAGCAGCAATGATTGATACTAAAAACTTTTTCATACCTTATCAATTTTAGGAATTAATTATTACGTTATTTTGCACGGAAACGCTCGGCCTGACTGCGGATGAGCTCAGCATCGTCGAAATAGTTGATCTGCATAGCGCGTCGCACCTCGTCCATGGTATGAGCGGCAGTCTCACGAGCCTTCTCCGTACCTTTCTTTAATATATTATAGATTTCAGGGATGTCCTGTTCGAACTCATGACGGCGCTGACGCATGGGCTCCAGGAACTCGTTGAGAATCTGGTTGAGGAACTTCTTGCACTTCATATCGCCTAGACCACCGCGACGGTAGTGGTCCTTCAACTCATCGAGGTTCTGGTACTCGGGCCAGTACTGTGCGAAATGTTCAGGCTTCGAGAAGGCGTCGAGATAGGTAAACACAGCATTGCCTTCCACGTGACCCGGGTCATTCAGGTTGATGTGCTCAGGGTCAGTGTACATCGAGCGCACTTTCTGCCATACGCTGTCAGCATCGTCCGAGAGGTAGATACAATTACCCAGCGACTTCGACATCTTCTCCTTGCCATCAGTTCCTGGCAAACGACGGGCGGTAGCGTTCTCAGGCAGCATGATATTGGGCTCGACCAGCACGGGAGCATAGACCTGATTGAAACGGCGAACTAGTTCGCGCGTAACCTCAAGCATGGGTTCCTGGTCCTCACCGGCAGGAACGGTGGTCGCCTTGAACAACGTGATGTCGGCTGCCTGCGACACGGGGTAGCAGAAGAAGCCGAGGGGTATGCTCTCGCCCTCGAAGCCACGCATCTTCACTTCGGTCTTCACCGTCGGATTGCGCTGCACGCGGCTGACGGAGACGAGGTTCATCAGGTAAGTGGTGAGCTCGGCCAATTCAGTAATCTGGCTTTGTATGAACAGCGTGCATTTCTCTGGATCGAGACCTGCAGCGAGGTAGTCGAGTGCCACCTCAATAATGTTCTGACGAATCTTCTCAGGATTGTCGGCATTATCCGTCAGAGCCTGTACGTCGGCCATAAACACAAACATTTTGTCAAAGTCGCCGGCATTCTGAAGTTCCACACGACGACGCAGCGAGCCAATATAATGTCCGAGGTGAAGTTTACCTGTCGGACGGTCGCCTGTAAGTATAATTTTTCCCATAATTCTATATACAATATTTAAAACTGACTGCAAAAGTACGAATAATTCAGCGAACAGCCAAATAAAAAGTGTGCTTTTTACTCTGAACCGATGTACAGAAGCACCAAACCGATGAATACCAGTGCCAAGTCGAGAGCCTTTGCCTTGAGATTCTTCTCATGAAAGAATATGGCTCCGAAGAGGAAACTGACCAACACACTACCACGACGAATCATGGAAACAATACTGATCATGGCATCGGGTTCCGACAAGGAATAGAAATACATGAAATCGGCCGTAGAGAGGAATATGCTGACACCAATGATAGCCCAGTCCCAGCGGAAGGGAGTCGTCTCGTGATGCTTAGGCCACCATAATACCAGCAACATGGTCAGCATGATGAAACATTGGTAGATGTTGTACCACGACTGCACCATCATGCGGTCGAGACCGATGCCACCCTCGCTGACAGGCGCCATGAGGAATTTATCGTAGAGTCCACTGACGGCACCAAGAACTGCGGCACCGATAATCATCCATATCCAGTGGTCATGACGGAAGTCGATGCCCTCTTTCTTGCCACTTCGCCTGAGTAAGATATAGGAGACGATGGTCAATAGCACACCAGCCCACTGCCACGCGTTGAGCCGTTCGCCAAACACCAGCAAGGCACCCACGAGCACCATGACGGGCCGTGTGGCATTGATCGGTCCGACAATAGTCAGCGGCAGGTGTTTCATGCCGAAATAGCCCAACAGCCAACTGGAAAGAACGATGAATGCCTTGAGAAGTATGAATTTGTGCATGTCCCATCCGCCCGAGGTCACGTGAACCATCGTGCCGTCGAGGGTGTCAGTGGTGGCACTGAGCACAATGAACGGCAGGAAGATGAGCGACGAAAAAAGCGTGTTGAGAAACAAGATTGGCAGTACAGCATTGTCGCGCAGTGCCTTCTTCTTCAGTGAGTCGTAGCAGCCTAAAAGTGCTGCTGACATAAAAGCGAGTATTAACCACATAATCAATAACTTACATCTTCAAGAAATAACGCCTTTGCAGGCATCGATTCGCCCGCCTGAGTACGTTGTTTTCCCTCAATCACTTGACGGAAATCGTCGAGCGTCATACGTCCGCGTCCGACCTCAACAAGGGTACCCACGACGGCACGCACCATGTTACGCAGGAAGCGGTTGGCAGTAATCTCGAAATACCACGTCGTAGGCGACGTCTGGTGCCACTGGGCGTGAGTCACATGACAGAGTGTCGTCTTGACATCACTCCCCGCCTTACAGAAGGCACCGAAATCGTCGTACTCCATCAGGATACGCCCGGCTTCGTTCATCAGCGCATAGTCAAGCTGGTAGTGCAGTTCAAGGGAATACGCACAAAGAAACGGATCCTTGCGAGTGTGCACATAATAGCGATAAGTACGGGAAAGTGCTGAGAAACGGGCGTGAAGGTCGGCGGCAACAGGTTCGATGCTGTAAACAGCAATGTCGTGATGCAACAGACCATTCAGTTTTTTTGCTAACATGAGCGTATCGACAGGCTGTTCGGTATCAAAATGAGCCGCCATGCGACGGGCGTGAACACCCGTGTCCGTACGCCCAGCACCGGTGATGCTGACTTCCTCGCGCAACAGCAACGACAGACAGCGCTGCAATTCGCTCTGCACCGTGATGCCATTGGGCTGGATTTGCCAACCGTGATACTGCGTTCCGTCGTAACCAAACCAGATAAAGTACCTCATAACAGTCCGCGAAGGTACGAATTTTTTTCGGAAAAGGAAAGAAAACTCAAATAAAAGTCGATTTTCTTTGGTATTTTGTTCGTTTTTTCGTAACTTTGCCCCGATTATGTACCTAATAAATAGGTACTAACACTAAAACGCTGAAAGATTATGTTCGATAAAAACACCTATATCCGTCGTAGAGCGGAACTGAAAAAACTGGTTGGCGAGGGCGTCATCGTCCTGTTTGGCAACAACGAGGCACCATGTAACTACCCTGCCAATGCGTATGCTCCCATGCGTCAGGATTCCTCATTCCTCTACTACTTCGGTCAACACCGCGACGGACTGGTAGGCGTTATCGACATTGACAACAACGAAGAATGGCTGTTTGGCGACGACATCGACATTGAGGATATCGTGTGGATGGGTTTCGTACCATCCGTAGCTGACCTTGCAGCAGAAGTGGGTATCACAAAGACTGCCCCAATGGCGGCTCTCTCAAAGGTTTGTTGCGATGCCATCGCAACAAACAGAATGGTGCACTTCCTGCCGCCATATCGTCACGACACCAAGATACAAATCATGGATCTGCTGGGCATACAACCGTCGAAACAGAAGGAAGCTGCCTCGCTGAAACTTATCCAGGCGGTGGTGAAGCAACGCGCGACGAAGGAACAACAGGAGATAGACGCTATCGACCGTGCTTGCGACATCGGTTACGTGATGCACACAACGGCACAGCTGCTCATCAAGCCCGGTGTGACGGAACGTTTCATCGGCGGTCAGGTGGACGGTATTGCCCGTAGTCTGGCACAAGGCACGAGTTTCGCCACCATCTTCTCGCAACATGGGGAAATCATGCACGGCAATCCCTCGGCAGCCAAGCTCGAAGCAGGGCGTCTGGCACTGTGTGACGCTGGTTGCGAACTGGACGACTATTGTTCGGATCACACGCGCACAATGCCTGTCACGGGTAAATTCGACCAGCGACAGTTGGAAATATACAGCATCGTCGAGGCCTGTCACGACTACGTATTGGACGTAGCCAAGCCCGGAGTGAAATACATGGACGTACACTTTGCCGTCTGCCGTATGATGACTGAACGGCTGAAGGAACTCGGACTCATGAAAGGCGATACGGACGAAGCTGTCCGCGCTGGAGCTCACGCCATGTTCCTGCCTCACGGTTTAGGGCACATGATGGGTATGGACGTTCACGATATGGAAGGTCTCGGACAGATCTACGTCGGCTTCGATGAGGAGACACATCCGAATTTAGAGCAGTTCGGTACCAATTGTCTGCGCATGGGACGCCGTCTGGAGGAAGGCTTTGTCGTCACTGACGAGCCGGGTATCTATTTCATTCCCCAGCTCATTGACGAGTGGCGTGCCAGCGGACATTGCAAGGAATTCCTGAACTTCGACAAGCTCGAAACCTACAAGGACTTCGGAGGCATCCGCATTGAGGACGACGTGCTGATTACGAAGGACGGTTGCCGTTTCCTCGGTCAGAAGCGCATCCCGTATCATCCACAGGAGTTGGAGGCGTTTATGGAGAATCGCATTTGACGACCACAAGAAGAAAACAATTAAAAAACAATAATAACAAAAAAAAGAGACAAGTAATGAGAAAAGTAATGACTTTGGCACTGCTGGCGCTATTTGCCCTCGGTGCACAGGCAGAGGAAAAGAAAGACTCTGTCAACAAAAACAAACCCGTGTTTACGGTCGTCAAGGAGAACCCCATCACGCGCATCAAGGACCAGAACCGCAGCGGTACGTGTTGGGACTACTCTACCCTTTCGTTCTTCGAGGCTGAAATCCTGAAGAAGACGGGCAAGAAGTACAACCTCTGCGAGGCTTTCGTAGCTAACAAGACGTACATGGAACGCGCCATTCAGGTGGTTCGCTATCATGGCGATTGCCAGTTTGCACAAGGCGGCAGCGCTGAGGACGTGCTCTCAACGCTGAAGAATCACGGTATCTGTCCGCTTGAAGCAATGCCATTCCCTGGCTCGCTGTATGGCGACTCACTGAACAACTTCAACGAGTTCTTCGGCGTGCTGGAGCCATACGTTGCAGCTATCGCCAAGAGCACTGCCAAGAAGATTTCAAACCAGTGGAAGGTCGGATTGCAGGGCATTCTCGACGCCTATCTGGGTAAGTGTCCTGAGAAGTTCACCTACGAAGGCAAGGAGTACACCCCGAAGACCTTCATGGCTTCATTGGGCATCAACCTCGACGATTATGTCAGCATCACCAGCTACACGCACCATCCTTTCTACACGGGCTTCGCTGTAGAGGTACAGGACAACTGGCGCTTCCCCCTGTCGTATAACGTACCGATGGACGAAATGATGCAGATTATCGACAATGCCGTGATGAACGGTTACACCATCGCTTGGGGCGGTGACGTCTCGGAGGACGGCTTCACCCGCAGCGGTCTTGCCTACGCCATCGACAGCAAGGCTACGCAGAGCCTTCGTGGCAGTGATATGGCTAAATGGCTGAAACTGACCACCACAAAAAAACGTGACATCATCGATTCGCTGGGTTGCAACGTTCCTGAAATCATTCCGACACAGGAGATGCGTCAGGAGCATTTCGACAACTGGGAACTGACCGACGACCACGGCATGCACATCTTCGGCATTGCCAAGGACCAAAACGGCAAGGAATACTATATGGTACAGAATTCGTGGGGCGAGACCGGCGACTACAAGGGCATCTGGTATATGACCAAGACCTACATCGCTGCCAACACGATGGACTTCCTCGTCAACAAGAACGCCATTCCTAAGGACATTCGCAAGAAGCTGGGGCTGTAAGGGCAATAGTGTGGTAACCAATAAACTCGACTAAAATGCAGTTTAAATGGAATTACGAACCACCTACACCCGAAAGACTGCAAGCGGCTAAGGAACTGGCCGAGAAGATAGGCATGAGTCCTGTCATGGCCAATCTGCTCATCCAGCGAGGCATCAAGACTGAGAGTGCTGCCAAGCGCTTCTTCCGTCCGATGCTGAACGAGCTGATAGATCCGTTCCTGATGAATGATATGGACGTGGCCGTCGACCGCCTGAATGATGCTATGGGCCGCAAGGAGCGCATCATGGTTTGGGGCGATTACGACGTGGACGGATGCACAGCAGTAGCTCTGGTGTATAAATTCTTACAGCAATTCTATTCCAATGTGGAATACTACATTCCCGACCGCTACGAGGAGGGATATGGTGTGAGCCAAAAGGGAATAGACTATGCTGCTGAGAACGGTGTGAAACTGATTATCGTGCTCGATTGCGGTATCAAGGCAATCGATGAAATAACTTATGCGAAGGAGTTGGGTATCGACTTCATTATCTGCGACCATCATGTTCCTGACGACGTGATGCCGCCCGCAGTGGCCATCCTCAACCCCAAACGCACGGACTCTACCTACCCCTATCACCACCTGTCGGGATGTGGCGTAGGTTTCAAACTCATGCAGGCCTTTGCCAAGAACAACGGCATTCCCTTCTCGCGATTGATACCCCTACTCGACTTCTGTGCGTTGAGCATAGCTGCCGACATGGTACCTATCGACGGTGAGAACCGCATTCTGGCCTTCCACGGGCTGAAGCAACTGAACATTAGTCCGTCGATAGGTCTGAAGGCCATCATCGAGATTTGCGGACTCACAGGCCGTGAACTGACCATGAGTGACATCATGTTCAAGATTGGGCCACGCATCAACGCCTCAGGACGTATGCAGAACGGTACGGAGACGGTTACCCTGTTGGTGGAGAAAGACCTGAAGAAGGCGTTGATGGAAGCCACGCGCATCAATGAGTATAACGACCAACGCCGCGACGTCGACAAACAGATGACGGAAGAGGCCAACGAGATTGTGTCCCGACTGGAAAGTCAGCAACACCAGAAATCCATCGTGCTCTACGACCAGGACTGGAAGAAAGGCGTGGTGGGTATCGTTGCCTCACGACTGACGGAACTCTATTTCCGTCCTACCGTCGTGTTGACTATCATCAACGGCGTTGCCTCGGGTTCTGCCCGTTCGGTGGCTGGCTTCGACATCTACGAGGCTATCAAGTCGTGTCGCGACCTGCTCGAAAACTTCGGTGGTCACACCTATGCCGTAGGTCTGACGCTCCGTCAGGAGAACATCCCAGAGTTCCGTCGTCGCTTCCAGGAATATGTCAGCAACCATATCATGCCCGAACAGACGCAACAGACCTTGGACATTGATGCCGAAGTGGACTTCCATCAAGTCAACAAACGTCTGCTCAACGAGCTGAAGAAACTGGCTCCCCACGGACCTGCCAACGAGAAACCGTTGTTCCTGACACGCAACGTCTATGACTATGGTACGTCGAAAGTCGTTGGTCGCCATCAGGAACATATCAAACTCGAACTCGTCGACTCCAAGTCGGCAGTGGTCATGAACGGCATCGCTTTCGGACAGTCGGCAGCAGCACGTTATATAAAGTCGAAACGCTCGTTCGACATCGTCTACACCATCGAGGAGAATACCTACAAGCGTGGCGAGGTACAGCTGCAGATAGAGGATATACGTCCCTCGGAGGATGAGTAAGTATCAGGACATCCTCAAGCGCTACTGGGGCTACGACGATTTTCGCGGCATCCAGCGTGACATCATCGAGTCCATCGGTTCCGGCCATGACACGCTGGGACTGATGCCTACGGGTGGTGGAAAATCCATCACCTTTCAAGTGCCGGCAATGGCCAAGGAGGGTGTCTGCATCGTCATCACGCCCCTCATCGCACTCATGAAGGACCAGGTGCACCACCTGCGCCAGCTCAATATACAGGCGGCAGCTATCTATAGCGGCATGCAGCACGATGACGTCATGCGAACGCTGGAGAACTGCATCTTGGGAAATACCAAGATACTTTATGTCTCACCCGAACGTCTGGGCAGCAGTCTCTTTCAGACCAAGCTACGCCACATGCAGGTGAGTTTCATCACCGTCGACGAGGCACACTGCATCTCGCAATGGGGCTACGATTTCCGACCGTCCTATCTCGAAATCGCCAACATCCGCAACATCCATCCCGACGTACCCGTGCTGGCACTGACGGCTACCGCCACACCACAGGTCGTCGACGACATCTGCGCGAAGCTGTCCGTGGGATTCGGTTCCCCCGAATCCACAAGCGCATCCGGGGAAACCGGATGCCACGCGGGGAAACACGGTTTCAACGTGTTTCGCATGTCCTTCGAACGCAAGAACCTTGCCTATCTCGTTCACTACGCCCCCGACAAATACGGCGAACTGGTGCGTATGCTCAGCGAGACAACAGGCTCGGCCATCGTTTATGTGCGTAGCCGTCGCCATGCTCGCGAGATTGCTGAACACCTCTCCGACGCCGGTCTCTCGGCCACCTTTTATCATGCCGGGCTCGACCATGCCGACAAGGACCGTCGTCAGCGCGACTGGCAACACGACCGCGTGCGTGTCATGGTAGCCACCAACGCCTTCGGTATGGGCATCGATAAGCCCGATGTCCGTCTGGTCATCCATTACGACAGCCCCGATTCCATCGAGGCCTATTTCCAGGAGGCGGGTCGTGCCGGACGCGACGGCAAGCCCGCCCGTGCCATCCTGCTCTTCAATGGCAGCGACAACGGCAAACTGTCGAAGCGCGTCGACGACACCTTCCCCCCGCGCGAATATATTAAAGAGGTGTACGAACATCTGGCCTACTACTACCAGATTGCCACCGGCGACGGCTATGGTGTCAACCGCGAGTTCAATATCGAGGAGTTCTGCCAGCGTTTCCACCATTTCCCCATCCGCGTCCATTCCGCCCTGCAGATCCTCATGCGTGCAGGCTATATCGACTACGACCAAGATGCCGACCACGAAGCCCGCGTGCGCTTTCTGGTCAGTCGCGACGAACTCTACCGCCTCGATCAGGTGACGCCCGTCGAGGAACGCGTCATCGTTGCCCTTCTACGCAACTATGGCGGACTCTTTGCCGACTACGGCTACGTCGACGAGAGTGTCATTGCCCAGCAGGCCGGAATCCCCCAACCCGTGGCTTACGACATCCTGAAAGCCCTGTCGCTGCGCCATCTCATCAGCTTTATTCCCCGCAAACAGGTGCCCTACATCCGCTACTTGCAGCGTCGCGAGGACAAGGAACACATCCAACTGCCACGCGCTATCTACGAGGACCGTCAGGAACAATACCGCAAGCGCATCGAGGCCATGACGAACTACGCACAGACGACAGACCGTTGTCGCAGTCGCATGCTGCTCGAATACTTTGGCGAGGAGACCACAAAGGATTGCGGCCAGTGCGACGTCTGTCTCCAGGAACACGGTCAGCCGATGACTCCTGCAGAGCAGCACGATGCCAGCCAGCAGATTCTCACCCTGTTGTCCGACCGCCAGCGCCACCACATCACCGAGCTCTACCGCCTGCCGTTGCCTGCGGAAGCGCTCAATGCAGCCCTCAAAACCCTGATTGAAAACGAAAAAATCCGTCAGGACGACGGATTTATCACGATTGTCTAACAAGCATCTTGTGCCGCTCTGACGGCATCCTGCAACGCTTGATGCACGACACCGTTCGTAGCCACCACGCTGTCACCTTCCATGAAATAGTCCTCGCCATCATAGTTGGTGACGCGCCCCCCAGCCTCTTTCACGATGAGTGCACCGGCCATGTAGTCCCATTGTCCGATGTACCGCTCAGCATAGGCGTCCAACCGTCCTGCAGCAACATAGCACAATGCAATCGCAGCAGAACCAATCATCCGAATGCTGCCGACATTGCCATAGAAATGGTCGATAAGTCGCTTGATGACAGGCTTATACGCGTCGCTGTTATACGGTAACTGCAAGCACAACAGCGCATCGTTGATCTCGCTCTTGCCAACGTGCAAAGGCTTTTCATTCACCCATGCGCCTCCACCCTGCCAGGCATAGAAGCACTCGTCGCTGATGATTTCATAAACCACGCCAACAACAATCTCCCTACCCTTACACAAGGCTATCGAGACGGCATAAGGTGCAAAGCCGTGAATGAAGTTCGTGGTACCATCCAACGGGTCAACCACCCACGTGAGGTCTGAGGTCTGAGGGCTGATGGCTGAACCATCTTCCTTCTTCGTCGTCCCCTCTTCGGTGATAAATCCCGCCTCGGGCACTATCTCACGCAGTTTGCTGACGATGAACGTTTCCGAACCCTTGTCCACATACGACACATAGTCGTGGGCATGCTTGCGTTCCACCTTCTCTACCGAAAAGCTCGCGCGTTCCTTTCTTATATAAGCACCCGCCTCGCGTGCCACTTGACACACAAGGCGGGTTATCTGTTCAAGATTCTCCATGAAAATCTTACTTCTTACGTCTTACATCAGACCTCGTTTAGTCTTCCTGATACTCAGGACGCAGCTTACGAACGGTCTCACCAGCGCGCCACATCTCCTGGTTGCGCATAGCCTCCAGCTCCTTCTCCAGTCCGGCACGATAGTCGGGCTTCGAGTTGGCGTCGATGGTAATCTGAGCCTCGTTACCAGTCTTTACTGAGTAGTACAGCCACTCCATGACAGGCTTGATTGCATCGTGGAAACGGGGAGCCCAATCCAGTGCACCACGCTGAGCGGTGGTCGAACAGTTAGCGTACATCCAGTCCATACCCTTAGCACCGAACAACGGGCCAAGGCTCTGGGTCAGCTCCTCAACGGTCTCGTTGAAAGCCTCAGAAGGTGTGTGACCATTCTCACGCAGTACTTCATACTGAGCCAGCAGCAAGCCCTGGATAGCACCCATCAGCGAACCACGCTCACCAGTCAGGTCAGAGGTAGCCTCGCGCTGGAAGGTCGTCTCAAACAGATAACCTGCACCGATACCGATACCGAAGGCCAGTGTCTTCTCCTTAGCCTTACCCGTAGCGTCCTGATAAACGGCATACGAGCAGTTCAGTCCGCGACCCTCGCAGAACATCGTGCGCAGGCTGGTACCGCTTCCCTTAGGAGCCACCATGATGACGTCGATATCCTTGGGAGGAACAACACCTGTGCGGTCGTTCCAGTTGATGGCGAAGCCGTGGCTGTAATACAGCGTCTTGCCGGGCTTCAGATATTTCTTGATGGTAGGCCACTGCTGCATCTGACCAGCGTCAGAGAGCAACATGCAGAGGATAGTACCCTTCTCGGCAGCCTCCTCGATGCTGAACAGCGTCTTGCCAGGTACCCAACCGTCGGCCACAGCCTTGTCGTAGGTCTTACCCTGACGCTGACCGACAATGACGTTGAAACCATTGTCGCGCAGGTTGCAAGCCTGTCCAGGACCCTGAACACCATAACCGATGACGGCGATAACCTCATCCTTCAATACTTCACGTGCTTTCTCCAAAGAGAACTCCTTGCTGGTGACTACAGTCTCCATAACGCCACCAAAATTCATTTCTGCCATATTAGCTTAAAATTTAAATGTTATACATATCCCTTGCGTACCATGCCAGCCCTAACCCGAGAGCCGTCCTCTTGCTGTCCGCTCGGTGCTTACTCGAAACGCCGACGAGGGGGTTAACTTATAAAATCGCACGCAAAAGTACGAAAAATTTTCGAGCCCACCAAACGATGAGCCGGATTTTTTTTGTTTTAGGACTATTTGCGGAAAGGATAGATGGTAATGCCGATGGTGAGGGCACGGTTCTTGAAATAGCCGCTGAGGTCAGACGTCAATGCTATAGGCGAGCCTGCTATGTCGTGGAAATCGCCAAACACATTGCAGTAGCGCCCCAGGTCTTTGTTCACTTTGAGGGAGGCATAGAGCCAGGGGTGCTCGTCGTACCGTCTCTTTCGGCTACTGTAAAGCAGCAGCGATGACAGTCGCCAGCCGCCACCGAGGGTCAGCGTGGGAGCCAGTTTCAGATGATAGTAATTATCATGGAAGCCGTCGCTAAACGCTCCTTCATCTACATGCTGGTGATAATAATCCGCACCTGCCGTGAGCCTTAGCGGTCCGTGACGCCAGGTGACCGAAGTCCTGATGCCAGTCACCTGTTCATCGCCGGAAGTTTCATCTCTCTCCCATTGACGCAGCACACTGGCTGACGCAAACAACTTTGATGTCTGATAGGCATAACGCCCCTCCACCTGCCAGACGAGGTTATCTTCGATATCTGTGGTGTACAGGCGCAGGTTCGTTTGCTCCTCCATGTGGAAGAAGTCGCTTATCGAGGGGGTATAGAAATTACGTCCTAAGTTGCCTTGCAGGAAGTGTCGCCCTGCCTTGTAACCTACACTCGCGTGGAGTGCATGGTCGTTACGACTGTGCGACCATTCCTGTTGCCCAGCTTCCATGTTGGCCTCATACTTGTCCCAGATACCAATCAGTCTCAGTCGGTCGCCAACGGTCAGCAACCACGGCCCCATCGCATAGTCGAATTGCAGATAGAGGTCGTTGTAGAGATATTGTTCCCGGTCGAGGGTCTTGGTTTCATTACTGATGTAGTCTATTTCCCAACCTGCTGTTACCGTCAGGTGATCCGTAAAGAGCGGGAATCCTGCTTCCACATTCCAGATGGGTGCCCAGGTCTGCACGTCCAATGTGTTTTCCGTCATATTCATATAGTCAAGCCCGCCTTCTAAGTAGAGATAAGCCCCACGGTCATTCAGCGTCCGCTCGTAGGTAGCCGAAAACTCCCCAAGACGTTCCCGGCTTGCATCCTGCCCACTTTCCCCGTCAACATAGAAACGGTCGGCCTGATCCAGATAACCTTGTATCAGCTTGAATTCCAGTTTGTCGCGCTCCGTCGGTTGCCAGTTCAGGAATGCCGTTGCGTTTTCTATTCCTCTGCGCGACGTCACACGCATACCATCATTGATGCTTCCCTTGCCATAGCGGAACTCCGTGTTCAGCATCCCCCTTACGCTCACCTTTTCGCCACTCTCGGCATACGAGACAAACATCCTGCCATTGCCGTAGGTACTGCCTGTCAGGGCAATCTTCGCATCGCGCTGTTTTGCATCCCTAAACGTGATGTTGATTTCGCCACTGATGCCGTCGTCGCCATTAGCCACAGTCGAATAGTTATAGATGTGTACTTCGTCCAGTTCTACGGCTTTGATATTCTGCAGCATGCCTTCCCAATTCCCACCGACAGAGATGTCGTCGATGGTGAGCACATAGTCGGCCGTGATGTTCTTGCCGTCGGTGGTCATGAATTCCGGACAAATCTGCAGCACGTCGAGCAATGTCATCTCCGCGTCAGGCTCCAGCGCATCTGCGTGAATGGTGTAATGGTTGCCCTGATGCTCCACGATCTCTTGCGCACAAAGACACCCCGTGCCCACCGTCCAAATGAACATCATACAGAGCAGGTATCTTGTTACAGGAGTTAGCATACTATTGAAATTTGCCTGCGAAGGCTGCGGTTAAGCGAGAGCCATGATACTTGTATCAATGGCCAAGTGTGAGCAGTCTCTCGCACTATCAGTGCGCAAAGGTACGAAAAAGTGAGCAAAGAACCAAAGGAAAACGAGTTTTTCTTTGTTCTTTCGAGCGAAAGGACTCGAACTTGTTCGCTTGGCTCGTCCAAAAACTTCTCCTGGAGAAAATTACGAATAAGTGAGTAAAGTACCAAAGCATAGTTGTAAAAATTTAAATTGTTAAACGAATAAAAAACTTTCGGTTTTACCGCGCCCAACCCCTAAAAGCCGTCATAAACTCGGAACATCCTTGGAGCAACCCTTGAGGAGAGCGGGAGCAACCCTTGTCAGCGCTTGACGGTGCAAAAGTATGAAGAATTTTTGGAACGACAATGAAAATTCGGGACATTTTGACACTTCAAAAAAATACCGAATGTGTGCCAATGCCGAACATTTTAACGGCTTTTTTGAAATTTATCTTTTTATCTTTTTGTCTTTTGCAGGGCGTTCACCAGAGAAAGCCCTTTTATAATAATGTATGTAAATATAAATAGGTATTTAAAAATATATTTAAGTAATCCCCCTTATACATATATTGGCCCCCGTGCAAACACCCGGGAAAAGACAAAAAGATAAAAAGATAAATTCGCCTCGCGAAGTGTTAACAGGGGTAAAAAAGTATTAAGGAAAATTATGTTTTTTCCGGCAATATCCTCCACCGGTCGGGAGATTTGTGGACCAACAAAAATGCACGTCATAATAGCATGGCGTGGATTTTGTTGTATCTCGGAATTGCCCTAAATAAAGGTATTGCGAGAGATTTATCTTTTTATCTTTTTGTCTTTTGCAGGGCGTTCGCCGGAAAGCGCAACAGAAAATTCGGGCTCATCGTTTGGTGGGCTCGTTTTTTTTTCGTACCTTTGCGCACTAAGTGCGATTATGTTAAACAAGAACAACATGAACAAGATTGCTTTAACCTTGATGATAGCGTTTCTGTCGGCCATTAGCGCTTCTGCGCAGATTCACAAGATGGAGCGGCGCGACTCGGTAGACAGGACGTATAATCTGAACCCCGTGGTAGTGACGGGTTCAGGGCATCACCAGCGACTGAAGAGCACGTCGACACCGGTCAGCGTCATCAGCAGTCAGGAGATTCGGGAACAGGGCATTAAGACGTTTGACGGTGCACTGACGCGCCTGATGCCACAGGTGTCGATGGCCCCGAACAGCATGGGCTCGCAACTGCGGTTGAACGGACTGGGCAACAAGTATATCCTCATCTTGATTAACGGTCAGAAGCTGTCAGGCGACATCTCGAATAACGTGGACCTGAACCGCATCAACATGTCGCGCGTAAAACGTATCGAGGTGCTCGACGGTGCGGCATCGTCGCTATACGGCAGCGACGCCATTGCGGGTGTCATCAACATCATCACCGACCAGCCTACGGAGTCGTTTGTCAGTGTCGCCAACGACCTCCGTATTAGCGGTCACGGCGTGCTGACGGAGAGTGCGACGCTCGACATCTACAAGGACGGTTTCGGCTCGTACACGTCGTTTACCCACGACCGCGCCGACAGCTATCGCAACAACGACCTGGAATACGTGAAGGGCTCGGACACCGAGACGCAACGGTCGATAGCACCGCTGTTTACGGGCTATCGCGCAAGCATTCTGGGACAGAAATTCATCTATGCCCCCAATCAGCATCTGGCGCTGAACGCGGGTCTGGACTATTCGTACAAAATCACCGACCGCCCTAACACCAATCCCGACGTCACTGGCGGCACCGACTACGAGATGCGCTACAAAGGACTGCGATGGAACGTGGGCGGCATCTATAAGTTTACGCAGAAGAACTCGCTGCAGGCCGACTTCACGGTGGACCGTTTCCGCTACGGAAAGGAGTATGACGCGGAGACCAAGACGAATGCCGTTGGCGACTACGTGGAGTCGAAGAAGCAGCGCATGATGGAGGGACAGGCGAAGGCCATCCTCGGTCTGACCAGCAACTCGACGACCATCTTCGGAGCCGACTGGCGCAAGGATTACCTGACCGCCACCAGTGGCAACATCGACCAGCATGTGTATTCGCTGGCAGCCTACGCCCAGCACGAGGCGAAGGTTCGCGTGGGAAGAGGGTTTGCTACGGCCACCGTCGGTTTGCGACTAAACAACCACGAGACTTTCGGTACCCATTTGACGCCGAAAGCGACGCTGATGTATGCCCCGGGCAATTTCCGTTTCCGCGCCACCTACTCGGCGGGCTTCCGTGCTCCCGGACTCGACGAGCTCTACTACCACTACTTCTCCGTGAATCGCGGTAAGGCGCAAATCAGTTTTGGCAACAAGGACCTGAATCCTGAGAAGAGCAACTATTTCGCGCTGAATGCCGAATATCGCGACGACGTGATTGCCGTCAGCGTGACGGGTTACATCAACCGCATCAACGATATGATTGTCAAGGAGAATGTTCCCGTGGACGACGCCAGTCGCCAGATGCTGATGCAGGAGTTTCCGGAAATGACGCAGGACCAGGCTGACAAGATGGTGAGCTATGCGCTCTATCAGAACAGCGACGAGGGTGACGTGAAGGGCGTGCAGGCAAACGTATCGGCCAACATCTTCAAGGGCTTCAACTTGTCGGGCAATTACGCCTACACCTATGCACGCACGAAGACGGGCGACGAATGGTCGGTGTTGGAACGTAGCATCCGCCATGCGGCAACGATTGCTGCGAACTACCGTCACACATGGGGACGCTACACGCTGAACGCCAATGTGAACGGACGGTTGCAGTCGAAGACCTATTACACGGGGACTTACGAGGATGCACCAGGTTTCGGACTGTGGAACCTGAATACGACCCACGCTTTCGACGTGACGAAGTGGGCCTATTTGGAACCCAGCATCGGTGTGGATAACATATTCAATAAGGTGGACCGTCGCATCGACTCGTCGACGAGGAAATATGCGCTCTATTCGCCTGGACGAATGTTAATGGTAGGACTGAAGGTAAGATTCAAATAACGATGAAAGCAGCATTTCTGATAGCAGCACCGATGAGCGGCTCTGGCAAAACGACGATTGCCAGAGGGTTGATGGCGTTGATGACACAGAAGGGCATGAAGGTGCAACCGTTCAAGTGCGGGCCAGACTATATCGACACGAAGTTCCACGAGGCGGTGTGCGGAAGGCCGAGCATCAACCTCGACACGTTTATGGCGACGCCAGAACATGTGAGAGAATTGTTTGAGCGCTATGGAAAGGCTGCAGATGTGTGTATCGTGGAGGGTATGATGGGCTTGTTCGACGGTTATGACCGCGAACGGGGTTCGTCGTATGAGATAGCCCGCGTGCTGGATATTCCTGTGGTGTTGGTGGTGGATGCGAAGTCGGCAGCCTATTCGATGGCGGCATTGCTATCGGGGTTTATCAACTTCAGAAAGGACGTCCGCATCGCAGGCGTGATATTCAATAAGGTGGGCTCGGAACGGCATTTCGCCATGCTCCAGCAGGTGTGCACGGACTTGGGCGTCGAGTGTCTAGGGTATCTGCCTAAGGATGCTTCGCTCGAACAAGGCTCGCGCTATTTGGGACTGGACTTTTCAGAGAATATGGAGCATCAGTCACTCATTAAACTATTGGAGGAACACGTAAAATGGCAGGAACTGTTAGCGCTTTGATAGCCCGCAATAAGGAATCGTTCTCGTTTCTGTATCAAGAGACGATTGACAGCTTCGCACAGGTTCGGTTCTTCGACCCTGAGACGGAGGTGCCTTCGTTTGAAGGTATCGACCTGTTGTATCTGCCAGGAGGGTATCCTGAGAAACATTTGGATGCTTTGGTGAGAAACGAGGCTTGTCGCAGGGCCATCAAGGACTATGCGGAACGAGGCGGTAGGATTGTAGCAGAGTGCGGTGGTATGATGTACCTCTGCCAAAGCATCGTGACGGACGACGGCGAGTATGAGATGTGTGGCGTACTGCCCTACTCTATCACCGCCCACAAGGCAGACCGCAAACTCTCGCTGGGCTACCGACGTTTCGAGCTCGACGGCAAAGAATATCGTGGACATGAGTTCCACTATACGCAATTTTACAGAGGTGAGGGGTCAGAGGTGAGAGGTGAGAGAATACCTTCTGCCGCCCAAGTCTACGATGCCAAAGGCGAACCCGTCGATACGCCTGTATTCAGATATAAGAATGTATTAGCCAGTTATACGCATCTCTATCAACTATGAAGCATCTCCATCCCATCATGTTTGCCGGAACAGGCAGCGATGTCGGCAAGAGCATCGTGGCAGCAGCGTTTTGTCGCATCTTCAAGCAGGACGGCTACCAGCCCGCACCTTTTAAGGCACAGAACATGGCGCTGAACTCATATGCCACACCCGAGGGTTTCGAGATTGGCCGTGCGCAGGCTGTACAGGCGGAAGCGGCAGGCATTCCTTGTCATACGGATATGAATCCATTGCTCCTGAAGCCTCAGAGTGACCATACTTCTCAGGTGGTTCTGAACGGCAAACCTATCGGCAATAAGGATGCCTACGACTATTGGAGAAAAGGAGGTGAGAGGTCAGAGGTAAGAGGTGAGAGAATAGATTATAGGCAGGAAGTTTGCGACGCCTTCGACCGTTTGGCAAGACGCTATAACCCCATTGTGATGGAGGGTGCAGGCAGTATTGCAGAGATAAACCTAAAGGACCGCGATTTGGTGAACATGTCGATGGCCCGTCACGCGAAGGCTGACGTCATCCTTGTGGGCGATATTGACCGCGGTGGCGTCTTTGCTTCGGTTTATGGCAGCATCATGTTGCAGACACCCGAAGACAGGAAACTCATCAAAGGTATCATCATCAACAAGTTTCGTGGCGATATGCGCCTCTTCGACGAGGGTCGCAAGATGCTCGAAGATATTTGTGGCGTACCGGTCTTGGGTGTGATACCCTATTACAAAGACATCTATATTGATGAAGAGGATAGCGTGGCATTGGAACAGAAGCGCCGTCAATTGGCTGAGGGCAAAGTGAACGTGGCAGTCATCCTCTTACGACATATCAGCAATTATACCGATTTCGATACATTAGAGCGCGACCCCCGCGTCAATCTTTTCTATACCAACAACGTCGCTGATATCCAACAGGCCGACATCATTATTCTGCCTGGCACAAAGGCTACGCTCGACGACTTGATGGAGTTGCGTCGTAACGGTTGTGCACAGGCCATTCAGCGTGCTCATCGTGACGGGAAGATGGTGGTAGGTATCTGTGGAGGTTATCAGATGTTAGGTCAGACGGTCGACGACCCTGATGGCATCGAGGGTAGCATCACGAGTCTGCCTGGTCTTGGACTATTGCCCATCAACACCACGATGACTACGGATAAAACCACCCGTCAGGTGACGTTTGCGTTTGAAGGCCAGGAATGTCAAGGGTATGAAATCCATCAGGGTGTCAGCGATACCGATGAGTCCATCCTGCAGACAGATCATTGCATCGGCACATACATTCATGGTTTCCTCGATAATGCACCCGTCATTGAGCACTTGCTAAGTAAGTTCGCAGTTCAGCGTTCCCCGCTGAACAATCAGTCAGACCTGCAAACCTTTAAGAATGAGCAATACAACAAACTGGCGGCTCACGTCCGCCAGCATGTCGATATCAATCGTATCTACGATATTCTAAGCGTATGAATGCATGCCTCCCAACAGGTAGTTCACACCGAAATAGGTCATGAGAATGGTGAGGAATGCCAACGCCATGTAGAGGCGGAAAGACCTGTTTGACAAGTGGAAGGATTTATGGGCAGGAACAGCATAGACCATGAAGGTGATGAGCGCCCACGTCTCTTTCGGATCCCACGACCAGTAGTTGCCCCACGACACGTTGGCCCAAATGGCGCCAATGAAGATGCCATAACCAAGGAACGCGAGTGCCGGATAAAGCATGGCGCGCACAAAGATGGCAACGAACAGCAACAGATAGGCCATGATGATAGTAGACACGTGGACGGGCAACAGCCAGGAGTTGAGCACCGGCAACGGATGATTGGCCGAAGAATACTTGCCCAGGAAGTGGTAGAGCAAGAAGGAGTAAACGAACAGGAGGAGAACGGACAACAGCTGGTAGCGACGCCCTCGCAGTTCGGATAACTGATTGCGGAACTGGCCCTTGGGGTCGATGAGTATCCATAGCAACGCCACGAAGAGCAGCGCATAGCCGCAATAGGTAACGGGAATACCCCACGGGTCGCTGTTCATGGCGAGGATGCTACCCTGCAGGTCGGGGTCAAAATCCATCTGATAAAGACGGACACCGCTACAACTGGCAATATGGTTCATCGAGATGGTAACGGGCTCACCGTCAATCGTGACGCGGGAGATATAGTCGGACGGATCGTTGCTGTCGTCGTAATATTTGATTTCGAAGTCATCAAGACTGATGGTGAACGGCAAATGGTGAAGGCGCATGTCGCGCGTGAGATACTCATTTGTAGGTATTCCCTTACGCAAAGGAACAACACCCTGCACGGCGGTCAGATGCGTCAACAGGGCGCCGGCAAGGATGACCAAGAACGACAGATGAAGCACCACGATCGACGGGCGGCGAACCTTGCTCTTGACAAACCAAAAGATGCCTGCCGCCGCCAGCAAAGCCCACAAAGCAGAAAACCACCATGCACCATAGATGTTTTCTGCGACAAACTCCGTGCCTTGACTGTTCTCAACGATTGTGGCGGCTGCCATGACGGCAACCACCACAATATATAGAATAACGACGGTCTTCTTCATACTATTCTAACGGAAAAACCGCCCGATTATTATATCGCTTCGATGAATTTAATGACGGCATCACGATCGTCCTTCGACAAATGGAAGAACTGTTCGGTGGCGCGGTAGCCATCCGACTGTTTCGAGTAGCCGTGCCACATAATCGCCTCAAGGACGGTGCGTGCGCGGCAGTCGTGCAACCGATCGTCAGCACCTGTCAGCAAACGGCTCAGTCCGCGACCCCACAACGGCGTGGTGCGACACCAGCCCGTGCGGATATCGTTCTTCATAAACAGACGATGCTGCACCATATCGGTATAGGGCCATATGGTTTGGTTGGGATATTTCGGCAGCATCTTGCTTACATCCTTGCCGACGCTCTGGGCGTAGGCCTTCGTCGAAGCATCCACCCACATATCGTCCTTGCCGGTCTTCCATGACGGACGGTGACACTGAGCACAACCCATCTTCGAGAAAAGCTCCTTGCCGCGCTGTACCTTCGTGTCGTTCAGATTACGGGCAGCAGGAACTGCGAGGCCACGGTGCCAAACCATAAACTGATAATACTGTTTGTCGGTCATCTCATCTTTGCCATTGTAAGGCGCACCGAAGTAGAGATACTTGTCGAAGGTCTCCTTTTTGGCAATCGACGAACAGCTCAGAATCTCGTTCACACGATTGGCAATACCTTCGTTGGTGCCGTCGGCATAGTAAGGATGCAGGATGCTCGACTCCGAAGCGCCGTGTTCCTTGATATATTTGAGCACATCCTCATCCTCGCTCTGTGCCTTTGCCCAAGCGGGAGTGGTGTAAAGCCAATGACGGTCGCTGCGGGTGACGTTGGTGATGTTCCAAATGGCGTTAGCACCAGCTCCGTCCTGCAATGTACCACGCGTCATAGCATAGGTAAAACGCTTCAAAGGACCGTGGTCGCCATGGAAGGTACCTGTGTCATTATAACCGGCAGAATAGTAGGCAGAAGCCTTGAACTTACCAGCCTCCTTGTCCCACATGGCGGGATTCAGTTCGACATATGGTGCCTCAGCCTTCCACTGTGCCTCGATCTCTTCGTCATCAATGGCATCGAGCAGACCTGTGCCATAAACGCCGATGGTCGATTCCAAGCGAACGTCGTAGTTCGATGGCTTCGGATTGGTGTTGAACGCCTCCTGCGGAATGCGCACCTCCGGATAAATAAGGGCATACGTCTCGCCGTCCGCAAACTGCATGGGCAACCCGCTCTCCATCTCGGTTACGTTCTTCCACTCAATGGAAATCTGACTCTCATCGATGGGTGCCTTAAAAGGTGACATGGCCTGCGTCTGAGGCATTCCCGTCACTTCCGTGATATAACCATTGGTGTCGGGATGATAGATGACCAGCAGATAACCGTTGCCGATGGTGTTGGCACGATACTCCGTCTGGCGCTTGCCGTGACCATAGCTGGGGTGACAGGCAATGCAAGAGTTACGAACCCAAGCAGGACCAAGACCCTTTCGAGGCTCCTGTTCGAAAGTGTAGAGTTTCTCGAAGAAACCCTCACCAACAATGAAGTCTTCCTCCATACCAGCCTGATTGGTCACTGCCGGAGCAGGAGCCGAATAGCTGGCTTTCTCTGTCGTTCCCAACTGTCCACCAGGATACCATTCCTCGGCAGTAAAATTGCCTGTGGCCTTGCCAAACGTCTGTTCTTCAGGCGTCAAAGGGCCTAGATTCGACAGGTTGTCGTTATCGTCGGAACATGCTGACAGCATTGGGGCTGCCAGCATGCTCACGAAAAATAGTCGTGATAGTTTGTTCATATTTGATGTCTGTTAATGATTATTCTTCTGTCTCCCAATCCTCATCATCCTCGAAGTTGATGTTCCAGATGGTGCAGCAGTACTTCACGAAAGGAGCTGGCATCGCACCAATCTTATTGATGGCATCATTGAAAGCACCAGTAACCTTGGTGTTAACATCATTCTTGTTGACACTGGCAAAGAAGCCATTGAAACAAACGCTGGCTGCATTGCCGTTGGTGCTGCCATACCACACATTACGGATAGAGCGGATGTTGTCCTGGAAGTCCTTGATGGAGTTGTAGCTATAGGGGGACTCCACGTAAGACACGTCGCCAGCAGAGAAAGGATTGGCAATCTTGGCAGTACCAACCTCGTTGGCAATAGCCACACACGAACCCTCATCATTACTCAACACCTGTGCAACAGCGGCCTTCAGTGAGCTGAACGTACTCTTACTGCCATCAAAGCCTGCCGTAATAAGATTGGTGCCATAGCTCAGACCGGCCTCAGTGGTGTAGTCGAGTCCGGCAGCCTTGACAACATTGACGCGGTTGGCATTCTGAGCGGTTTCTCCCTCCCAGGCGACCTGCAACTGGAAGCAACGCTCTTTCAGAAGCTTGCAGATGGTCTGGGCGTATGCCAATTCCTGAGCACCGCTGACCTTCTCGAAATTCTTGTAGGTGTCGTTACCCTGCAACTCGGCAACCTTACGAGGCTGACCGTCGCGGAACAGGATGAACTCCAGAGCGTGGAAACCGAGAATGGTGGCATCTTCAAGCATCTCTTCGTCCATGCCGTTGTTGAAATAGCTCAGCAACAGCGTACGGTTCAAAGGCCAAGAATCGATGGTGGGGTCGATGTCGAAATCGCTGGCAGCACCCATAAGGAAAGCCTCCGATTGTTCCCAGTTCAGTCGTGCAGCCTTGAAGTCTGTGCACGCCTTATCAATCTGTGCCTGGGTAATGGTATTGACGGTCAGACCGTTGAGGGTCTTCTCCAAATCTTCCACGTCATTAGCCAGATTGGTGTATGTAGGAATGATTACATTGCTAACCAATCCTGTCAGTACCTGACGCAGATATTCCTCCTGCTCTGCGGTCAGATTTGCCTGAGCAATCACCTTATTGGCTGCCTCAAACTGGTTTACGACATCACCACAGGCATCAATGGCCGCTGTACCATATGAGCGGTCTTTGTACTTGTCGACATTGTCGTTGTTGTTGTCGCTGTCACTGCTACAGGCAGCGAATGTCATCATGCCCATCATCAGGGCCAAAGAGTAAATAATCTTTTTCATTTCTTTTTCTATTATTATTATTTCGTTATTCCGTGATTTCGTTATTTCGTTATTCCGATTATTTCGTGATTCCGATTAAAGGAAAAATCCCTCATACGCCACTCCGATATTGATGCTGGGTTCATCGTTGTAGATGGACTTGAGAAACCGCTTCGAGTATTCGGCCTTGATGACTACTTGCGGCACGGGATGATAGTTCACACCAAATGCCATACGCTTTACGGCAGTATAGTCGTAGGCCGTACCCTTGGTATTGCTGGCGTAGGGGTTATATGCTTCGTAGCGACCGAAGACATACAGTTTCTGATTGTCCTCACGCATCGATGCAATCTGCGAGAACACGTCGTAACCAGCTTCGATACCCACAGCATAGGCATTCTTCGACACAAAGGCCGAGTGCTTGTAAGGCGACTTCGAGTTCAGGCGGTTATACACATATTTCAGTTGTTCTGCATCACCCAGATAGCCATAGTCGGCCTGTCCGCGAACAATCCAGTTGTGGGCTTTATACGTGAAGTCGAAGGCACCAATAGCCACTACGCCTTTGTATTCCGCATCCACGCCATTGGCATTGCGCGGATAGCTGTTTCCGATGCTATGACCATAGTATCCGCTGAGTCCTATGCGCAAGCCAGGAACAGTGTAGTTATCCAGACGAAGAGATACGCCATACTTATTGGCAACGTCGAACTCCAGTGGTGACTTATGGCCTTTCTTAATCCACCCGACGTTGGTGAAGTTGTCGGCATTCAGACCTGCCACGAACTGCGCCTCGTAGCGGAAGTCCTTATATCGGCCCCACAGCGATACGCCCGTCTGGTGCCACGTACAGGGCATAATAGTGCTCTCGCCCTCAGGACGATAGACGGTAAAGAAACTCAGCGGTTCGTGGTGGGCGTTGGTCAAGCCGACAGGCACCACGATATGTCCAGCGCGGACATTGACGGCACGAGAGAACGACTTCTGAATCCAGAATTGTTCCAGTTCTACCTCACCGCCTTTCTCGGTCTCCTGTTCCCATTCTCCGCCTTCCTCGTCTTCCTTCTCGTAAGCAATGCCGTTGCCTCCGTGTTCGAACTCTATCTCGGTACCGAACGTCCAGCCCTTGCCGAAGTCGTAACCTAAATAGATGACTGCGTGGGGAATGTCGAAACGTCCGTGACTGGGGTCGTTCTTGTGTTCCTCGGGTTGACTGTAGCGGCTTACATGGTCACTATAGAAATTACGCGAGAACACCGCCTCGCCATAGCCTCCTACGCTAAGGCGTGAGCGACGGATACTGTCTCCGTCGTTTCCCGCCCAGCAGTTTAAACTAACAAATACAAATAATGCGAATCCAATTCTTTTCATTTTCACATACACTTTCAATTCCGGCTGCAAAGGTAAGGAGTTTCAACAAAAACCACAATACCTAAAAATAATGAAATGCCTTCAGGACTATTGCATGTTTCATGGAAAATGATTAATTTTGCACCGTCAAATTATTAATAAGGTACGCAAGATGAAGAACGTGAAGATGTATGAGGCGGGCGACAAGATGATAACGCTCATCAAGGACAACTACAGTGTGTTGCAGGCATTGGGTTCGTTTGGCATTAACCTGGGTTTTGGCGACAAGACGGTCAGCGAGACATGCCAGATGAACGGAGTGGATACCTACACCTTCCTGGCAGTAGTCAACGCACAACTGAACGACATCACCACTTATGAGGATGACGAACAAATCAACGTGCCTACGCTGTTGCATTATCTGAAAGCCAGCCACACATATTATCTTGACTTCCAACTGCCCTTCATCCGTCGCGAGTTACAGGAAAGCATCAGCGAGAACGATGCACTGGGCATGCTCATCATGAAACTGTATGAGGAGTATGCACAGGAGATTCGTCGCCACATGAAATACGAGGAGAAAACGCTCTTCCCCTATGTCGAATCACTGCTCGAGGGCCGTCCTATGAACGACTATAACGTCGAGACCTTCTCGAAGCACCACGAACAGACGGACAAGAAGCTGCGCGAACTGAAACTCATGATTATCAAGTACTTGCCAGCCGATGCACATCGTAACAACCAACTGACGGCAACGCTGTACGACATCTACAACAACGAGGAATGGTTGCGCCAACACGCAGAGGTCGAGGACCATATCTTCACACCTGCCATCAAGCGTCTTGAACGCACCACCAATCGGGAGGACGTCTCGAAGAACATTTCGCAAATGGTGTTCAAGAGCGGACAGGACGCCAACGAGGCACTCAGCGACCGCGAACGCGATGTCATCATCGGTGTTGTGCAAGGACTGCAGAACAAGGAAATTGCCGATCGATTGTGCATCTCCGTCAATACCGTCATCACCCATCGCCGCAACATTGCGCGCAAATTACAGATCCACTCTCCAGCGGGCCTCACCATCTATGCCATCGTGAATGGCCTCGTGGACATCTCGAGTGTAAAGTTATAGCGGTTAGAAGTATTTCGTAATCTTCGCGTTCTGGAAGTTGTTCATCTCGTTCATCATCCGAACAGCGGAATCAATGATGGGAAACGCGCATAAGGCACCTGTTCCTTCGCCTAATCGCAGTCCCAAATGCAACAAGGGCTTGGCATCCACCATGTCAAGCATCATCTTGTGACCGCTCTCGTCGCCACAATGCGTGAATATCATGTAGTCTTGCGAGTCAGGATAGAGACGGATAGTCGCCAGAGCACAGGCCGTCATGATAAAGCCGTCAACTAATATAACAAGGTGTTGCTCGGCAGCGCGAAGCATGGCGCCAATAGCAGCAATCATTTCGAAACCACCGAAATATGCAAGAGGGCTGATGGCTGACGGTTGAGGTATGGCAGCGCGATAGTTTTTGAGGGTCTTCGAAAGTACCTCGTATTTATGTCGAATGCCATCGTTATTAAGACCAGCGCCAGCACCGATGCACTCCTTCAACGGAATATCACCAAACAGACTCATCCAGATGCTCGAAGGCGAGGTATTGCCAATGCCCATTTCTCCAATGCAAAGGATGCGACAACCCTCAGCAATGCAATCGTCAACTAAATCGACGCCCACGGCAATCGCCTGATTAAATTCCTCTTCACCCATGGCGGGTTCATACAGGAAGTTCTTGGTGCCGCAGGCTATCTTACGGTCAATAATTCCTGGAACGTTCGACAGGTCGTAGTCAACACCCACATCCACAACACGCAACTTAAAGCCATGCTGACGGCAAAACATATTGACGCCGCCACCGCCACGGGTGAAATTAATCATCTGTTGCCAGGTGACTTCACGGGGCGATACACTCACGCCCTCGCGTTCAATACCATGATCGCCACCCAAAAGCAGATGACAAGGATGCGCCAACGAAGGCTCTAAGGTCTGCTGAATCAGACACACCTGCATCGCCAACTCTTCCAATCGTCCTAACGAACCTTTGGGTTTATTCAGGTTATCGATCTTTGCTTGTATCGCCGCCTGCATCGAGCGGTCTACAGGATGAATGTCGAATGTTCTATTCATGTTGTCGTTATATCGTTATAACGTAATCACGTCCTTATTTTACCTTTACAGGTATTCCACTCACCATCAGTATAACTTCATCAGCCTTCTGCGCAATATACTGATTCATCCAACCCTGTAGGTCAGTAAACCTGCGCTGAAGGGCATTCTCGCTGACGCCACCCAAACCTATCTCGTTGGTTACAAATATATAGGTAGCATCGTGATTGGTAAAGGCGTCAAACTCAGCCTTTGCCAACTCTAACGATTTGTCGACGTTGGAGTCGTTTGCAAAGAAGAAGTTCGTAAGCCACAACGTCACACAATCGATGACCACCACCCTACCCGTCAGGTTGTGACGGCTCAGATGGATTTCCTCCTCGATATTCGTCCATTGAGGGCCACGTCGCTCTTGGTGACGGCGGACGCGTTCACGGAACTCGTCGTCCCACACCTTGGCAGTAGCCACATACACGGGACTATCCGATAGGCTTAACGCCAATTCCTCGGCTTTTGTACTTTTGCCCGAACGTTGGCCGCCAGTAATTAGAATGATCTTTTTCATAGGGCACAAACAACTAAATAAACTGCCAGTTCTACCAACAGGCACACCGCTCCACAACAGTCACCCGTATAGCCACGAAGCTTGTTCCAAATAAGCAGATAGAGGAAATACATCACGATGCAAGGCAGGAAGATGACCAGTTCCCAAGGCAGCTCTGTATACCACAGATATAGCCCCATCGGCAACAGTCCTTGTATGGCGAGGCCGACGCCTGCACGCCAGTCCATCTTGCGATAAACGGTCTTGGCCTTCGCGTCTTCTTCCCGTCGGGCATATGGCATCATCATGATGAGCTGTGCCGTCACCATGCGTGCATAAGGTGATGCTGCCAGAATCGTCAGTGCCGCCATCGTGGGCGTCATCGACAGGAGCGTTGCCGCTAATAAAAGATGGTATAGGATGAGTCCGATGACACCATACGTGCCAATGTGCGAGTCTTTCATGATGGTGAGGATGCGGTCGCGGTCAGAGCCTCCGCCCCCAAAGCCATCAAGGAAATCCGCCAGTCCGTCTTCATGCAAGGCACCTGTCACAAGCAAGCGGACAACGATTGCCAATAGCACTGCCACCGCGTAAGGCAGATACATGCTGCCCACCCATAGCGTTGCAGCCATCAGCCCACCCGTGAGCCAACCCGTCAGCGGCCAATGCTCCACCACCGTCTTATAACACTCCTGCGCTGGTTGGTGCAGTCGCCAGAAAGGCAGTCGTGTAAAAAAGATAAACGACGCCCAAATGCGGTCATACCATCGTGTCTGGTCAATATTTATTTGCATATTGTTGCTATTTGTTTGCAAAGTTACAAAATAAATTCGTAACTTTGCAAGGTAAATACGAAATATATGCAAATAGAAATGAAGAAATCTGTCATTTTCTTGGCAATTGCTGCCCTACTTTGCGCCTGTTCGGGCAAGAAAGCCACATCGCAAAATGCCGACGAGGCTTCGAGTGATTCCATTGTCACTATCGACGTAAAGTACGCCACGGGGTTCAGCGTTCGCGACTCCGCTGACATTCGTTTGGTGGATGTGGGCAAGCACGAGCACTTTGCCTTGGTTAGTGCCTACGACGCAGAAGTGCCCAACGGTTATACGAAGGTGCGTGTACCTATCAAGAACACCATCTGTATGACGGCCTTGCAATTGTCGAACTTCACCGTGCTTGATGCCCACGATGTTGTAAAGGGCATTACGGGCACAAAGAACCTGTTCGACAAAGACATCCTGCAGCGCGTAAAAGACGGCAAGATAGTAAAAATTGGTATGGAGGGAGAGTTCGATACCGAACTGGTGCTGGCAGCTAATCCCGACGTCATCTTCATTTCGCCCTCAAAGCGTGGCGGCTACGATGCCATCAAGGAGACGAAAATCACGCTAGTGCCCCACTTGGGCTATAAGGAGCTCGACCCACTGGGACAGGCTGAATGGGTGAAGTTCGTCGGCATGTTTATCGGCAAGGAACGCGAGGCCAACGAACTGTTTGCCGGTATCGAAAAGCGCTATAACGACCTAAAGGCAAAATGCCAACAGCTAACAGCTAATGGCCAAAAGCCCACCGTTACTAGCGGCGAGATGCATTACGGCACATGGCATGCCGTAGGTGGCAAAAACTATCTGGCGCAGATTTTCCGCGATGCCGGTGCTGACTACGTCATCAACGACGAAGAGACTAGTGGCGAGAATCTGGAGTTTGAAAAGATGTATGCCCTCTCGGCCAATGCCGACTACTGGCGCATCCTGAACAGCTATCCCGGTGAGTTCTCGTACGAAGCCTTGAAAGCCAGCGAGCCTCGTAACGAACTCTTCAAGGCCTTTAAGGAGAAAAAGGTTATCTACTGCAACATGAAGCAGCAGCCCTACTACGAGATTGCTCCCGTAGAACCCGACGTGCTGCTGAAAGACTTTGTGGCTATCTTCCACCCGGAACTTGTCGAATCCGACTACACCCCGAAGTACTACCGCCTGTTGAAATGAAAGCATCGAAATTCATCATCCTGTTAATATCCATCGTCGTGCTGGTAGTCATCAATCTGCTGCTCGGCACGGTGCGCATCCCTGTCGGCGAAGTCTGCAGCATCCTGATTGGTGCGGGCTCCGACTCTGAGATATGGACCAATATCGTCATCAGTTCACGCCTGCCACAGGTGTTGACGGCTATCGTAGCCGGTGCGGGGCTTGCCGTCAGCGGACTACAGATGCAAACCGTCTTCCGCAACCCGTTGGCTGGTCCGTCAGTTCTTGGCATCAGCAACGGTTCAGCACTTGGTGTCGCCTTTGTGGTCCTGCTGTCAGGAAAGATTGGCGGTGTGGCACTAAGCCGACTCGGTTACCTTGGCGATGCCGCTATGTCGGTAGCAGCCATCGTGGGTGCACTGGCCGTGATGCTGCTCATCGTTTGGATATCACAAAAGGTGAAGGGCAACGTCACCTTATTAATAATAGGTGTAATGATCGGCTATCTGGCCAACGCCATCATCGGTGTACTGAAGTTCCTGTCGCCAGAGGAAGACGTAAAGTCTTTCGTTGTCTGGGGACTGGGCTCTTTCTCACGCGTGTCGGGTGACGAGATGGTGCTTTTCGTGGTATTGATGTGCATCCTGCTGCCCATCAGTTTCCTGCTGGTAAAACCCATGAATATGCTGTTGTTGGGCGAACGCTATGCTGCCAATCTCGGCCTCAATGTACAACGGGCGCGCATGCTGATTATCGTCTGCTCGGGCGTTCTGGTGGCTATCGTCACCGCCTACTGCGGCCCCATCATGTTCATCGGACTGGCCGTGCCTCATTTGGCGCGAGCCCTATTCCGCACCAGCGATCATCGCGTACTATTGCCCGCCACTGCCCTATGTGGAGCGGCCTTGGCTCTGGTATGCAACTTCATTGCCCGCATGCCGGGCTTCGAGGGAGCCCTACCCGTCAACAGCGTCACGGCCCTCGTCGGTGCCCCTGTCATTGCCGCCGTGCTCTTTGGTCGTAGGAAGAATGACGTAGGGGAATAAGACCACGGATTAAAGGATTTTCATGATGTCCCGCAGGCTGTTAACAACGAACGTCACGGTTTGCGGGATATCTGTTTTTTCGATGTTCCAGCGATTGACGAGCATGGCGTCGATGCCGGCATTCAAGGCTCCGAGGACGTCGGTATTCAGGTTATCGCCAATCATCAGCGTGGCCTCTCGTTCGGCACCCGTCATCGCCATCGCAAAATCGAAGAAAATCGGCGAGGGTTTGTTGGCGCCCGCATCCTCACTCAGGATAATGGTATCGAAATAGTCGCGCAGTCCACAGGCCGCCAACTTCTTATACTGCACTTCATGAAAACCATTGCTCGTCATGTGCATGCGATAACCTTTTTTGCGGAGGTAATCCATCAGCTCATGAGCACCATCAATGACGCCCGGCTTCGACGAGCAAAAATCGAGAAACTTGTCGCTCATCTCCAGACAAAGGTCTTCGGTGACGGGCAAACCGTCACCCGCGGACAAAGGGCGACGGAAACGTTCGACGATGAGATACGGGCGGTCTATCTCTCCTTTCGAGTAGCGTGTCCACAGGTCGATATTCGCAGCCCAATAGGCATCGTAGAACACTTTCGGGTCGGCAAAGTAACGCTCCAAATGAAATGCCTCAAACGTTTCCCGCAAGGCAATGACGGCATTCCCGTAGGTATCATACAGCGTGTCGTCGAAATCAATAAACAAGTCTTTATACTTCATATATCTTTCCATTGTCGTCAATCAATAATATCGTGAGTTCGCCGTTGGGTAACAGCGGGGCGCAATGCTCGTAGCAATGGTGAATGACGACATGGGCGAACGGAATTCGCCCGCACTCTGGGATTCGTTCCCATAGCTCCCGTGCCAGTGTCATGTCGCTGATGTCGATGCTGATGCCTGCCTCCTGCAACATCTGCTGAACAAACGCCTTGTCCATCGTCGTCTTACGGCTATGCGTGTCCAGATTTCCAGCAGCTAATTTGACGGCCTTACCCAACATCACACCAAGCGTTATATTCTTGATACCCAATTCGTTGGCGATTTTCAATGCATCACCAATATAATTGCCGTACTCCACAAATGCCTGCTGAGGCAAGTCCGGATACATCGTCTTCACAAACCGCTCGCTCTTGCCACCGCTATTGATTACCACGCGTTCCGATTGCAACGCCACACTTTGACCATCGGTCAAAGAACCGCTGGCCTTCGCCACCTCCATACATTTGCGGATGCTGTCGATAAACGCCTCCTCCGAGAACGGCTTCACAATACCACTCACACCAATAATCGAGATACCGCCCTCAATGCCGAGCCGCGGATTAAACGTCCGCTTGGCAATCTCCTCGCCATTCGGCACACTGATGGTAATTCGAAGTGAATCATGGGGACTGTCCCCGTGATTCATAACCGCTAGAATATTCTTCCGAATCATCTCGCGCGGTCCTTTATTGATGGCGGCCTCGCCTACCGGATAATCGAACCCAAGCAGCGTAAATCGCCCCACTCCATTGCCTCCGCATATCTCAAACTGAGTAGCTTTCTCAACCTTCGCCCTCACCTCGATGCCGTTCGTCACATCCGGATCGTCGCCCGCCTCTTTTACGCAATACGCATACCCGTCGCCATAGCCCACAGTCACAGGAATCGTTTCGCCATTCGGCAACAACACCGCCACTTCCGCGGGCGTCTCGCCATACAGCATCCGCCTCGTCGCAGCAATTGCCGCCGCTGTTGCACAAGTCCCCGTCGTCAGACCGCTATGTAAAGGGAAGAACTCCGGCAACAGTTTCTCCACCGCCCGCCGCAGTCCGTAAGGTCCATTGACCATTGACCATTGACCATTAACCATTAACCATTGCGGACGCTTCAATGCGATAATCTGCATACCTTTTTCGCGTGCTTCTTCCACCTTTTCTACAAATCCGCCGCTGAGACCGCTTTCTTTTAAAAGAATTGCATCGGCTTCGGGCATATTCTCCTCCTCAAAGAAGCACAGCTGTTCGTCCGTCGCGCCTTGCTCGTGCGCCAACCGGATGCTACTCTCCCGATTCAGTATCCTATATATTACTTTTACTCCTTCCGCCTCCAGCCATTTCAACTTGCTGATGCTCTGCACGCCAGTCGTTGCTAACAACGAATGGATATCCGTCGGCACCTGCCGGTAGTCGTCAATCCACGTGATATCAGGGTCTCTTGGCGGATAGATTCTTTCATATCGGATGACCGGAATCCGCATGTCAGATGCCACCTCGCCTATCGTCTGATGCAACGTCGCAGCAAACGGATGGGCTGCATCCACCATCAGCCGTATCGCGTGCTCACGGATAAACTGCCGCATAGCCTCACCGTCCATCGCTCCATCCGTGCGCACACCGTAATGTAGTGTCAGCTCCTGCTCGCCCGTCTTCGTGCTGTAATAATAGCTACTACCTACTTCTTCCAGCACCTCTGCTGCCCTGCGACCCTCCGTCGTTCCGCCGAATACCAATATCATGCTGCAAAGATAAACATTTTTTGCAGAATAGCCACAATACTGTGCCGAAATTTAGCGATAATATAAAAATTACATCCATTTATTTGCACTATTGCTTTTTAATTCGTATCTTTGTCGCCAAAATATAAATAAACTGCATTAATACAATTACGATTATGAAAAGATTACTTTATGTTTTGTTCCTTTTTGTCAGCCTTCATTGCGCTGCTCAGGACGAAGTGGTATTCCACAATGGCACAATTGCCAAAGGTAAGGTTAGCGAAGTGACTGATTACTTCATCAAGTTCTGCTATGAGAACGAGGATGTCAACAACATCATTGGACGTGCAGCAATCTCCGAGGTGCGTTTCTCCAGTGGACGTGTACAGCAGATGTCGCAGAAAATCTTTATTGAGTCTGAGAAAGACTGGGAGAAGGTGCGCATTGTCAACGACAAGAACGAGGTGCTGGGACTCAAGTCGCTCGGACAGGTCGAGAAACACTCTACTGGCACATGGTCGTTCTCTACTACGGCTGGTCACTTCAGCGAGAAGACGATGAAGAAGATTCGTAAGGAGGCAGCAGCCCGTGGCGGATGTATCGTACTGCTGTTGAGCCAGCAGAGTCAGTCGGGCGGATTCTTCCAAGACGGACATGCTTCTATGACAGGAGAAATCTACACCTATTAATATTATAGGATATGAAGAAAATAGCATTCCTTTTGATGGCTCTGATGACAGGAGTCACTCAGGCAGACGCCCAAAAGTATCTCACTGCTGGTACTGAGGTTCCCGTTGTGGCAGTTCAAGAAATCAACGCCTATGACTTGAAAGAAGGCCAGATGATAGAGCTGGCAACGGCCGACGACGTGAAGCTGGAATCGGGCGAGATCGCTATTCCCAAAGGTTCACTGGTCTCGGCACGTGTACGCACCTCATTGAAACAGCGTGTGCTTGCCAATCAGAAAAGGCGTCTTATCATTGACGTCAAGGAAGTAAAAATGCCGAACGGCGCAACTGTTCCCCTCTGTAACGGTGTGGCAAGTTTCACCACCAGCAAGAAGACTGGCGACTTAGAAGCTGCACCCCTGAAGTATGTATCTTCACAAAAACTGATGATTCCTACTGATTACGTCATCCACGCCAAAGTAGAAGTCACTCAGAACATCAGTAAGTAGATAATAGATTACCTAGGTTTCCCTCCGTGCGTGTTCGCGGGCAGTTGAAGGGGAAAAGTGCCGTGCAAACAGGGAGAAAGTGCCTATGTAAAAGGGAGCAAATGCCTAGGTAAGTGGATTCGGGCGGCCGTGCGCATCAATGTGCACGGCCGTGCTTATTATTGCGGGCGAGCGTGCTTATTATTGCGACCGACCGCCCATAACCGAGTTTTAAACCTTATGAAGCGTCACCCTGTCGGAAGAGGTGGGTGAAGTGTTTGTTGTATAGTTCGGAGAGACCGGCGCGATTGTCGATAGCCTCTCCAACCACAAGCATCGTAGTGAGGGTGAGGTTATTGTCGTGAACAATCTTCGCGAGGTCTTTCAATACGCCACGATAGATCTTCTGGTCGGGCCACGTCAGATGATAGCAGGCAGCAACGGGCGTATCCTCAGGATATTCCTGCAGGAGCTCGCGCTGGACGTCATCGACAATGGCGGCAGAAAGGAAGATGCACATGGTGCTCTGGCTCTTGGCAAGCAGGTGCAGTTGTTCTTTTTCGGGCATGGGTGTCCTACCCTCGCCTCGTGTCAGGATGATGGTCTGCGTGCGCTCGGGAATGGTAAACTGAGAGCGCAGTTCGGCAGCAGCAGCGAGGAACGACGAAATGCCTGGGGTGATGTGATACGACATGTGGTTGGCGTCGAAGAAGGCCATCTGCTCCTGAATAGCACCGAAGATGCAGGGATCGCCAGTATGCAGACGGACGATGAAATGACCCTTGTCGTAGTGCTCTTTCATCAGGGCGCATTGCTCTTCGAGATTCATGTCAGCAGAGCTTCGGACGACGGCGCCAGGCTTGTGGCATTCGGTCAAAGCCTTGGGAACCAACGAGCCGGCATAAAGAATAAGGTCGGCCTTCTCCAGCATCTTACGGCCTCGGACGGATACCAAATCTGGGTCACCAGGACCTGCACCGACAATCTCTATATGACCTTGTTTTTGACGCAGATGATTATAGTCAATCGCCAAAGCAGCAGTCCAATTCTTGCCTTTTACTTTAGGGATGATGAGTTTTCCGTTGTTGGAGCCGAGGATGGCGGCAGCCTCGCAGACGCTGGGCGTGCCGACATGTTTGGCAACGGTGTCGCTAGGATTAGGGACATCGACGGCTGCTAGTTCTTCAGCGGTATAGAAGACGACCTCTTCGTCGTATTCATCTTCAAGCATCGCGCAGAACTCCTCGTCCTCTTTCACGTCGATGGTGCAATAACGATGGGCGCAAGGCAGAATGCCGCGTTCGGCAAAAGCCTCATCTATCTGGTCGTAAATAGCATAATAGTCGTCAGGATGATGCGCCAGGCCAAAGCCTATCGTTCCAATCATCGGCACGAAATGCAACTCCAACATGCCATAGGGCGCAGAGCGATTGTAGGGCGACACGATAATCAGCAGTTTGTATTTACGGGGGTCGGCCTCGCTGATGTCGTTGATGATGGTAACGTGGTCGGGCTTCGTCGCTTCCAAATAGTCAGTACCCTCGTCACGGGCCTCCAACAACAGGGCTGTGGGTTTGCGATTGACGAACGCAAAAATGCAGTCGTTCATATCCTCAATATCGCTGGCGACGGGCCAGTCGAAGCGTTGCTCAAAAGTGTCGAGCGCCCATAGCCCAGCATTGTCGCTTTGTGTGGTGATGACCTCATGGGCATCAAAGAGAGCGGCCATCTGGCCTGTCAGGTCGTTGGCACCGCCTACGTGTCCACTGAGCACGGAAATGACATGCTGACCCAACGAGTCGATACATACTACGGCTGGGTCTTCGTGCTTGTCCTTGATGTATGGCGCAATGGTGCGCACGCAGATACCCATAGCGCCGACGAAGACAAAGCCGTCATATTCAGTCCATTGCCTGCCTACGTCAGTACGCTGAATCCTCTTTGCACCAAGTTCACGCTGGAGTCTGTTGGCGATATTCTCTCCAGCCTCACTAATCTGTATAACCGCTATTTTCTGCATTTCAGTATCTTTATAGGATGATGTTCATCTATTACTATCTTCATGGGTGGCTCCTGCCGTAAACCAAATTCCTCACAAGTCTCGTCCCACAGTTGCTGACTGTCGGTAAGCACCTTAGGAGCCTTGACGCTGTTCATCACGATAACGCCGTCATCAGCCAATACCGTCAACACTTTGGCAATCATTTCCTTTAATTTCCCACCATGTCCCCCGATAAAGACGGCATCAGGACGCGGAAATGAAGCAATGTCCGTTTTGAGGAAGTCGCCTATATGTACGCTAATGCCTGGGGTACCCAAGCGGCGGGCATTCTCGTGAATGATGGCCTCACATTCGGGGCGTATCTCGAAGGCTTCGATATGTAGTTGTGGAAATTGCAAGCGCGCCTCGATAGAGATGCTACCCGTGCAGAAGCCAATGTCCCAGAAGACGTGACGTTTAGGCAGGGCGAGGGCCTGAAGCGTCAACAGGCGAATCGGCATCTTGGTAATCATCTTTTCGCGACCGTCAAGTAACGTAAACTCGGAGTCGGGAATACCGAAGGGAGTAGCAGCTGTGACACCGTCGCAGCACGCTGGACAGAGGATGACACAGTTGGGCATAGGGAACTCACGATGAGCGGCTTCTACAAGTGAAAGCGTGATTACCTTTTCAAGAGAAGGATTGCCCAGATGTTCGCCCACATGCATCGTGTAATCGCTATAGCCGTAATCCAGCATACGCTGGGCGATAGCAGCAGGAGTGTGTTCCTTATCGGTAAGGATGCCTATCTTCCCTACCCTTTCTATCAGCGCGCGATCGAACTCAGGCCAAGGGCGGCCTGTCAACGAGACGATACGCATGTCGTGATATGGAATCACCAGACGGTGTGCCAACATCTGCAGGGAGTTAAAGGAGGGATAGATTGTAATAGTTGCATCAGGAAATTCACGGTGTAAAGTATTGGCAAAACCAAAAAACAAAGGATCTCCAGAAGCAAATACCACCACTTCATCATGATATCGCTTGAAAACAGCATCCAAAGGAACAATAATATCTATCCACTCTGTATCTGCAGGCAGCAACGACGCCACTATCTCATGGTGGCGTTTGCCTCCTGAGAACACCTTGCCATTCCTAATAATCTCCAACACCTCTGGCGGAAAGAACGGCTGGGGATTGTCCGTAATTCCTATAACGATGAACTTCATAAGTCGCGACCTGGTTTCAGTTGTTCGGCATCGTCGAAAGTAAGTATAGCATTGCACAGCGTTGCAGCTAGATTGCTGCCACCTTTTCTGCCCTCAACGATTAACTTAGGAATCTGCTTCAGCGTCTTAACGGCATGTTTACTTTCGCATACATGCACAAAGCCGACCGGAGCGGCAATGATACCCGCCGGATGCATCTTGCCCTTACGCACCAAGTCGCAAACCTCGAAGAGTGCCGTCGGGGCATTGCCCACCACATAGAGCGCCTCGGGATATTCCTCCGCTGCCAGTTGCATGCAAGCCTGACTGCGGGTAATGCCTTTCTCGTCGGCCATCTGTTTGGAACGCGGGTCGTTGATGTAACAATGCACCTCAATGCCCAGTCGCTCCAAAGCACCCTTACGGATACCGCTGGCAGCCATCGTGACATCTGTTACAATATGTTTCAGACTGCCGTCGACCACTTTCCCGTATAGTATCTCCGTAGCACGATTGTCCATCCAAAGACATCGTTCCATGCTGAAGTCAACCGTCGTATGAATGGCGTGCAACAACGGCCATAGGCGCCACGTCGGCACATCGGGATGTTGCATCTCAGAGAGTATCGTGCGGAAACTTTCCATCATAATAGACTGGCCAGGCTTTACGTCCTCCTGCTTCTCCTCACGATAGTAGCCGCGAGGCGTAATTATCTTGCCTTCAGCGATGTATGACTGGGAATTACCAATGAGGATAACGGTAAACATATCCACATCCTCGGGATTGAATGTGCCCAATGTCGTAACCTTCACTTCTTGCTCCTCGCGCCCTGCCTGACGGACATAGCCGACGGGAGTGTCGGCAGAACGCTCTTGAAGAAAGAGTTCCTGCAGACGATAGAGTTGCCAATAGCGGCCGTGCGACTTCGGATTATAAACCGCCGTCACGAAGTCACCAACAGCAGCAGCTTTGATGCGTCGTTCAATAACGTTCCAAGGCGTCATTAAGTCTGAAAGGGATATTAGACACACGTCATGTCCGATGGGGGCTCCCAGCAATGAGGCCGCCTTTTGGAAAGCAGAGATGCCAGGGAGGGTAACAACCTCGATGTCAGCATGTCGCTCTCGTTTCATCTCATAGATCAACGGAGCCATACCATACAAGCCCGCATCGCCACTCGATATGACGCAGACAGTTTTCCCCTGCTCTGCCAGACGAAATGCCTGTTCAGCCCGTTCGCGTTCCATCTTCATACCCGTGTCGATACACTCACAGCCAGGCTTCACATACGCCTCAATGAACTGGAAGTAGTATTTATACCCCACGACAGCATCAGCCTCCTGTACTGCTTCGAGCACGGCGGGAGTGATGTCTTCCTTACTGCCAGGTCCAATGCCTGCTACAATGATTTTTCCCATATCTGCTGCAAAGATACACAAAAAAAGCGGACTAACCAACCATCAGCACAGCTTTTTTACAATGTAAGCACTATATAACAAAAAATGGGCTCATCGTTTGGTGGGCTCACATTTTATTTGTAACTTTGCAGCAATGTTTAATCCTAAAGCGAAAGAAATGATGGAAACAAAGATTATCGGACTGGCCAGCGACCATGCAGGCTTTGCACTGAAACAATTCGTGAAGAAGTATCTGGAAGAGAAGGGATACGAGTATAAGGACTATGGCACGTATACGGAGGATTCGTGCGACTACAGCGACTTCGGTCACGCGTTAGCCGAAGGTATCGAGAAGGGCGAGGTGTTCCCTGGTATTGCTATCTGCGGCAGTGGTGAGGGTATCAACATGACGCTGAACAAGCATCAGTCGATTCGTGCCGGTCTCTGCTGGATTCCCGAGATTGCCCATCTGATTCGTCAGCACAACAATGCCAACGTATTGGTAATGCCCGGACGTTTCATCGATGAAGATACAGCCCGCAAAATTATGGACGAGTACTTTACTACGGAGTTCGAAGGCGGTCGCCACCAGAAGCGCATTGACAAGATTCCGGTTAAGTGAGAGCAGTAAGAGCTCGTTCTTACTGCCGAACGTGAGGAATCTCGACCGAAGGTCAAGATTCCAGTTAAGTGAGAATACAACAAGAGGGGGTGCCGTTATGACATCCCCTCTTATTTGTTGTAATCAACTGATTCTTACTTTACCTTAGCTACGATAGCCTTGAAAGCCTCGGGGTTGTTGAGGGCGAGGTCAGCGAGAACCTTACGGTTGATCTCGATACCAGCCTTGGCCAACTTACCCATGAGTACAGAATAGCTCATACCCTCCTGGCGAGCGGCAGCGTTGATACGCTGAATCCAAAGAGCACGGAATGTGCGCTTCTTGTTCTTACGGTCGCGGTAAGCGTAGGTAAGACCCTTCTCCCAAGTGTTCTTGGCTACTGTCCAAACATTCTTGCGGGCACCGAAGTAACCGCGAGTGAGCTTAAGAATTCTCTTACGTTTTGCACGTGATGCTACGTGATTTACTGATCTTGGCATAGTTTTCTTTTACTTTAAATGTTTGACAATAGGTGAATTAACGGAGACACAACAGGTCGCGAACCTGCTTCATGTTTGTTACATCAACGAGTGTTGAACCCTGCAGATTGCGCTTCTGCTTCTTAGTCTTTTTCGTCAGAATGTGACTGTGGTAAGCGTGGTGTCTCTTAACCTTACCCGTACCGGTGAACGCGAATCTTTTCTTCGCTCCGGAGTTTGTCTTTACTTTTGGCATTGTTTTTAAAAATTTAAATTGTTATTAATAAATCGGCGACTACGCATATACCGGGCGCGACGCCTTCTCTTTTTCTTTTTATTCGTCTTCGGCCTCCTCGGTCAGTTTCTTCAGCGCATCGGCACTGATTTTCGCATTGGCCAAGAGTCCGCCGTTTGATGGCTTCTCTTCAACGGCCTGTGGACGGGGAGCATCCTTGGTTTCGGCATTTGATGCCTCACGGTCGCGAGCCTGTTGGCTCTTCTTGGCGACACCAGCTTTCTTGGGAGCCAGATAAAGGAACATCTTCTTGCCTTCAAGTGACGGCATTCCTTCGACCTTACCATATTCCTCAAGGTCATTGGCGAAACGGAGCAACAGCACCTCGCCTTGTTCCTTGAACAGGATGGAGCGACCACGGAAGAATACATACGCGCGTACCTTATTCCCTTCTTCGAGGAACTCCTTGGCATGCTTCAGCTTAAACTGATAGTCGTGCTCGTCGGTCTGAGGTCCGAAACGTATCTCCTTGACTTCGACCTTCACCTGCTTGGCCTTCATTTCCTTCTGGCGCTTTTTCTGCTGGTAGAGGAACTTGGAATAATCGATGAGACGACAAACGGGAGGATTGGCGTTCGGTGAAATCTCGACGAGATCAACGCCCTGATCGCGTGCCATATCCAATGCTTCACGCGTCGGAACAACGGTGCTTCCACCATCGCCAACGATTCGCACTTCACGTACTCGTATCTGCTCATTGATACGGTACTGATTCTTCATGTTGTCGTTCTTCATTAACCAATTTTTCGAAATCGGCTGCAAAATTACTACAATTTACGCAAAATACAAAATAAATTCGCAATTATTTTTATTTTTCACCCTAAACTGCAAAAAACTGCACAAAAATTTTGCGAATGTGCAAAAAAGATATTACCTTTGCACAAAAATTTGAAAATTGTGCAATGAACGATATACCAAGTTTTAATTCCTACATCGAAAAATCGATCAAGGACAACTGGCTACTAGACGCTCTGACAGACTACAAAGGTGCTACGTTGCAGTATCACGACGTAGCCCGAAAGATAGAGAAGCTGCACATCATGATGCATGCTGCCGGAATAGAGAAAGGAGACCGCATAGCTGTATGTGGCCGTAACTCAGCCCACTGGGCAGTGGCGTTTTTGGCCACGCTGACTTATGGAGCGGTGATAGTACCCATCCTACACGAATTCAACGGCGAACAAATCCACAATATCGTTAATCATTCGGAAAGCCGACTGTTGTTTGTAGGTGACTACGTAGTAAACATGATAGACGAGAAGCAGATGCCTGGTTTGGAGGGAATCTTCAACCTGCCTGACTTCTCTCTTTACGTTTCTCACAACGAAGCACTGACGGACGCCCGCGAACGACTGAACGAGCTGTTCGGTCGGAAGTATCCGAATGCTTTCCGCAGGGATGATGTACATTGGTACATGGGAGATTCCGAAGAACTCTGCATGATTAACTACACATCGGGAACGACAGGATTTTCGAAGGGAGTCATGCTGCCCTATCGTACGTTATGGGGAAACGTGGATTTCTGCCAGAAGCAACTGGGCATCCATATGCCCAAGTTCAGCAATACGCTGAGCATTCTACCAATGGCGCACATGTACGGTATGGCCATTGAGTTCCTATTTCCGTTCTGTTCGGGCTATCACCTGCACTTCCTGACACGCCTGCCCTCGCCTGCCGTCATTGCCGAGGCCTTCAAAGAAGTGTGTCCTGACGTAGTGGTTGCCGTACCGCTGATTATTGAGAAGATTATCCGCAAACGCGTATTCCCAAAGATACAGAACAACGCGATGAAATTGCTGTTGCAGATGCCCGTCGTCCAGAAAAAGGTGAAGGAGCGTATCTGTCAGGAGGTTTATAAGGCCTTTGGAGGACGGGCTTACGAAGTCATCGTGGGCGGAGCTCCCCTGAATCAGGAAATTGAGCAGTTTATGAAGAGTATCGATTTCCCGTTGACAGTCGGTTACGGCACGACTGAGTGTGCGCCGCTTATCTCGTATAGCGACTTCCACGACTTCGTGCCAGGTTCGTGCGGCACTCCCCTGCCCTGCATGGAGGTGAAGATACTGAGCAGCGACCCACAAAACGTTGCCGGTGAGATAGTGACACGCGGTACCAATCTGATGTTGGGCTACTACAAAAACGAGGAAGCTACGAAAGCTGCTATCGACGAAGACGGCTGGTATCACACCGGTGACCTTGCCACAATGTCATCTGATGGACATATCTTCATCCGCGGGCGCCTGAAGAACATGTTGCTGGGTGCCAACGGACAGAACGTCTATCCCGAGGAGATAGAGGACAAACTGAACTCGATGGCAATGGTCAGCGAATGTATCATCGTACAGCGTGGTGACAAACTGGTGGCATTGGTCTATCCCGACATGGAGGAGGCTAAGGCAATGGAATTCACTGAGGAAGACCTGCAGAATGTGATGGAGCAAAACCGTCAGGAACTGAACAACCAGCTTCCCGTATACAGCAAGATTTCGGCCTTCGAACTGCAGAAACAGGAGTTTATGAAGACCCCGAAAAAGAGTATTAAACGTTATATATATAAATAAGGTATTATGGAAACATACCCAAGTTTTAACAAACTGATAGAGCAGAGCATCATCAATAACTGGGACCTAGACGCTCTGACTGACTACAAGGGTGCAACACTACAGTTCCACGACGTAGCCAGGAAAATAGAGAAACTGCATATCCTGTTTGAGAACTGCGGTGTAGAAAAGGGCGACAAGATAGCCCTCTGCGGACGTAACAGTAGCCAATGGGCGGTGGCCTTTATTGCCACACTGACTTACGGAGCCGTGGCCGTACCCATCTTGCATGAGTTTATGGCCGAACAGATTCACAATATCGTGAACCATTCCGACGCAAAATTGCTATTCGTGGGTGACCATGTGGCGACGCAGATAGACCCTATGCAGATGCCCAATTTGGAAGGTATCATCAACAATCCCGACTACTCGCTGATGGTTTCGCGAACAGACAAACTGACCTATGCCCGCGAGCACTTGAACGAGCTGTACGGAAAGAAATTTCCCAAGTATTTCCGTAAGGAACACGTACATTATTATATTGAGGAGAACGGTGACGAGTTGGCACTCATCAACTACACCTCGGGAACGACGGGTTTTTCGAAGGGCGTGATGATTCCCTACCGTGCATTGTGGTCGAACTACGACTTTGCCGACCACGTGCTGGGTAAGATTATCGGTCGCAGCGACCGCATCATCTCCATTCTGCCAATGGCTCACATGTATGGTATGGCCTTCGAATTCATCTTCGAATTTATCCACGGCTGTCACGTCTACTACCTGAACCGCATCCCGTCACCGGCCATCATCGCACAGGCTTTTGCAGACATCAAGCCGAAGATTATCATTGCAGTTCCACTGGTAATAGAAAAAATCATTCGCAAGAAAGTATTTCCCAAAATACAGAACAACCGTATGCGTCTGTTGCTGGCCATGCCTGTCATCTCAAAGAAGGTTCGCGAGACCATCTGCAAGGAAGTCGTCAAGGCCTTTGGCGGTGAACTGTACGAAGTCATCATCGGTGGTGCAGCATTCAATCAGGAGGTGGAGGCATTCCTCAAGCGTATAGAATTTCCCTACACCGTTGGTTATGGCGCTACTGAGTGTGCACCTATCATCTGCTATCGCGACTGGCACACCTTCGTGCAGGGCTCGTGCGGACAGGAGGCTTACCACATGAAGGTGAAGATCAATTCTACCAATCCTGCAGAGATTCCTGGCGAAATCTTGGCCAAGGGTCCGAACGTGATGTTGGGTTACTACAAGAACGAAGAGGCTACGCGTGAGACATTGGACAAGGATGGCTGGTACCACACCGGCGACTTGGGTACGATGGACTACGACGGTAATGTCTTTATCAATGGTCGAAGCAAGAACATGCTGCTTGGCCCCAGCGGACAAAACATCTATCCAGAAGAAATCGAGGACAAGCTGAACTCGATGACAATGGTAGTCGAGAGCATTGTCGTTCAGCGCGACAACAAACTCGTCGGACTGGTTTATCCCGACTACGACGAGGCCCAAAACATGCGATTCAACGATGAGGATATCCGTAACATTATGGAGCAGAACCGAAACCATTTGAACGAAATGCTGCCTGCATACGAAAAGATTACGGAGATTGAAATCCGCAAGACGGAGTTCGAAAAAACGCCGAAACGCAGCATCAAACGATACTTGTACACTTAAAATCATAGAAAAGGCGAGGATTTTTCCTCGCTTTTTTTTGTGGAATGAAAAAAAAGCATTACTTTTGCAACGCCGTTGGAGAATTCCCCCATTGTAAGTAGGGGTACCGGCGGCAAGATAAATTGCATAGAAATATGAAAGTAATGAAATTCGGCGGAACGTCCGTAGGTTCCGTGAAAAGCATTTTGAGCTTAAAAGAGATTGTGGAGGCAGAAGCCGGACGGGGGCCTGTCGTAGTAGTAGTTAGCGCCCTGAACGGCATCACCGACAAACTGATTGCAACGTCAGAATTGGCAAAGAATGGCGACAGCCACTATCGCGAGGAGTTTGAAGCGATGGTGACGCGCCACCACCAGATGATTGACGCCATTATTCAGGACGACAAAAAGCGCATCGACTTATTCAATAACGTAGATCAGCTCTTCGACCAATTGCGGAGCATCTACTATGGTGTATTCTTGATTCACGACTTGAGCGAGAAGACGCAAGACACCATCATCTCGTATGGCGAGCGTCTGAGTTCTCATATTGTTGCTGCCATGATTAAGAATGGTATGCGCATGAACAGCCGCGACTTCATCCGCACGGAGACCAAGGAAGGCAAGCATGTACTCGACACCGAGCTGACCAACAAACTGGTGAAGGAAGCCTTTGCTACCTTCCAGAACAACAATACCAATGCCAGCAAGACAGTCGCCGTAGTGCCAGGCTTCATTGCCCGCGACCGCGATAGCCACGAGACGACAAACCTCGGACGTGGTGGTAGTGACTATACAGCAGCCATTATCGCTGCAGCTCTCGACGCTGAAATTCTGGAAATATGGACCGACGTCGACGGTTTCATGACTGCCGACCCGAAAGTTATCAAGAGTGCATACACCATCAACGAGCTCTCGTACGTAGAAGCGATGGAGCTGTGTAACTTCGGTGCCAAGGTTATCTACCCCCCGACGATCTATCCCGTTTGTGTCAAGAATATACCTATTAAGGTCAAGAACACATTCAATCCTGAACACCCGGGAACACTCATCAAGGCCACAATTGACAACGACCAGAAGCCCATCAAGGGTATCTCAAGTATCAAGGGCACTTCGCTGATTACCGTCACGGGTCTGTCGATGGTGGGAGTCATTGGTGTCAACCGCCGTATCTTCACGACGCTTGCCAATAAGGGCATCTCTGTCTTTATGGTATCACAGGCTTCTTCAGAGAACTCTACCTCTATTGGTGTTCGTGACGAAGATGCCGAGGCTGCAGCAGAAGTACTGAACGCTGAGTTCGCCAAGGAGATTGAGACGGGCGCTATGTTCCCCATGCAGGTGGAGAGCGGACTCGCTACCATCGCTATCGTGGGTGAGAACATGAAGCAGACACCAGGTATCGCAGGTAAGCTATTTGGAACATTGGGTCGCTCAGGTATCAGCGTGATTGCTTGTGCTCAGGGTGCTTCGGAGACCAACATCTCGTTTGTTGTCGATGGCAAGTTCCTGCGCAAGTCGCTCAACGTGCTGCACGACTCGTTCTTCCTGTCAGAATACAAGGTGCTCAACATCTTCATCTGCGGTATCGGTACGGTGGGTGGCATGTTACTCGAACAGATTCGTACACAGCAGCAGTTCCTCATGCAGTCGCGTCGCCTGAAGCTCAATGTGGTCGGCATTTCAGATGTCGACAACTTCGTGCTCGACCGTGACGGCATCGACCTCGACAACTATGAGAAGATTCTGCGTGCAGGTTTCAAGGCCGACACCGACCACATGCGCGAGGAAATCATCAAGATGAACATCTTCAATTCTGTCTTCGTCGACTGTACCGCCAGCAAACAGATTGCCACATTATATCAGACTTTCTTAGAGCACAATATATCCGTCGTTGCAGCCAACAAGATTGCTGCTTCAAGCGACTACGACAGCTATGTGAAACTGCGCCAGACAGCCCGCGACCGTGGCGTGTGGTTCCGTTATGAAACCAACGTTGGTGCTGGTCTACCTATTATCGGTACCATCAACGACCTCTGCAACTCTGGTGATAAGATTCTGAAGATTGAGGCTATCCTCTCAGGTACACTGAACTTCATCTTCAACGAGATTGCTGCCGACGTGCCCTTCTCTGAGACCGTTCGTCGTGCTAAGGAACAGCGCTACTCAGAGCCTGACCCACGTATCGACCTCAGCGGAACGGACGTGATTCGTAAGTTGGTCATCCTGACCCGTGAGGCTGGTTATAAGGTAGAACAGGACGACGTCGAGAAGCATCTCTTTGTGCCCGACAGCTACTTCGAGGGAAGCATTGACGACTTCTGGAAGCGTCTGCCCGAACTTGATGCCGACTTCGAGGCTCGCCGCAAGGTATTGGAGGCCGAGAACAAGCGTTGGCGCTTCGTGGCTACGATGGAGGCTGACGAGAACGACCCCACGAACTTCAAGACCAGCGTGGCATTAAAGGAGGTTCCCTACGGACATCCGTTCTACGGACTTGAGGGCTCGAACAACATCGTGCTGTTGACCACCGAGCGCTATAAGGAATATCCAATGCTGATTCAAGGCTACGGCGCTGGTGCTGCCGTTACGGCCGCAGGTGTCTTCGCCAACATCATGTCAATCGCTAATATTTAATATGAATTATCGTGCAAACCGAAGGCAAAAGCTTGCTTTATGCTGAGGTGCAGCCGATGATGCATAAAACGGAGTTTTATGAAACATATTATCATTTTAGGTGATGGCATGGCAGATCTTCCCGTCGAGCGACTCGATGGGAAGACCCTGCTGCAATATGCCCATAAGCCCATGATGGACCAGCTGGCGCGTGAAGGTCGCTGTGGTCGCTTGGTGACTGTTCCAGAAGGTTTCCCTCCTGGTTCCGAGGTGGCCAACACCGCTATCTTGGGTTATGATTTGAACAAGGTTTACGAAGGCCGCGGACCATTAGAGGCGGCTTCTATTGGCTACGAGATGGCCGATGACGACTTCGCAATTCGCTGCAACATCATCACGTTGGAGGACGGCAAGATTATCACCCACAACGGCGGTAATCTGGAGACAGACGACGCCCGTGTGCTCATCGACTATATGAACGAAAACCTCGCTAAGCCCATCAACGAACGTGAGGGCTGCGAGCGTGTGAAGTTCATCACAGGCATACAATACCGCCATCTGTTGGTCATCAAAGGTGGCAACAAACACATCGTCTGTGCCCCACCCCACGATCACCCCAACGAGCCTTGGCGCCCATTGTTGGTAAAACCTGATAGTGTGGTCAGCGATTCCGTCGCTGACACCCGCCGTCTGTCTCCCCAACAAACTGCCGACCTCATCAACGAGATGATTCTGAAATCGCAAGAGCTGTTATCTCAACATCCCTTTAACATCGAACGTGCTAAGAAGGGTGAGCGTCAGGCCAACAGCATCTGGCCTTGGAGCGGTGGCTATCGTCCGTCGATGGAGACGCTCATGCAACAGTACCCGCAAATCAAGAGCGGTACGGTTATTAGTGCTGTCGATCTGATTCAGGGCATTGGTAAGTACGCTGGTCTGCGCATTGTCAAGGTGCCTGGTGCCACTGGACTGGCCGACACCAACTATGAAGGCAAGGCACAAGCCGCCATTGACGCATTGGAGCACGACGACTTCGTCTTCGTTCATGTAGAAGCCAGCGACGAGGCAGGTCACGATGGCGACTTGGAACTGAAACTGAAGACCATCGAGTATCTGGACCAGCGACTCATCGCACCTATATATAATAAGGTAAAGGACAAAGACGTCTGCATCGCCGTACTGCCTGACCACCTCACGCCTGTCGAACAGCGCATCCACGTCGGACAGCCCGTGCCGTTCCTTATCTGGCACCGCGGCATCAAGCCAGACGCCGTGCAGCAGTACGACGAGGTTTCTTGCGTCAGCGGGGCCTATGGTCTGCTAAAACTCGATGAATTTATGAAAACATTTATGAGCTTATGAAATACTACAGCACAAACGGAAATGCGCCGATTGCAGATTTGCAGAAGGCAGTAGTGAAAGGATTGGCAGAGGACCGCGGTCTGTATATGCCCGAAGAGATTTATACGCTGCCAAAGGCATTCGTCAACGACATGCCCGGCATGAAGTTCCAGGATATCGCCTACAACGTAGCCCAAAACTTCTTTGGCGACGATGTGGACGGCGACGCCTTGCAGGATATCGTCTACGACACGCTGTCGTTCGATTGTCCTGTGGTAAAAGTCACGGAAAACATCTATGCGCTGGAGTTGTTCCACGGACCGACGCTGGCATTCAAGGACGTCGGTGCCCGCTTCATGGCCCGCCTGCTGGGGTATTTCTTGCGCATGGGTAGTCGCGGGGAAACCGCGACTAACGGGACCGTAAACGTCCTCGTGGCCACAAGCGGCGACACGGGAAGTGCTGTAGCTAATGGTTTCCTCGGTGTTGAGGGCATCCATGTTTACGTTTTATATCCCAAGGGCAAGGTAAGCCCCATTCAGGAGTGCCAATTCACGACGCTCGGCAAGAACATCACCGCCATCGAGGTCGACGGTGTATTCGACGACTGCCAGGCACTGGTGAAGTCGGCATTCATGGACGAGGAACTGAACAAGCACATGAAGCTGACGTCAGCAAACTCCATCAACGTCGCACGTTTCCTCCCGCAGGCGTTCTATTATTTTAATGCGTATGCGCGTATGAAAGCACTTGGTCTGGCCGACGAGCTCGTGATGTGCGTGCCCAGCGGTAACTTTGGTAACATCTGCTCGGCACTGTTCGGCCACGAGATGGGACTGCCCATCAAGCGCTTCATCGCCGCCAACAATGCCAACGACGTCTTCTACAACTATCTGCAGACTGGCAAGTACGAGCCAAAAGCTTCAGTACAGACATTAGCCAACGCGATGGATGTCGGCGACCCCTCGAACTTCGCACGTATTCTGAACCTCTATTCTAAAAACAATGCGTTGACTCCCGAAGCCACACATCATCGCATCACCAACCTCATTAGCGGTGCAACATACAGCGATGAACAGATTAAGGAAACCATGCGGCAATGCTATAGCGAAACGGGCTATATACTTGATCCTCATGGCGCTTGCGGATTCCGTGCACTACAAGAGAACTTGAAGCCAGGCGAGGTTGGCGTATTCTGCGAGACGGCCCATCCTGCTAAGTTCAAGGAGAAGGTGGACGACATTCTGGGCATCGACATCGAGATACCCGCCCGTCTGCGTGCATTCATGGAAGGCGAGAAGCAAAGCGTGGAACTGTCCAAGGACTTCGCCGACTTCAAGGCCTACCTGATGAATCAGTAATAAATAGTCCCACCCATCCCATCAGTGTCAAAAGAAAAACAAGTGGCTGCAAACGTTAACGTAATAAATTACGTAAAAATGATACGTTATTCGGAAAATATTCACTATCTTTGCACTGAAATAAAACAAACTATTTATAAAATATAACGAATTATGTTGAAACCGTTAAACAAAAAGTTCGCTCCGAAGAGCGTGATGCCCGAGAAGGTCATTCAGTTTGGTGAGGGTAATTTCCTCCGTGCATTCGTTGATTGGATTATCTGGAACATGGACCAGAAAACCAATTTCAATGGTAGTGTTGTCGTCGTGCAGCCCATCGACCGCGGTATGGTTGACTGGCTCAACGGTCAGGACTGTCTGTATCACGTCAATCTGCAGGGTCGCGAGAACGGCAAGCCCGTCAACACCCTGGAGCGTATCGACGTCATCAGCCGTGCGCTGAACCCCTACTCTCAGAATGATGCCTTCATGGCTCTGGCAGACCAGCCCGAGATTCGTTTCGTGATTTCTAACACAACCGAGGCTGGTATTGCTTTCGATCCCGCTTGTAAGCTGGAGGACAAGCCTGCTTCAAGCTATCCTGGCAAACTGGTACAGTTGCTGTATCGTCGTTACCAGACGTTCAATGGCGATCCCACGAAGGGTCTTATCATCTTCCCCTGCGAGCTCATCTTCCTGAACGGCCACGTGCTGAAGGATTGCATCAATAAGTACATCGAGCTGTGGAAGTTGCCCGCAGACTTCAAGAAGTGGTTCGACGAGTGCTGCGGCGTTTACGCTACCCTCGTAGACCGTATCGTGCCTGGCTTCCCCCGCAAGGAGATTGCTGAGATTCAGGAGAAGGTCGGCTATCGCGACAACCTCGTCGTACAGGCCGAGAACTTCCACCTCTGGGTCATCGAGGCTCCAAAGGAGGTTGCTCAGGAGTTCCCTGCAGACAAGGCTGGTCTGCACGTGCTGTTCGTTCCCTCAGAAGAGCCCTACCACAAGCGTAAGGTCACCCTGCTGAATGGCCCGCACACCGTACTCTCGCCCGTTGCATTCCTCTCTGGTGTCAACATCGTTCGTGACGCCTGCAACCACGAGGTAATTTCCAAGTACATCCACAAGGTACAGTTTGAGGAACTCATGCAGACCCTCGACCTGCCAATGGACGAGCTTGAGAAGTTTGCTGGCGACGTGCTCGAGCGCTTCGACAACCCGTTCGTAGACCACCAGGTAACCAGCATCATGCTGAACTCATTCCCCAAGTTCCAGGCTCGCGACCTGCCCGGCGTGAAGACTTACTTGGAGCGCAAGGGCGAGTTGCCTAAGGGTCTGGTATTCGGTCTGGCCGCTATCATTACATATTATAAAGGCGGCAAGCGCGCCGACGGTGTGGAGATTATCCCCAACGACGATGAGAAGATCATGTCCCTGCTGAAGGAACTCTGGGCTACTGGCGACACGCAGAAGGTTGCCGACGGTGTACTCGGTGCCGAGTTCATCTGGCAGGAGGACCTCAACAAGGTTGCCGGCCTGAACGCAATGGTGAAGCTGTTCCTCGACCTGATTCAGGAGAAGGGCATGCTGGAAGCCGTAAAGACTATTCTGTAATTGAGCGATTCAATTGAAATAAAGGGGGCGAGAGTCAATAACCTGAAGAATATTGACGTCACCATTCCCCGCAACAAATTGGTGGTGATTGCCGGAGTCAGTGGCTCCGGCAAATCATCTTTGGCCTTCGACACACTGTATGCCGAGGGCCAGAGACGTTATGTGGAGAGCCTGTCGGCATATGCACGCCAGTTTCTGGGCCGTATGAACAAACCCGAATGCGACTACATTCGCGGCATACCGCCCGCCATCGCCATCGAACAAAAGGTCATCTCGCGCAATCCAAGAAGTACCGTTGGCACAACGACGGAAATCTACGAGTATCTGCGCCTGCTCTATGCCCGCATCGGACGGACCTACTCGCCCATTAGCGGACAGGAGGTGAAGAAACACTCCACTGAGGATATCGTCCGACAGGTGCAGCGGTTCCAGCCTGGCACGAAATTCATCATCCTGGCACCCATCATTCCCGTCGAGGGTCGCACGCTGGAACGCCAGCTTCAAATGTATGTCCAGAATGGCTACGCCCGCATGTCCGTCAGCGGCAACATCGTCCGCATTGACGACTGGCTGGAGGAACACGCCGCCACCGCCTCGTCGTCATCCAGTGTGTCTGGCGCCTCCCCTGCTATTAGTGTACCCAGCGGTTCTCCCGCCAGTAGTGTGCCCGTCGGTTCGGCCGCCAGTAGTGTGCCCGTCGGTTCGGCCGACGGGATGTACCTCGTCATCGACCGCCTCTCCGTCGACAACTCCAAAGACTCCGTCTCGCGTCTCGTCGACTCTGCTGAGACAGCCTTCTACGAGGGTCACGGCGAACTGCGCCTAATGGTTTCACCCTCTGGTCTGACCTACGACTTCTCCCAGCGTTTCGAGGCTGACGGCATGACGTTCGAGGAGCCCAACGACCAGATGTTCTCCTTCAATTCGCCTGCTGGTGCCTGCCCTGAGTGTCAGGGTTTCGGCAAGATTATCGGCATCGACGAACACCTCGTCATTCCCAATACCACACTGTCGGTCTACGACGGTTGTGTGCAGCCTTGGCACGGCGATAAGATGAAGATGTGGCAGGAAGAATTCTGCCGTCGTGCTGCCCAAGACGATTTTCCCATCTTCGAACCGTACTATAACCTGACGCAGCAACAGAAGGATATGCTTTGGCACGGACTGCCCAGCGATAAGACCCGCGACAAGTACGACCGTGTATCCATCGACAATTTCTTCCAGATGCTGCAGGAGAATCAGTATAAGATTCAGTATCGTGTCATGCTGGCGCGTTATCGTGGAAAGACGACGTGTCACAAATGTCACGGCACACGACTGAAGCCCGAGGCAGAATACGTCAAGATCGGTGGTCGCAGCATTACCGACCTCGTACAACTGCCTGTCGTACGGCTGAAGCAGTGGTTCGACCAGCTGGAACTGACGCCACAGGAACAGGAGATTGGCCGTCGCTTGCTGACGGAAATCAATTCGCGCCTGCAATTCCTGCTCGACGTCGGACTGGGCTATCTGACGCTCAACCGCATGTCGAATTCGCTGTCTGGTGGCGAGAGTCAGCGCATCAATCTGACGACGTCCTTAGGCTCTTCGCTCGTAGGTTCGCTTTACATCCTCGACGAGCCCAGCATCGGACTGCACTCACGCGACACCGACCGACTCATCAAGGTACTCAAGGAGTTGCGCGACCTCGGCAATACCGTCGTCATCGTCGAACACGACGAGGAAATCATGCGTGCTGCCGACTACCTCATCGACGTCGGCCCTGATGCCGGCCGCCTCGGTGGTGAAATCGTCTACGCCGGTCCGTTGACTGTGCCCGACGGTTCCCCCGTCGGGGATTCCTCAGCCGCTACTGTGCCCGACGGTTCGGCCGTCGGGAAAAGCTACACCCTCCGCTACCTCTCGCATACCGACGAAATCCCCGTCCCCGCCAGCCGTCGCCCCTGGAATCAGCGCATCACCATCAAGGGCGCCCGCATGAACAATCTGAAGGGTATCGACGTCGACTTCCCGCTGAACATCATGACCGTTGTCACGGGCGTATCCGGATCGGGCAAATCGTCGCTCGTCAAAGGCATCCTCTACCCTGCCCTCAAGCGTCGAATGGGTGACGTATGCGACGCACCAGGAGAATACATCGGTCTGGAGGGCGACTACGAGAGCATCAAACACATTGAGTTCGTCGACCAGAATCCCATCGGCAAATCCACCCGTTCCAACCCTGCCACTTACGTCAAAGCCTACGACGCCATCCGCGACCTCTTTGCCGACCAGCCGCTGGCCAAGCAGATGGGTTTCACGCCGCAGTATTTCTCATTCAATGCCGACGGTGGACGTTGCGACGAGTGTAAGGGTGCGGGTGTCATCACCGTCGAGATGCAGTTTATGGCCGACCTCGTCCTCGAGTGTGAAGCCTGTCACGGTCACCGCTTCAAGCATGACATCCTCGACGTCCGCTACAAGGACAAGAATATCTACGACGTGCTCAATATGACCATCAGCGAGGCCATTGAATTCTTCGACGGGTGTAAGTCTATCGTCTCGCGCCTGAAGCCGCTCGAAGAAGTCGGCCTCGGATACATCAAGCTCGGTCAGAACTCCTCTACGCTCTCCGGTGGTGAAAACCAGCGTGTAAAGCTGGCCTACTTCATCGGACAGGAGAAACAAGAGCCTACCCTCTTCATCTTCGACGAGCCCACGACGGGTCTTCACTTCCACGACATCCAGCGCCTGTTGCACGCCTTCGACGCACTGATAGAACGCGGCCACAGCATCCTCATCATCGAGCACAATATGGAAATCATCAAATGTGCCGACCACATCATCGACATTGGTCCTGACGGAGGCGATCGCGGAGGTCAGCTAGTGGCCTGCGGCACGCCCGAACAGATAGCCGCCTGCGAGGAAAGTATCACAGGAAAATATCTGAAAGAGAAACTGAACGGGTAAAAATACCGCAACCTGCAAAACTTTCACGGAAAATATTTTGCAGTTACAGAAAAAAGTATTACCTTTGCACTCGCTTTCGGAAAATGTACGGTCTCAAGGCCGACAAATACGGAGCAGAGAGTTCTTTGAAAGGCTGCCGATATGGCTCAGTTGGTAGAGCAACGCATTCGTAATGCGTGGGTCGCCGGTTCGAGTCCGGCTATCGGCTCACTTTCCATAAGGAGTCAGTCATCTTCCCTACAAGGTACTGACTCTTTTTTCATGACATTTTGTCGTGTCCGGCGGAATTAGCTCAGTTGGTAGAGCATTGGCTTCCCAAGCCGAGGGTCGCGGGTTCGAGTCCCGTATTCCGCTCGAAAACATCCAATCATTCGCGACAAAACTGAAAAATAAAAGGAAAAGTGAAAAAAGTCGCTTAAAAATTTGCAGGGTTCAAATAAATGTAGTACCTTTGCACCCGCAATCAAGGAGATAACCCCACGGTTGAAGCTTAAAACCTCCTTTTGGAAGGTTTGGAAGGATGGGTGAGTGGCTGAAACCAGCAGTTTGCTAAACTGCCGTACGGGTTCCCGTACCGGGGGTTCGAATCCCCCTCCTTCCGCAGCCGGTGGGATTTCTCTGCGAAAAGCGCGCTCTTTGAACAAAGTGAGATAAAGCTGCACGGTCGATTGACCTAAAGGTCATCTCCCTCGTGGCTCGGTAATTCAAGCATGCTTGATTACGCTCACAACTCGGTCGATTCATCTAATGGTTAGGATACAAGATTCTCAATCTTGGCATAGGGGTTCGATTCCCCTATCGACTACTTAAAAGCCCCTGTTTATGGGGCTTTTTTCGTTTATCTGTGTAAAAGGAAAAACTATATGAAAAACATAAAAAAAACTATTGTTGTCCGCTAAACATGATAGACCTGTCTGAACTTGTTGTTTTTCCAACGAGTTCAGACGATTTACGTCTTTCCAAGCTCTCATGCGCGTGTGCG
>ONMN01000100.1 GCA_900318885.1 uncultured Prevotellaceae bacterium | reverse complement strand
ATTAATTTTGACCACATCGTGGACCGCGAATTGCGACGCGACGTGATTGGGCTGTGCCGCAAGACGGGCAAGCCCGTGCTGAAGCTATCGACAAAGGACTATGTGGACAACGGACTGCAACACTACGTGGAGGAGTACGGCTCGGCAGGACTGGTGAACATAGCAGTATTCAACATCCTGCAGCATACCATCACCGGATGGCCGGGAGGCAAGCCCAATGCGGACGACTCGACACGACCGGAACGGGCACTGCCCTACCCCAAGCGCGTCATCGTGTTCTCGCCACATCCCGACGACGACGTGATATCGATGGGCGGCACCATCCGACGGCTGATGCAACAGCAGCACGACGTACACATAGCCTACGAGACGTCGGGAAACATTGCCGTGGCGGACGAGGAGGTAAGGCTGTATATGCATTTCATCCGTGCCTTCAACGAGCTGTTTGCCAACGGCAGCGACGAGATCGTGAAGCACTACAGCAAGAGCGTGCTGGAATTTCTGAAACGGAAGGAGGAGGGCGACCTGGACAATCGCGACGTGTTGGCCATCAAGGGGCTTATCCGTCGTGGCGAGGCGCGCAATGCCTGTGGCTACAACGGTATCAAGAAGGACCATATCCACTTCCTTGACTTGCCGTTCTACGAGAGTGGCAAAATAGAAAAACTGCCCCTGGCGGAACGGGACGTAAGGATTATCGAGGAACTGCTGCAACAGATACAGCCGCACCAGATTTACGTGGCGGCCGACTTAGCAGACCCGCACGGGACACACCGCACATGTACCGACGCCGTACTGGCGGCCATCGACGAGGAGAAGAAGGCGGGAGCGGAATGGCTCAGCGACTGTCGCGTATGGATGTACCGCGGGGCGTGGGCAGAATGGGAGATAGAGGATATCGAGATGTGTGTGCCGATGAGTCCTGAGGAGCTGCACGAGAAGCGTAACGCCATCCTGCGCCACCAGAGTCAGATGGAGGGGGCACCATTCCTCGGCAACGACGACAGGCTGTTCTGGCAACGTGCCGAAGACCGCAACCGCGCCACCGCCAAGCAGTATGACGACCTGGGACTGGCGTGCTACGAGGCTATGGAGGCCTTCGTGGAATACAAATTCTAAGCCGTTTTGAGCTTTTTCACCACTGCGACGTAGGTCAGCAAGACGACATTCATCATCAGCGCATAGATGATGGCGGGAATGGCCATCACGTCGTTGGCGAAGACGAAGGGGCTGCTGGCGACGGTAATGGCCTGCGCAGCATTCTGCATGCCTATCTCGATGATGATGGTGCGCTGTTCGCGACCGTTGAGACGCATGAGCCACGAGAGCAGGACGCCACCACCCATGGACAACAGGATGAGGACGGTGACAGAGAGTCCGAGCTGGGGAAATTCGCGGATGATGATGTCGCGATTCTGGATGAAGAACACCGTTGCCAACAGGATGAGACAGGGGAAGGCGAGGCGCTTCAACACGTTATGCATGCGCTCGGCAAGCCGTTCGTTGCGCACGGCAATGGCGAGTCCGATGGCGATGGGTACTGCCATCAGCACGAGGTTCTGGACCAAGAGGTTGCCTACGGGCAGGTGGATGCCGCTCATCTCGGTGCCGACATAATCGGTGGCAAAGTCCATGACCAGCGGACCCGTAAACAGCGTGATGATGCTGCTAAAGGCCGTCAGCGATACGGACAGCGCGACATCGCCACCGGCAAGCATGGAGAAGACATTGCTGGAACTGCCGCCCGGACTACAGGCAATGAGCATGACACCCAGGAAGAACAAAGGTGCTAAGTGGAAACCACTGGCTACCGCCCACGCAATGAGGGGCAGGAGCAGAATCTGACCGGTCAGTCCGACGAACACGGCCTTCGGACGTTCTGCGAGCAAACGGAAATCGGCAGGACGCAAGGCGAGTCCGAGGTCGAACATCAGGAGCGTCAGTATCGGCAAAACGATGAAAATGGTATTCATAAATGAATCAAAATGCAAAGTTAATGTGATTAACGGGTGCAAAGGTAGCACTTTCCGACGAAAAATCCAAATTTATTTGGTATTTCGCTCGATTTGCACTATCTTTTCGCTTCGCGAGAAGATACTCTCGCTCGAAAGACCAAAGAAAAACGAGTTTTCCTTTGGTTCTTTGCTCGCTTATTCGTATCTTTGCAGGCGATATGATAAAGATTCTGCACCGGTGGCTGACAATGTTCGGCCAATTTCTCATACTGATGGGGCGTACGTTCAGCGTTCCCGAACGCTTTCGTATGTTCTGGAAACAATACGTGAAGGAGATGGAACAGCTGGGCATCAACTCGATTGGTATCGTGCTGCTCATCTCGTTTTTCATCGGAGCCGTCATCTGCATCCAGATGAAGCTGAACATCCAGTCGCCCTGGATGCCACGATGGGTGAGCGGCTATACCACGCGCGAAATCATGCTGCTGGAGTTCTCGTCGAGCATCATGTGTCTGATACTGGCCGGTAAGGTGGGCTCGAACATCGCCTCGGAAATCGGCACTATGCGCGTGACACAGCAGATTGACGCGCTGGACATCATGGGTGTCAACTCGGCGTGCTACCTGATACTGCCGAAAATCATGGGAATGATTACCATCATGCCGTTGCTGGTTATCTTCTCGAGTGCACTGGGCATCGTCGGTGCCTACGGAACGGCCTACGTCGGACACATCATCGTGCCTGACGACCTGACGCTGGGACTGCAGCATCAGTTTAAGTCGTGGTTTATGTGGATGAGTATCATCAAGAGCCTCTTCTTCGCCTTTATCATCTCCGCCGTGCCATCCTACTGCGGCTATACCGTAGAGGGCGGTTCCGTCAACGTCGGTAAGGCCTCAACGGATGCCGTCGTGACCTCGAGCGTGCTGATTCTCTTTAGTGACGTATTCCTAACGCAGCTGCTGTCATGATAGAAGTCAAGAACCTATACAAGCGTTTCGACGATATCGAGGTGTTGAAGGACATCTCGACGGTGTTCGAGGACGGCAAGACGAACCTCATCATCGGACAGAGCGGCTCGGGTAAGACGGTGCTGATGAAGAACCTCGTGGGACTGTTTGAGCCCACGGAAGGCCAGATACTATACGACGGGCGCGACTTTGTGAAGATGTCGAAGAAGGAGAAGGTGATGATGCGTCGCGAGATGGGTATGATATTCCAAAGTGCCGCCTTGTTTGACTCGCTGACGGTACTGGAGAACGTGATGTTTCCGCTAGATATGTTCTCGACGATGAACCTGCGCGAACGGCAAAAGCGCGCGATGGACTGTCTGGACCGCGTGAACCTCGTGGGTGCGGAAGAGAAATATCCTGGCGAGATCAGCGGCGGCATGCAGAAACGTGTGGCCATTGCCCGCGCCATAGCCCTGAACCCCAAATACCTGTTCTGCGACGAGCCGAACAGCGGTCTCGACCCCAAGACGTCGCTAGTGATTGACGACCTGCTGCACTCTATCACGCGGGAATTCAACATGACGACCATCATCAATACCCACGACATGAATTCGGTGATGGGTATTGGTGAGAACATCATCTTCATCTACGAAGGTCACAAGGAATGGCAGGGTGTCTCAGCCGACATCATGGGCTCGACAAACAAGCGCCTGACGGACTTTATCTTCGCCTCAGATTTGCTGAAAGAGATGCGAGAAGCAGTCACCCATAACCGCCAATAATTCCGTTTTTACGACAAAAATGCGTAATTGACACAGGTCAACAAATAGACTGTGTGCGCAAACAATTTGCTATTTTCCTTGTTTTGTACGAAAAAACGTCGTACCTTTGCACCGTCAAAAGATAACAAAGGGCTGCACAGCGGTGCGGCAAGGATAACAAAAAATAAGGATAACAAAGTATTTAAGTAGGACGGCCCAACACACCGTTCCGAGTAAAGTAAAGAAAGGTAAAAAGATTATGAAAAAGTTGATTAACAAATGGCTGAAGAGTGAAGCTTACACTGAGTATTGCTTGAACATAGCAAGATTGTATAATTATCACGCAGCAATGTAATAACAAAAATGCCCGTCAGAATTTCTGGCGGGCATTTTATTTTGAAGCAAATTGCTTACTTTTTGTTCAGGGCGAGGTCGATAGCTACAGCGATAGCCACAGTAGCACCTACCATCGGGTTGTTACCAATACCCAGGAAGCCCATCATCTCAACGTGAGCAGGAACAGAAGAAGAACCTGCGAACTGAGCGTCAGAGTGCATACGACCCAGGGTGTCAGTCATACCGTAAGAAGCAGGACCGGCAGCCATGTTGTCTGGGTGCAGGGTACGACCCGTACCACCACCGGAAGCTACAGAGAAGTAGGGCTTGCCAGCGAGCACGCGCTCCTTCTTATAAGTACCTGCTACGGGGTGCTGGAAGCGGGTGGGGTTCGTTGAGTTACCCGTGATAGACACGTCAACGTTCTCCTTCCACAGGATAGCTACACCCTCGCGAACATCGTCAGCACCATAGCACTTTACCTTCAGACGGCTGGGGTTGTTGCCATAGGGAACCTCCTTGACAACCTTCAGCTCAGAGGTG
>ONMN01000014.1 GCA_900318885.1 uncultured Prevotellaceae bacterium | reverse complement strand
CTCAAACCCGGTAGTTACCCGTGGGGTACTATTCTATCGTCTTATAAAGCGTAAAGGCATTATAGCGATGCTCCATCGTAGCAAGAATCTCCTCTTCCGTCGACAGGTTGAAATCGCCAGGAATGGTGTTCTTCAACGAAGCAGCAGCCAGTGAATAATTCAACTGTCGCTGACGGTCACCTGGGAAGAGACTGATAGCATGGAGGAAACCACCCATAAAGGCATCACCGACGCCGACGGGATCGACCACATCAGGAATATCGATGATAGGAGCCTCCAGCAACTGGTCTTCCGTAAAGAGCAGTGCCGTCAGCGTGTGATGGTTGGAGTCAACGATATTTCGCATACCCATCAGCCAGTGTTTGCAACGCGGATACTGAGCATGCAGTTCATCGAACCATTCGCGATACTCCGGAATCTGCATCTTGAAGTTACTGTCGGTAGCCGTAAAGGGAGGCTGCGGATGCTGAGAAATCCAGTCGAACTCGATGGCATCACCAAACATCATGTCACAGCGTGACAGCATACGCTGTAACGTTGCACGCGGGTCGGCACCATACTTCCACAGGTTCTTGCGATAATTGATGTCGAACGAAACAGTGATGCCCAGTTCGTCGGCAATATCCAATGCTTCGAAGGTCGCATCAGCAGCTTGTTGAGAGATAGCCGCTGTAATACCCGACACCTGAAAGATATCAGCATCCTTCAGAATGTCGCGCCAGGGAATCATGCCCGGAGCAAGGTCGTAATAGGCCGAATGGTCGCGGTCGTACACCACCTTCGCTGCACGCATGCCGGCAGCAGGTTCGAAATAATAGGTGCCAATGCGTTGTCCGCCATATACGATGCGACTGATGTCCACACCCAACTGTGCCATACACTGGGCACCAGCATGTCCGACAGGCGTATCAGGCAGACGTGTGATATACGTCACATCCTCGCCCTGTGTGGCAAGCGATACGGCGACATTGGCTTCACTGCCACCATATTTGCTGGTGAACATATCGCCCTGCGTCAGTCGCAACTGACCGGGCTTTGAGAAGCGGAGCAAAAGTTCTCCGAAAGTTACAATACGTTGCATATTAAAGTCTTGTGTTTAGTCTTTTTACTATTTGCGCTTTGCAGGTTTTTCGTCGGCCAACAGAAAGTCCAGCTGTCGTTTCTCGATGTTGGCACGAGCTACTTTTATTCGGACGGGATCGCCCAACTGATATTTATTATGGTGACGGCGGCCTACAAGACAGTAGTTGCGCTCGTCAAAATCGTAATAGTCATCGTCGAGGTCGCGCATGGGAACCATACCCTCGCAGTGGTTCTCGTCGATTTCGCAATAGATACCATACGACTGGATGCCAGAGATATGGGCGTCATACTCGTTACCAATCTTGTCGGCCATGAATTCCACCATCTTATACTTGATGCTGTCGCGTTCAGCCTGCTGGGCGGTTTGTTCCATATCAGAGCAGTGCTCGCTCAGCTCCTCGTATTTCTCCTGATTGGCCGAACGTCCGCCATCCTGATATTTCGTCAGCAGACGATGCACCATCGTGTCTGGATAACGACGAATAGGTGATGTAAAGTGCGTGTAATATTCGAAAGCCAGACCATAGTGCCCGATGTTATGCGTAGAATATTTCGCTTTCATCATGGCACGTAGGGCAACGGTCTCGATAAGGTTCTGTTCCTTCTTACCCTGACAGGCATCCATCAAAGCATTCAGCGACTTCGAGATAGCACCTTTGGTACCTGCCGTCTTCATCTTATAGCCGAATTTCACCACAAACTCACGCAAGGTTTCCAACTTGGTGGGGTCGGGCTGGTCGTGGACACGATAGACGAAAGTCTTCTTTGCCTTTGGCTGACGGTCTTTTGCCTTTGGCTTATCCCACTTACCGATATGTTCAGCAACGGTGCGGTTGGCAAGCAGCATAAATTCCTCGATGAGCTGCGTGGCATCGTTCGATTTCTTGAAGTATGCGCGGACAGGTTTACCCTGTTCGTCGATATCGAAATGCAATTCCTCGCGGTCGAACTTGACGGCACCGCCCTTGAAACGACGTTCACGAAGACACTTTGCCAACTTGTCCAAAGTACGTAGTTCCTCAGCATATGGGTCAGTTCTAAACTTACTAGATTTACTAGAGGTGCTAGATACCAAAATATCCTGCACTTCCTCATATGCATACCTCCTATTACTCTTTATGACAGTATGGACAATACGGTAGTTCTTGACATTGGCTTCATCGTCCAAAGTGAAGACTACACTATAGCAGAGCTTTTCTTCGTCAGGACGCAACGAACAGATGAAGTTACAGAGGCGCTCAGGCAACATGGGAATGGTACGATCGACAAGATAGACACTCGTAGCTCGCTTCGTCGCTTCTTTATCAATAGGAGAACCTTCCTTGACGTAATGCGAAACATCGGCAATATGCACACCGACCTCCCACAGTTTCCCCTGCTTACGGATACTCAGTGCATCGTCGAAGTCCTTGGCATCCTTGGGGTCGATGGTACAGGTAAACACCTCACGGAAGTCCTCGCGACGGGCTATCTCCTGCGGCGTGATGCCCGGATCAATCTTCTCGGCAGCATCCTCTACGTGCTTGGGATAGGTATAGGGCAGTCCATATTGTGCAAGGATGGCGTGCATCTCAACGTTGTTGTCGCCCTCCTTACCCAAGACGTCGATAACCTCACCGACGATATTCTTCGAATCCTTCGACGGCCACTGGGTAATCTTCACGACAGCCTTATCACCGGTTTTGCCTCCCTTCAGCTTTTTCTTCGGAATGAGGATATCGTGAACGAAGATGTTTCCTTCTGTCACGAGGAAGGCGTAGTCTTTCTCCACCTTCAGTTTACCCACGGCCTGATCGCGCTTGTGGGAGAGAATCTCGACGACCATTGCTTCCTTCATATGCTTCTCTCTGCGCGCCATCATCGCCACACGCACGCGGTCGCCATTCATGGCAAATAGCGAATTACGCTCAGAGACAAAGATGGTCTTACCACCATCGTCGGGCTGGAAAGAGTTCTTGCCGTTGGCCTTACGGATGAACGTTCCCTCCTGCACCTGTGTCTTCAGGTTCAGACGATAGGAATTATCCGACGCCTTCGTCAGGAAGTCATCCCACGCCATTTCGTCCATTACGTCGACAGCCAGCATCTTTGCCGGATGCGTCGACAACTTTAATTCCCTGAATATTTGTTTCAACGAAAAAGTCTCGTTCGGATTCTGCTGAAACAGGGTCTGCAGCATCTCTACCAGACGCTGCTTGGTCAGTCGTTTTCCACTCTTGTGCTTGCTCATAGCCGTTCGTTTTTAAGTTTCTGATGGCAAAGATACAAAAAAAATGATAATTGGCAATTGTTATTGGTGTTTTTTTTGTATTTTTGCAGCATGGAACAACTTCTGCATTATTGCTGGAAACATAAGCTATGGCCTGCTACGGGACTTGAAACCACCGACGGACGAGTGGTGGAAATCATCGATCCTGGACTCCATAATAGGAATGCGGGGCCTGACTTCTTCAACGCCAAAGTAAAGATTGGCGGTACGCTATGGGTGGGTAATGTCGAGATTCACGACCGCTCGTCACACTGGTATCAGCATGGCCACGAACGTGATGCTAACTATAATAATGTGATACTTCATGTGGTGGGTGAGGCCGACCGTGACGTACAGACACAAAAGGGTGACTACGTACCCCAACTGGTGTTGCAAGTACCGCAGACCATTAAAGACAACTACGATGAACTCATCAAGACTGATTCCTACCCTCCTTGCTATCGTATCATTCCAGAATTGACGCGTCTGACCATCCATTCGTGGATGGCAGCCCTGCAGACGGAACGCTTAGAACAAAAGACCGTCGCCATCGAACAACGGGCGCGGCTGGCAAATGGTTCGTGGGAGGATGCATACTTTATGACCCTTGCCCGCAACTACGGCTTCGGTATCAACGGTGATGCCTTCGAGGAGTGGGCACGCCATATTCCCCTGAGTGCGGTGGCGAAACATCGTGATGACCTCTTTCAGATAGAGGCTATCTTCATGGGACAGGCAGGACTCTTGGAACTAGAGGCCATCCCTGAGCGTTATCAGAAGGATGCCTTGAACGAAGGCTACTTTGCCAAATTGCGCAACGAGTACCAATATCTGGCTCATAAATTTTCCATGCAACCCATGGATTATAAGCAATGGCGGTTCCTTCGACTGCGTCCGCAAAACTTTCCGCATATCCGTATTGCGCAGTTGGCAAACCTCTACTACCAGCACCAGGCAGGACTCTCACAACTCATCGAGTGCAGGGATATGATAAGTCTCAGCGAACGGCTGAAGACGCAAGTGACGCCCTACTGGGAAACGCACTACACGTTTGGTTCAGAAAGTGTGCGCAATGCCAAGCACCTGTCGCCTTTCAGCATCAATCTGCTTATCATCAACACCTGCGTACCCGTACTCTTCGCCTATGGCCGTCATACCTCGCGGGAGGAACTGTGCGACAGGGCGTTCGACTTCCTGGAACAGCTCAAGCCCGAGAACAACCATATCATCCGTATGTGGCAGGAGTGCGGTCTGGAGGTCAGGTCGGCAGGTGACTCGCAGGCCCTTATCCAACTGAAGAAGGAATACTGCGACAAAAAGGACTGCCTGCGCTGCCGCATTGGTTATGAATATTTGAAAAAGAAATCGGAATAACGATATAACGTTATAGCGAAATAACGAAATAACGAAAAAAAGAATGGATAAATTTATTTTCGAAACCCGCATGGAGGTGCGCGACTATGAGTGCGACATCGAAGGCATTGTGAACAACGCCAACTACCTCCACTATACAGAACACACCCGTCACCTGTTCCTGAAACAGTGCGGACTGTCGTTTGCCGAGATGCACGCAAAAGGTGTCGACGCTGTGGTGGCACGTATGAAGCTGGACTTCAAGACTCCCCTGCGCTGCGACGATGAGTTCATCTCGCGCCTGTGGCTTGAAAAGGATGGCATCAAATACATCTTCCACCAGTCTATTTTCCGTGCCAGCGACGAGGCGCTCTGCTTCAAAGGCGACATCACGTTAGTTTGCCTCATCAACGGACGACTGGGCAACAGCGAAGACTACGACCAGGCCTTTCGTAATTATCTGAATTCGAAATGACAGACGAAATATACTACTCCATAGCCCTGACCCGCATGACGGGTTTCAACCAGCAAATGGCACTTCAGCTGTACCAAGCACTGGGCAGTAGCCAAGCCGTCTATGAACACCGCAACGACATTGGTGATGTAGTGCCAGAGGCTACGCCGCGATTGCGTGAATCGATGAAACATTGGGACGACGCACTGCACAGAGCAGCGGCCGAGATGGAGTTCGTCACAAAGAACAACATCCGCGTGCTGACCATCGGTGACACCGACTATCCCCAACGCCTCTGCGAGTGTCCTGATGCTCCACTGCTACTCTATTACAAAGGTAGTGCCGACCTCAACCAAGGACATGTGATAAACATCGTTGGAACACGCCATTGCACCACCTACGGACAGGATATCGTCCGACGGCTCATTACTGACCTCCGCACGCTGTGTCCGCAGGTGTTGATTGTCAGCGGACTGGCGTACGGCATTGATATCTGCGCCCATCGTAATGCCCTTGAACAGGGATTCGAGACTGTCGCTGTGTTGGCTCACGGTCTGGACCAGATCTATCCGCCTCACCATCGCAAAGATGCCGTTAGGATGCTGTCGCAGGGAGGACTGCTGACGGAGTATATGAGTCAGACAGAGGCGCTGCCTAACAATTTCCGCCAGCGCAACCGCATTGTGGCAGGTATGTCGGATGCCACCATTCTCGTTGAGAGCGCCATCAAGGGCGGAGGCCTCATCACTTGCCGCATTGCCCAAGAGTACGGACGCGACGTCTTTGCCTTCCCTGGCGCAGTAGGTATGCCTTTCAGCGAGGGCTGCAACAAGATGATTCGCAACAATACGGCAGCCCTCATCACATCGGCAGAGGACCTATTGGAGAGTTTAGGTTGGCAGACGATGCAGCAAAAACCAGAGGCTGTGGAGCGTCAACTGTTTCCTGACCTCACGCCTGAAGAACAGCAGGTTGTCGGACTGCTTCAGCAAACAAACGACCTGCAACTGAACATCATCAGCGTCAAGAGCAATGTCCCCATCGGACAACTCACGGCACTACTCTTCTCGCTGGAGATGAAGGGAATCGTAAAGCCGCTGGCAGGCGGAACATACCACTTGGTGAGCTAAGAGGTAAGAAGTGAGAGGTGAGAGGTAAGAAGTAAGAGAAATGAAGATTGGAAACATAGAATTAGGCGAGCGGCCTGTTTTCCTGGCCCCAATGGAAGACGTGACGGATATTGGCTTCCGCATGCTGTGTAAACGCTTCGGTGCCGCAATGGTTTATACGGAATTTGTCAGTGCTGAGGCACTCGTACGCGACGTGAAGTCGACAGTAAAGAAACTCACCATCAGCGACGAGGAACGGCCCGTAGGTATTCAGATTTACGGTCGTGACGTCGACGCAATGGTAGAGGCCGCAAAGATAGTCGAACAGGCAGGTCCGGACCTCATCGACCTGAACTTCGGCTGTCCTGTAAAGAAGGTTGCAGGCAAGGGCGCTGGTGCCGGTATGCTACAAAACATCCCCAAGATGCTGGAGATTACACAGAAGGTAGTACAGGCCGTAAAATTACCCGTCACCGCGAAGACCCGCTTGGGCTGGAACCACGAACAACTCATCATCACCACATTGGCCGAACAGTTGCAGGACTGTGGTATTCAGGCACTGACCATTCATGGTCGCACCCGCAGTCAGATGTACACGGGCAATGCCGATTGGACGCTTATCGGTGAGGTAAAGCGCAATCCTCGCATCCATATCCCCATCATTGGTAATGGCGACATCAAGTCGTTGGACGATGCCGACAAAGCCTTCGACACTTATGGCGTCGACGCTGTGATGATTGGTCGTGCCACCTTTGGATGCCCTTGGATATTCAGTCGCCAGGAACTCACACTCAGCGAAAAGATTGACGTCCTGAAAGAACAGCTGCGCATCAACATCGAACGTTGCGATACGGAGGAGATGCGCTCCAAAGGAAAGTCCGCCGAGCTCTGCGGCATCCTGCATACCCGTCGCCATCTGGCCGCCTCCCCCATCTTCAAGGGCATTCCCAATTTTCGCGAAACCCGTATCGCTATGCTCCGCGCAGAAAAAACGGATGATCTCTTGGCCATCCTTGAAGCGTGCAGACAACGGTTAGGATAAAGATACCATCAACTGAAACGTACCACTTCATCGCACAGGTCCGCAACGACGGAACGATGCGTGATGAGTAGGACGGTGGTGGAAGGGAATGCTTCAAACAGACGGGAGAACAGTTTCTGCTCCGTCGCTTCGTCGAGCGAACTACTGATTTCGTCAAGCAGGAGGATGCCGCCATTACGCAGCAAACCGCGGGCAATGGCGATACGTTGTGCCTGACCCTCGCTAAGACCGCCACCACGTTCACCAAGTTCGGTATCGACACCCTCCAACAGGTCGAAGGCGAAATCGGCACAAGCCACGTGCAGCACCTTACGCAATTCGTCGTCAGTAGCATCGGGGTTCGCCAATTGAAGGTTATAACGAATAGTACCACTCATCAGCGTGTTACCCTGCGGTACGAAACAGCAGTCACCACCCACAGTAACCTTACCCTCCGTGGGTTGAATAAGACCGAGAATCAGGCGGAACACCGTTGTCTTGCCAATACCCGTCTCGCCCATAATGGCCGTCTTCGTGCCGGGCTTAAACTCATGGGTGAAATGGTTCAGTATTTCGCGGTCACCTTTAGCATAGCGGAAACTCACGTCTTCAAATCGGATACCTCCATCATCCATCTTCCCTCTTCCGTCTTCCCTCTTACTTCTTCCCTCAGCCTTCTCCAACTCCTCCAAACGGTCGATACTGGCTGTAGCATGAATAATGCCAGGCACCATGTTCAGCAGTTGGAGAATAGGATGCTGAATCATACCGACGAGTTGCAGGAACGAAGTCATCACGCCAAACGTAATAGTACCATTACGCAGGCCAATGCCACCCCAGACGAATGCCAACAAATAACCCAGTCCGAAGGCACAGCCCATAATGAGTCGTGTGACAACCGTGAATCGCAAGCGACGGATGACGTTGCCTTTCAATCGCTGCTGCATGGTGTCGAGACGGTTGGTCACCCACTCTTCACTGCCTAAGGAACGCAACACGGCATTATGTTCCATACCCTCCTGTACCTGCATCTGGATGCGGCTCTCGTCCTTACGGATGTCGAGTGTCATCTGTCGCAAACGACGAGCGATAAGCTTGCCAAAGACGATAGCCAGCGGCGTCAGCAACAACAAGGCCCAAGCCAGACGGGTATCAAACCATTGCATGAGCAGGAAAGCACCGCTGAGCTGTATCATCGTAATCACCATCTGGGGAATGGTGTCGGTGCTGACGCCACTCACCTGATCGATGTCCTTTGCCAGTCGTGAGGTAATATCGCCTGAGTGCAACTCGTCACCGTCGAAGAGCTGGCGACGGAACAGGCTACTGAAGATACGCAGTCGTAGGGCATTCGTCTGACGGACACCTGCCGTTGTGGTCAACCAGAAACCAACCTGTCGGAGCACGACACCACCCACAACGGTCAGCACGAGCCAAAGAACCATACGGAGCACATCGTCAAACGAACCCGTACGGATGGTCTCGTCAATAAACCGCTTGCTGAGCAATATCATCAGCAGTCCCAGTGCGACCTGCACGATGCCAATCACAATACGGACCGCCGAATTCCAGCGGATGCCACGAGAGTTTGTCCACAACCAGACTACGTACTTCATGCTTTTACGACCACAGATTACGCAGATTGAACGGATTACTCAACAACTTCGACTTCCTGCCATTGGGCAAGGATGCCTTCGACGTCCTTACGGGCTGCAGCCGGCTCGACGTCATACTCCTCGCAGAGCTTCTCCGTCAGCGACTCTGCCGTGAAGTCTTCCTGCTCCACAGCTTGTTTCCACAACCAGGCTGCCGTCTCGTTCAGGGCCAGCAGCTTGCCGAAATTCACAGCACCAAGGCCTTCGCCTACTATCACATGTTCGCCACACACTTCGCGCAGCACAAATCCTTTCTTGATTTTCATAATCGTCTATATATTGCTAAAATGTATCTTCTAATAGGACGCAGATACCACCAAGCCTTCATAGCTTTCTGGCGCCACCTATTATATATATCGTGCGTCTGGCCCTTGGCGTCAACCACATGGGTCACCAGCGCCTTAACATCGTCCGTCGTACAATGTTCCACGCCAACAATGTTACCATCACCCATCAGCGTAACATGCTCACCGTCGATGCGAATGATGCGGTGGACCACATAGCGGCAACCTTCCACCCAGGCCAGCACGATGTCGCCTACCTGCGCATGAAGGGGCTTCGTTAGGATGACGCTCTCCTTGCCTCCGATGATAAACGGCAACATGCTCTGTCCGTTGACGGGCAGCGTCACGCTCACACCATCATCCACCAGTCGGATGGCTTCTTCCAATATCCGCTCGTCAGTAATCATTATTGCTCTTTACTAATTTCCGTGCAACACAACACCGCTGCTGCCTCGTCAGGCAGACACTCTAGATACCACATCGGCACCGAAGATGCCAGCACGTTCTCCGTCTGGTGCAGTCCGTCGGCAATGCGTTCGTCCCATCGCTTGCCACTGATGCTCGACACCAACGACGCATAGGCATGAATACCCGTCAGACGGCGTATCTTATTATAGGGTGCCTGATGCAACAGCACGATACCACCCAACGGATAGCTCACATTGCGATAGCAAGGCGTCTTGCCGCTCCACGGCGACCCATAAACGCGGGCGACGGTTCCCCCGTTGCCAACCTCATCAATTCGCACCACAGGATTATCGTCGTTCGCCAGTTCCGTACCACCGATATACTTCAGCCACAAACCGGCATGCGTGCTCTTGCCCGTGCCGCTCGGCCCTAAAAACATATAGCCCTTACCCTGATAGCTGACAATGGCTGCATGGAACAGCACCGTTGACAATCCTGCCGTCGCCAGCGCAAACAACACCATCAAAGCATTGTCGATGCCCATCTTCGTATGTTGTCCCGTCGTGACGAGTCGTCCTTCGCGATAGTCGGCACTACATACCAGCCATCCTGCCGTCTCGTTCCACCAGCGGAATTCAAATACGGGCCGCCCGTCGGCAGTCTTACCACAGATAATGTCCTGTCCCTCGTCTTCCTGTCGCAGCTCTTCTTTAAAGAGAGGCACCTCGCCGCTCTCCACACTCAAAGAAAACAAAGCGTCAGTTCCTTGAACGGCAAACGGCGCATAGTTCCCCATCATTGCAAAGACCTCAGCCTCACCACTGACACAGAACACGTGCCCTGCCACCTTATAATATCTTGTCATCAAGTCTAATATTTTTCGTTAGTGCCTGCGAAGGTACGAAAAAATGAACGAATTACAAAAGGAAAGTTCATTTTTCTTTTCTTTTTCCCGCGAAAAGGCACCAAAAAAGCGCTGTGACCACCATTGTGGCATAGCCATCCGACCCTAGGGTATGAGAAACTCCATGTAGTCGCAACATTTTTCCTCCACCGATGCTCAGACCTCCCTCAACCGAATTCTACCGAAACTCAGTCGGAGAGGCCTCGGAGGAACCCTAGAGCAACCCCAGAGCAACATCCTACCATTGATGACGGGGGAGAGAGCCGAGGAAACAGGGATTTTATAGGGATGTAGGAGGGAGCGAGTGCCTAGGTAAGCAGTTGTTGGCGGGCGTGCATATTAATAAGCACGGCCGTGCTTATTGTTGCGGGCGACCGTGCTTATTATTGCGAGCGGGCGCCCGCGACCGATTTTCTAAGTTTCCTAACGAGTCTGGGCTTTATGTTAGTACCAATTCATGAGCTGGCGGAGGAAGACGGTGAGTTCGGCGGCCATCTTCTCGTCCTGGTAGATGTTGGGATGCCAGTCGTTGCCGTAGAAAGCATTGTTGTCTATGGGTGGCATATCGAAACGATAGACCTGCTTGTCGCCAGACTTCTGGGCCTCGGCAGCCACCTCATTCAACAATCGTTTCTGCAATTCTAACTCCTTATTATATAGCATGGTACCCGTGAGGAACACAATCTTTGCATTGGGATTGTGCTGGCGTACCATCTTCAACAGTTTCTGGTAATTCTGCTTCAGCAGTTTCTCGTCGTAATTGGGCGTCGAGAGGTCGTTAGTACCCAGATTGATGCAGACAACATCAGGCTGATAGCGGCTGAAGTCCCACTTTTCGCGCAGGAACGTCGGTTGCTTGCGGAGGTCAAGATTCCATGCATAACCCGTGTATTCGTATTGTGCAGGCATATTCGACTCGGGATTACCCGTCTTGGGACCGTTGTAGTTGCGATAGGCACCAATGCCACTGCGTGCGACTACCCAGTGCTGAGCCTCCAGATTGCGGGCAGCAATCGAGGCGTAGGAATAGTAGTGGTTCTCGGTGGCATAGTCGAAGCCCTCTTCCTTTTTGAGACCTTCATTGCCATAGCCGCAGGTAATGGAATTGCCGATGAATTCGATCTTTCTTGACGGAAGGGTGGGCGGAGGCACGAGCTGACGGCCCTTGTCGAGTACAAAGCCCCAGAACTCAGGGAAGAACTCATAACCCTCAATGGCGTACATCAGTCGGACCAGATGACGACCGTCTGGCAATGCTGTTGCCAGCGTGACCACCGAGTCGCGCTCTCCTCGGAAGGCAACCTTGAAAGGTTCGGCATTGTCAATCTGTGCCATGAAGTAGCCGCTACGGGGTTTGGCAATCATGCGGAGTGACGTACCTTCAAAGGCCGCAATAATCTGTACGCCAGGGAAGTTCCACGCCGGACGCTCAGGATTGGCAAAACTGATGCGACCCGTATATTGGATGCACGGGTCGGTGGGTTTAATGACGGTTCCTTTCAACGGAACGGTAGTGATAGCAGAGGCTACACAAGCAGTCAAGGCGACCAAAAGGGTAAAGAATGTACGTTTCATAAATAGGTTTTTACCAATTTGTTTGCAAAATTACAAAAAAAATGCGTAACTTTGCGCACAAAAGCAAGAAAAAAGATGATGGACGAAGATTTTGACATCCGCCAGGAGCAAATGAGCTCCAACGAAAAGGAGTTTGAAAACGCCCTTCGACCACTGTCGTTCAACGACTTCAGCGGTCAGCAACAGGTGGTGGAGAATCTGGAGGTGTTTGTCGAAGCAGCGAAATATCGTGGCGAACCGCTGGACCACGTGTTGCTGCACGGCCCCCCTGGACTGGGTAAGACGACGCTCTCCAATATCATAGCCAACGAGTTGGGCGTGGGATTCAAGATTACCAGTGGTCCTGTGCTCGACAAACCTGGCGACTTGGCAGGTATCCTGACGTCGCTGGAAAAGAATGATGTGCTGTTTATCGACGAGATCCACCGCCTGTCGCCTGTCGTCGAAGAGTATCTCTATTCGGCTATGGAGGACTATCGTATCGACATTATGATTGACAAAGGGCCGTCCGCCCGCAGCATACAGATTGACCTCAACCCGTTTACGCTCGTGGGTGCTACCACACGTAGCGGTCTGCTGACGGCTCCCCTCCGTGCTCGTTTCGGCATCAATATGCATTTGCAGTATTACGACCCTGCAACCCTGCAGCGAATCATCGAGCGCTCGGCATCTATCCTGCGCGTACCTATTACTACTGATGCCTCCGACGAGATTGCCCGTCGTTCGCGTGGCACGCCTCGTATTGCCAATGCCTTGTTGCGACGCGTCCGCGACTTCGCCCAAGTGAAGGGTACGGGTAAGATTGACTCCAATATCACCAAGATAGCTCTGAAGGCGCTGAATATCGACCAGTACGGACTGGACGAGATAGACAACCGCATCTTGCTGACCATCATCGACAAGTTCCGCGGTGGACCTGTGGGTATTACCACTATCGCTACAGCCATTGGCGAGGATGCCGGCACCGTTGAGGAAGTCTACGAACCCTTCCTCATCATGGAGGGTTTCATCAAGCGTACCCCTCGCGGTCGTATGGTGACAGAACTGGCATACAAGCACTTCGAACGCAACCCCTATTCAGGCAACATCATGGAACCGAACCTATTCGAATAATTGATAATTGAAAATTGATAATTGATAATTATGAGGACAGGAATTTTTGTTGGGAGTTTCAACCCGTTTACTGTTGGTCACGATTCGGTCGTGACCAGAGCCCTCCCGCTGTTCGACCGTCTGGTCATTGGCGTGGTGGGCGATCAGGTACACAAGCCCGATATGCCTTCAGCCGAAGAGCGCATCAAGGCCATTGCCGAGCTTTATAAAGATGAGCCTGCCATAGAAGTGAAGCCCTACTACGGTTTGGCTGTCGACTTTGCCAAAGCAGAAAACGCCCATTTCATCGTAAAAGGCGTGCGTTCTGTCAAGGACTTCGAGTACGAACGCGAGCAGGCAGACATCAATCGCGAACTCAGTGGCGTGGAGACTATCCTGCTCTATTCAGAACCGCAATATTCGTCCATTTCATCGAGTCTGGTTCGCGAATTGCAGCATTTCGGCGTGGATGTAACACCATTTCTTCCGAAACGAAAAGACAAACAATATGACGTCATAACGGTGTAACGTAATACGATTTCCTATGATTACCTATTCTTCAGAAAACGTCAAGTTCCCCAACATCAAGCGTCGCGAGACAACCGCTTGGATTCGTCGTGTGGCTGCAACCTACGGCAAGAGAGTTGGCGAAGTGGGCTATCTCTTTTGTGATGATGAGCATATCCTCTCCGTCAACCGCGAGTACTTGGGGCACGATTACTATACTGACATCATCACCTTTGACTATGACGAAGGCAATGTGGTGAATGGCGACTTGGTTATTTCGTTGGATACTGTCCGCTCAAATGCGGAACTATTTAAAAAGGATTACGATGAGGAGCTTCATCGTGTTATTATTCACGGCATCTTGCACCTTTGCGGATTGAACGACAAAGGGCCAGGTGAGCGCGAAAAAATGGAAGTAGCAGAGAATGCCGCCTTAGCCCTTCGCTGATACCCTTCTATTATTCCTGCGCTAAAAAATCCTTGATTTCATCGAGATTATTGGCTACCTCAATGTATGTGCGCCAAGGTCTGCGCGTCAAACCTTTGGCCTGCAGGTCGTCGAGCATAGCGATCAGTTTGTCCCAAAAACCCTTCATGTTATATAGGATAACCCGCTTCTGATGATAGCCGATGGTGGCAGAAGCCGCAATGGTGAAAACTTCATCGAGGGTTCCTATGCCGCCAGGCAATGCGATAAACACGTCGCCTTGGCCCTCCATCAGTTGTTTGCGGTCGCTGAGGTTGTCGCATAAGATATCAACATCCACATATACGGAGACACGCCCTCCCTTCTCTACAATCTGTGGGATGACACCGATATTCATTCCTCCAGCATCATGCGATGCTTTCGCCACACATTCCATCAGTCCACAGTTCACACCGCCATAAACAATCGTATGGCCTTGCCGTGCAGCCCATTGTCCCAATTCCTCCGTCAAGACGAAGAAATCTGGGTCAATCCGGTCGTTGGCAGAACAAAAGATACAAATCTTCATTGTTTCATTAATTTTGGGCGGTTTCAACGGAAATAATCTTAAAGAGTTTGTCGCTGGGACGTACCTTTTCCGGCACCTTGATGCTCACACGCGTACCCTGCTGGGCAGTCTGAACAGCCTGTACGTCATCGTGAATCTCGTCAACTGTGACATAGAGAGCCCCTGTCGTCGGACCAGTAATCAGCATCTTGTCACCCACACTGAAGGTATCGGCCTCGACGGTAAACTCAGCAACGCCTAAACGGGAGAAGTATTTGACGCCTTTACCGATGTATTGCTTGCGCTCTGTCGCGTTGGAACCGTAGTTTTTGTTCCATTCGCCCAAGAGTTGTCCTTGATAGTAGCCATCCCAGAAACCGCGATTGAATACCGTTGCCAGTCGCTCGTCCCAAGCATCCTTCTTCTCTTCCGTAAAGGTGCCATCAAGTACGCTTTGGATGGCTTCCTTGTAACATTGCACGACGGTAAGCACATATTCAGGCCCTCGGGCGCGTCCTTCTATCTTGAACACCCTGACGCCAGCACGCATCATTTTATCGATGAAACGGATGGTTTTCAAGTCTTTGGGCGACATGATATACTTGTTGTCTATCTCCAGTTCCGTTCCTGTTTCGCGGTCTGTGACAATATACGAACGGCGACAAATCTGCATACAGGCACCACGATTAGCCGAACGTCCCGTATTGTCGAGACTCATATAGCATTTGCCGCTGATGGCCATGCAAAGAGCCCCGTGACAGAACATCTCAATACGCACCAACTCTCCTGAGGGACCGCAAATGTGCTGTTCCTCTATCTGCCGATAGATATCTGCCACCTGTTCGAGTTTCAACTCTCGCGCCAGCACAACCACATCAGCAAACTGGGCATAAAACTTCAGTGCTTCAATGTTAGAGATGTTCAACTGTGTGGAAAGATGCACCTCCATGCCCTTCTGTCGGCAATAGGTCATCACGGCGATGTCACAGGCAATCACTGCCGTAATCTTCGCCTCCACAGCGGCATCTACGATTTGGTGCATCAACTCGATATCCTCACCATAGATGATGGTATTCACCGTCAGGTACGACTTCACTCCGTGCTCCTTACACGTTGCAGCAATCTCACGCAGATCGTCAATGGTGAAGTGGTTGGCAGAGTGTGAACGCATGTTCAGTTGCTCCACTCCAAAATAGACGCTACCAGCACCAGCTTTCAGTGCGGCAATCAGCGAATCGCGACTGCCCACAGGCGCCATAATTTCAAAATCTGTTATCTTTTCATTCATTTCGGCGACAAAATTACGAAATATTTCTCAATTATTTCGTATCTTTGCACCAGAAAACGAATAATAATAGTCAGAAAAAATATATGAAGAAGGGGTTATTGTTGTTTATTTTGACCGTAAACGCTGCTTTAAGTAAAGCAGCTCCAGTGGTTCTCATTGAACAAGGCGGTTGGCTGGAAAGCAGTTATGTCACTTGGCAGAAGACCAGTGGTCTGACCTATCATGTCTATATAAGTCCTGCCTCGACGGAATCGTGGACGAAGTTAGACGACGAATTGGTACGTGAGTATACTGACTATGGACGGGCTGACGCCTTAGGTCTCCAGGCTGGCAGTTACCAATTTAAGGTCGTTCCCGTCAGTAATGGAACAGAGGTGGTTTCCGATGCTGCTGTCTCGCCAATCATTGATGTCAAAGCATATAATCGTGAAGGTTTTGCCCACAAGCAGGCTGGAACGATGGGCATTGGAGCCTATAATAACGATGGTACGCTGAAGTCGGACGCCCGCGTAATTTATGTCTGGGGAGAGAATGCAAAGACCATTTCCTTGAAGGTCAAGAAAGACAAAAAAGGCACAGAGGCTACATACACTGGCCTGCAGAACATCATCAACGGCTATCAGAAAGGCGATGACAACGGCAGTTACGACCAGCGCCCGTTGTGTGTCCGCATTATCGGCACTATCCGCGATACGGATATGGACTCCTTTGGCAGTTCGGAGGAAGGTCTGCAGATCAAGGGTGCTAAAGAATACCAGAAAATGCACATCACCATCGAGGGTGTGGGCAACGACGCTACCATTTGGGGCTTTGGTTTCCTTCTGCGCAACTCAGCGTCTGTGGAACTCCGCAATTTCGGTATCATGTTATGCATGGACGACTGTGTCAGCATCGACACCAAGAACGAGATGATTTGGGTACACAACCTGGACTTTTTCTACGGCAAGACAGGAAGTGCCAGCGACCAGAAGAAAGGCGACGGCACACTCGACATCAAAGGCCACTCCCACTGGTGTACCTTCTCCTATAACCACTTCTGGGACTCGGGCAAATCGAGCCTGGGAGGTATGAAGAGTGAGTCAACAACCGACTATAATACTTATCACCACAACTGGTTTGACCACTCTGACTCCCGTCATCCACGTATCCGCACTATGTCGATGCATATCTATAACAACTATTTCGACGGGAACTCGAAATATGGCGTGGGAATGACCTATGGCGGTTCCGCCTTTGTGGAACAGAACTATTTCCGCCATTGCAAATATCCTATGCTGATTTCCAAACAGGGAACTGATGCCAAAGGCAGTGGCACGTTCTCAGGCGAGAATGGTGGCGTCATCAAATCGTACGGCAACGTTGTGATTAACGCCCAGAGTCTGGTGACCTACCAGCAGAATCCTTCGTCGTGGGATTGCTGGGAAGCCGGCGAGCGTAATGCCCAGGTTCCTACCGATGTGGTGGCAAAGGCTGGTGGTACTGGCTATAACAACTTCGACACGGATGCTAGTATCATGTACGACTATACGCCAGACGCAGCCAATGACGTTCCTGATATTGTGACTGGAACCTATGGCGCAGGGCGCATGCAACACGGTGATTTCCAATGGACCTTCAACAATGCCACGGAGGACACCAACGACGAGGTTATTCCTCAGTTGAAGACTGCCCTGGAGAATTACCAATCTCCATGGGTGGGTTTCTTTTCTGGTACGACAGCTATCCGAGAGATAACTACTGATACTTCAAAAGACGCTCCCCTGTATGACCTGCAAGGCCGTCAGATCAGCCTGCCCAAGAGTGCTAACATTTATATCCAAAACGGCCATAAAAGAATCTATAAATGAAGTGGAGTTCTTTCCTGCTCTTGACTGCCCTGCTCATGGTGAGTGCCTGCGGTCGTAAGCAACAGCATCAGTTTACCCATGACGTGCTGTTGCCTATGACGCCAGTCAAAGATCAAGGGAAGACGGAACTCTGCTGGGCCTATGCGATGCTGGCTACCATCGAGATAGAACACATCCTCAGAGGCGACTCCGTTAATCTTTCGGCTGTATACATCGGACGCAAGCTGAAACATTACCAGGAGTCTTTTGCCAATGCCCCTTCTTCCCAGCGCGCAATGGGTCAGACGTTGCTCAACATGATTCAGCGCGAGGGCATTGTAGGATATGATGTCTTGCCAGACGACGCTACCGACGACCTGCCAACACCCCAATGGGTCTTTATGCTGGGCGCACGATACACGCCTCAGGAGTTTGCCCATTCCGTCTGTGCGCCAGACGAATATCTCGCGCTGACCTGCCAGCCCGACTCCCCCTATTATAATAAGGTGGAAGTCGTTGTGCCTGACAACTGGGAACACAACCGTCTGTTCAACCTTCCCCTCGACACCCTTCGAGCCCATATTGACAAAGCCCTGAAGAACCGCCATCCTGTCTGTTGGGAAAGCAAAGGTCACGCAATGGCGATTGTAGGCTTGGCTCACGACGAGAACGGCAAGCCTTACTACGTGATGAAGAATTCGTGGGGAACGGATCGTCCCTACGATGGGCTGGTATATATGTCCGTCCGCAAGATGTGGAAGGATATGCTTGCCGTCTATCTGACAAAAGACGCCTTCGAAGACAAAACAAATATAACAATTAAACCATAACTCCGTATGAAAAAGACTATCTTATCCATTCTGGCACTGTTTGTGTGCTCCGTCTGTAATTTACAGGCACAAACGTATCCTCCTAAGGATAGTGATACTCCTCAGTTGGAATTCGCCTTGCAATTAAGGGTAACATTGGGCGAGACGTACAGCATCCAAAACACCCAGCACGGGCGTCGCACGGTAATTCCCATTACTGGCGGAACCTTCGAGGGCCCGCTGTTGAAGGGTACCATCCTGAACGGGGGAGCCGACTACCAGCTGGCCAACGCCGACAACCGCACAGAACTGGAGGCCATCTACAGCATCAAGACGGACGACGGCATCTACATCCACGTGCGCAATCGCGGCATCATCTGTAATGGTAAGGATGCTGAAGGCAAGCCCTCGTTCTACTTCAAGGCTGCACCCCAGTTTGAGGCACCAGCTGACAGCCGTTACGGTTGGCTGAACAACTCTCTCTTTGTCTGTGCGCCCGAGTGGTCACAAGAGTTCAAAGGCATTGTACTCAATGTTTGGCGAGTAAAGTAAATTCCCCATAGTTTTTGCACATCAATCATATGAAACGTCAGTTCTTTAGCCTTTTCTTCATCCTCATGGCGGCAACTGCTATGTGGGCTGCTCCTGCCCTGCGCGGACCCTTTACCGTTACTCAAGCCGATGGCACGTTGCTAACCGTCGAACAGTTTGGCGACGAATTCTTTCACTGGACTGAGACTGCCGACGGCACGTTGGTAGTCCCCACGCGTCAGGGATATTTCGTGGCTGTCATTGATAACAAAGGTGAACTGACGGCTTCTGATGTGCTGGCTCACGAGGCCCAGCTTCGTAGTAGCAAGGAACAACAGCTGGTCAATCAACAGGCTACGCGTCGCGTCTTGTTTCACCAACAGGGGCAACAACGGGCACAGGCAGAACGGCGCGCGATGGGCATCTCCATTAGTAACAAGTATTTGACGCATGCGGGCTCGCCTCGGATACTGACCATCCTGGCTGCCTATCAAGACGTTGACTTCATCGTTAACGAGCCGAAACTGGCCTTCGACCAGTATCTGAATGGCGATGAAATCGTGGATTTTGGCAACAACAACACCCTGCAACTGTGTAGCGTCAGACAGTATTTCAACACGTGCAGCAACGGACTGTTCACACCCCAGTTTGATGTGGTCGGTCCCGTCAAGCTGCCTCAGGATATGGCTTACTATGGGGGAACGAGTGCTACTGGCAGCGACGACAAATTCTACCAGTTGTGCATGAATGCCTATCAGGCTGTAAAAGACTCCGTGGCCGACTGGTCGCTCTACGACAACGATAAAGACGGCAACGTGGAGCTGGTGTGCATCATCTTTGCAGGCTATGGTCAGAATCAGGGTGGAGAAAATAATACCATCTGGGCCAAGGCCTCCAGACCAAACATAGCGATTGACAACGACATGAGGATTTCGTTCTTCAACTGCTGTTCGGAGCTCTTCAATCCTGCCAAGACCGCAACCTACGACTACTCGCAGTATATCAACGGCACAGGTACCTTTATCCACGAGATGTCGCACTGCATGGGACTGCCCGATCTCTATCAGACCACTGGCGACTACGCCAACAATCAGGGCATGGAGTCGTGGAGCATCATGGACTACGGACTCTACAACCGTAATGGTTTTGCACCGGCCCCCTACAATGCCTGGGAACGGGAAGTGATGGGCTGGAGCCTGATGGAACCTATCAGCGCTCCTACGCAGGTCAACCTGCTGAAGCCTTGGGAGGATGGCGGAACGGCATACAAGATTGTCAACAGCAGCGACGACAACGAATATATCGTCCTAGAGAACATCCAGAAACAAGGGCTCAACAAATATGCCAAAGGTCATGGGCTGTTGGTTTACCACGTGGCCTATCCCTATTCGGAAATAAATATGACAGACCATCCGAACAATACGGTTGGCCATCCTGCCGTTGCCGTCGTACCTGCCAGCGGATTGTTCATCAACATAGGTCTGGCAAGAGACAACAAACCACATACCCGTGCACAATGGACGGCCAGTATGGCCAGCTCTCCCTTCCCTGGAGACAGCGCTGTGACCGAACTGACCCTTCAGCAGGAGTTACCCAACTACGTATTCTATAGCGGTGACCCTTTGGACGTCGAACTGCACAACATCACCGAAAGCGAAGACGGCAGTGTGTCTTTCGATTTCGTTGAAGCTCCCGCCTCAGGCATTTCGACGTTGAAAGTTAAACGTGGAACATCGAACGACAATAGCTATTATATACTGGATGGCCGCAAGGTCAATGGTCAATCGTTAAAGAAGGGCATCTATTTACATCAAGGAAAAAAGATAGTCATTCATTGATATTATATCATCTGATAGCATTCCTGGTAGTAGCCATCTGGGGCACAACGTTTGTGTTTACCAAGCTACTGCTGATGGCTGGACTGACTGCAGCCCAGATATTTGTGTTGCGCTTCATCATTGCCTACGTGATGCTTTTGGTCTATGCGCTGGCGAAAACACACTTTCGGCTGTTCACCTCCACGTGGAAGGACGAACTATTGATGGTGGGACTGGGAGTGACGGGCGGCTCGCTGTATTTCCTGACGGAGAACAGCGCCATGATTTATACAACCACAACAAATACATCATTGATTGTCTGCCTTTGTCCGCTCTTTGCGGCCCTGTTTGCGGCCCTGTTCTTTCGTTCCCAACGCCTGCACGGCATTCAGATTGTGGGCTCGGTAATGGCTGCCATTGGTGTCGTCATTGTGGTGCTTAACGGCCATTTCGTGCTCCACCTCTCGCCATTGGGCGACTCGCTGGCCTTTGCCGCCTGCCTCTGCTGGGCAGCCTATTCGTTACTGATGATACCAGCCATCAAACGCTACGACATTTTGTTCATCACTCGCAAAGTGTTCTTCTATGGGCTGCTCTCGATGGTTCCCTACTTCCTTTTCCGGCCTGAAGTGCCTTCGCTCAGTTTGCTCATGCGCTCCGACGTCCTGTGGAATCTGCTGTTCCTGGGTTGCGTTGCCTCCACGTTCTGTTACTTTATCTGGAACTGGGTCATCAAAAAGCTTGGAGCAGTCACCGTCACCAACTACGTCTATTTCAACCCCGTCGTCACCGTCCTCTTTGCCTGGATGGTCCTCAACGAACGCATCACCGTCTATTTCCTCATCGGCACCCTACTCATCCTTACTGGCATGTATTTCTGCAATAAGAAAGGGTGAATAACAAAGAATACTCCGAAAGTAATTTTGAATACTCCAAGAGTATTTTCAATTTCTCCGAAAGTATTGGGGCGACTATCGAAAGTTGTGATGTTTAGCAAGTTTAGATGTTTAGAAGTTTAGATTTTCGTATATATGTAAATATAAAAATTATATTTTTTTTTCTTTTTTACTATAAATCCTAAATATCTAAATATCTAAACTTCTAAACTTCAAAAGCTTTCAGTTTCTCAGGAAAATTTTGCGCCCTGCCCAGAGAAATAATATTCCCTGCCCAGGGAATTCTGGTATTAATGCCAACAATTGCTACCATTAATGCTAACAATTGCTACCATTAATGCTCAAATACATTTGGCTGTTTGCGCTTTTTTTCGTACCTTCGCAGGCGAAATGGCAAACGAAACTAGCAACGCGACCCTGAAACGACAACTGAAAGTGCTCACCATCCCGGTATTCATCGAGATGGCGCTGGTGATGCTGTTGGGTGCCGTGGATACTGTGATGCTGAGCCGCTATAGCGACAATAGCGTAGCTGCCGTGGGACTGGACAATCAGCTTATCTCGCTGGTATTCCTCGTCTATCAGTTTTTCTCGATGGGTGCGGCCATCCTTTGTGCGCAGTATATCGGGGCGGGACTAAGAAAGCGACTGGTGCAGGTCGTGGGTATGGCCCTCGTCGTCAATCTGCTGGTAGGTCTGACTGTCAGCGCCTTGCTATTCTTTTATGCCGAGCATTTGTTGCTGCTTATGGGTCTGCGTCCAGAACTGATGGGCGACGGGCTGGTGTATCTAAGGCTGACGGGTGCCCTGTCGTTCTTCCAAGCCCTGGCGCTGACATTTTCAGCCTCGCTGCGCAGTGCCGACAAGGTCATCTATCCGATGGTCGTCACAGGTATTGTCAACGTGCTGAACATTATTGGCAACTACGCTCTCATCTTCGGCCATTGGGGTTGTCCGCAACTGGGTGTCGAGGGAGCGGCCATTGCCACCGCCGCCAGCCGTGCTATTGCTATGGTATTGCTGGCCATCATCCACTTCCGCGTCCATATACCACGCTTCCCGTTGCATTACTTCCGCCCCATGCCTTGGCAGGAGTTACGCAACCTGCTGTATATCGGCATTCCGGCCATGAGCGAAAACATCAGCTACTGCCTGTCGCAGGTGGTCATCACCTATTTCATCAACCAGATCAGCAACGAGGCCCTTGCCGCCCGAGCCTACTGCCACAACATGATCATGTTCGTCTACCTGTTCTGCCTTAGCATCACGCAGGGTGGCGACATCCTTGTAGGTCACCTCGTAGGCCAACAGCGCCATCAGGCGGCCTTTATCTTAGGCAACTATTTCTACCGCTGGTCTATGATTATCACCCTTACAGGCTCGGCCCTCCTTGCCTTGACGGGTCGTAGCATCCTCACCGCGTTCACAGACAACGAGGAAATTATCACCATGGGCATCTGGGTGCTGGTCGTGGACTGGTTCCTGGAAATTGGGCGCACGTCGAACATCTTTGCCGGTAGCACCCTGCGTGCTACGGGTGACACCGTCTATCCCTTTGTGGTGGGCGTCATCTTCCAGTGGACCATTGCCGTGGGCCTGAGCTACGTCATTGGCATCCCGCTGGGCTTTGGCCTTGTGGGCATGTGGGTAGGCTTCGCCCTCGACGAGAATGTCCGTGGTGTCATCCTTGTGCGTCGCTGGCGCTCAGGGAAGTGGAGGACAAAAGGCTTTGTGAAAGGCCATAAACCTTGAAAAAGCTCAAAATTCTTTTGGTTTTTCGCTCGGTTTAATCAACTTTCTCTCGCTCAGGAATGAAAATTTATTCTCATTCCCTTCGCTTAATCGAAATTTTGCACTAACTTTGCAGGCGATATGGCAACAATTAATGAAATACAAGACGAAATCATTGAGGAATTCGGTGGTTTTGACGACTGGATGGATAAGTACCAGCTGCTGATAGACCTGGGTAACGAGCAGGAGCCGCTGGAGGAGAAGTATAAGACGGAGAGCAACCTGATAGACGGTTGTCAGAGCCGCGTGTGGCTAGTGGCAGACTATGAGGACGGCGTCATTAGATTCAAGGCCGAGAGTGATGCGCTGATAGTAAAGGGTATCGTGTCGTTGTTGATTCGCGTGCTGAGCGGTCATACGCCACAGGAGATACTGGACGCTGAACTTTACTTCATTGACGAAATCGGGTTGAAGGAGCACCTGTCGCCTACGCGCTCTAACGGTCTGCTGGCAATGGTGAAGCAGATGAGGATGTACGCCTTAGCGTTTCATAGTCATCAAGCTTCTTGAGATAGTATTCGCGGAAGTCGCTCCAACGATAATAGGGGGCTATGTCTGTCGGAATGGGCAGCGTAGCCTCTTGTTCGTTGAGTAGCACCTTGAAAACGATATCCTTGTCTTCTGGGTTTTCGCGATAGAATACAAACTGGATGTTGGAGGCCATGGGGAACACAAGACACGCCCACCAGCCGTTGGGTTCGAGAGCCGCGAGGTCGTTGGTCTGGAAATCGAAACCGTTGATACCCAATAGACAAGTCAGTGGCAGCATAATCGTCTCGTGGCCAAAGCGCAATGAGGCTCCTGGGCGTTTCAGGCGCAGACAGCTGTCAGCCTCGTGAATCATTTGGCGCAACAGGTAACGCTGGCTATAGGGTTGGTCACCTCCGTTGAGGAGCGAGGGACCATACATGATGTACCACCACGCATTCTCGCACTGCCAGAAGCAGTGGATATCCTCGTAAGTAAAGAGGTCGATAAGCTGTGAACGCTCGCTCATATGGGTATTCTGCTGGATGAGACCCGACAATATCAAATAGTAGTTCAACCATTGCTCCCCATTTCTCGGTTGGAGCTTGACAACAAAGTCGTCAAGGACTTTCCGTGCAGCGTCCACATCGGTGAAGAGCATCTGCATCAGACGATAGTTGCTAATGAGCGGCTCACAGAAAGCATTGAAAACCTTCTGGGTTTCAGGAGTTTCCATCCGCTTACGCAACAGGGTGTCCTGATGATTCATATACCACATATCCTGTTTCGAGGCCCGCATGGTGACGTCCAAATCTGGGTTGAGAGCCACCAGTTGCTGGACGGCGGCACCCATCGAGAGCACACAACGGGGGACGGTGGTGCTGCGGGCGTCGACAAACGCGTCGCCGGTGAACACCTCAGGGAAACGTTCCACCATGCGACAGGCTATCTGGCGGTGCTGGCGCTTACCCAGTCCTGTAAGGTCACCCCAGCGTCCCTCGGAGTCATTAATGATATGGCGTAGTTCGCGCAGTACGTCCCTGCCTATCGGGGTAAGCAGCCCCAAACTGTCTGTTTTGCAGAGCATCCGATAAGGGATGTCGTAGCCCTTGCGATTGCTGAGATAGCGCGAACCGTGACGTCCGTAATGACTGATATAGAAAGGTTTCTTACCTTGTGGCGCAGGAGTCAGCGCAGGCAGTGTGCTGTCAGGATAGATGCAGTAGTTGCTGGCCGAGAAATTACGGTTCTGGCGAATCTTTTCGAAAGCTGACAACGCCTTTCCCTCTGACTGTGCCAGAGTGGTCGAAAATATACTGCAGACCACTGCCAGGAGTACTATTTTATTTCTCATACGCGTCAAGTTTGTTCAGATAGTACTTGCGGAAATCGTTCCAGCGGTAGTAGGGCCCGTCGAAGCTCTTCAGCGGCAAGTGGACCTCTTTTTCGTTGAGCAGTACCTTGATCAGCACGTCTGTATCGTCAGGACTGCTGCGATAGAAGATAATCTGGAGGTTGCCCGCCATCGGAATGACCTTGTAGTTGACCCAGCCTTTGCGGTCGAGCGATTCAAGGTCGTTGGTGGCTAATTCGTAATTATCAATTTCCAACAGGCACACCAATGGCAACAGCATCGTATCGTGACCATAGCGCAAATGGGCGCCAGGCTGTGGCAGGAGGATGCAACTGTCGGCGTCGTTGATGATTTTCCGCAACAGGTTCCGCTGACTATAGGGCTGCTCGCCACCACTCGTCGGGCAGAAGCCACAATTGACATACCACCAAGCATTGCTCTTCTTCCAATGGTTATACAACTCGTCGTCGGTAAAAAGGTCGTAAAGCGTCATCTGCAGGGTGAGACTGGTGCTTTGCAGGCTGCTGGCAAGTTCGAAGAGATAATGGTCGAATTTAGCAGCATCAATGTGCTGACGAACATAGGCCGTATCGTTGAACAGCGACTGCATCAGTCGGCTGCTGGTGTCGTAACGCTGGTTAAAGCCATTGAGGAGTGCCTGTGTGGCCGAATCATTTCTCATAGCCTCCAAACGAGGATCAGACTGGCACAGGTAGTACATGTCGCGCTGTGTGGCGTTATGATGGATAACCACCTTGGGGCACATGCGGGAAAGCTGCATCAAGGCATTCTCCATTGACAGGATTACACGGAGCGATGTTGTGCTGCGTGCATCAACGCCTGATCCGTCAGCAAAAACCTCAGGGAACCGATCCACCATACGTCGCATAATCTGCTGGTGTTGCAGAGCACCCAGACGTGTCAGTTCGCCATAATGGTCACGAGCATCCTTGCGGATGATGTCCAGCCTTTGCAGCACGTCCTTACCTAATGGAGTCAGTTTACCCAGACTGTCGGCCTCAGCCATCGTTTCGTAGGGAGCCTCGTAATCGTTGACTCCAATGAGATAGCGTGAACCATGACGTCCGTAGTGACTGATATAGAAAGGATGCTTACCCTCAGGAGCAGGCGTCAGTTTCAACTGCGTAGGCCCTGGGTAAGCCAAATAGTTGCCGGCTGAGCAACGAATGTTATCGCGAATTTCGTCGCGTATATTCTGTGCCTCGAGGCCCAAGACCATGACTGTCAGGACCAAGCTCAGCAAGATTTTTCTCATAAGTTCTTTCAATTTGTGTGCAAAATTAAAAAATAATTCGTATATTTGCAAAATAAAAACCAAAAAAAGTCAGAATATGGCAACAAAACAACCTTGGCAAGACGACTATTGGCTGTTGCTGATGCAACAATACCTACGCAAACCGACGGGTATGAAGCCAATCTATGACCGCGAAATGGTGAACCTCAGTCTGGAACTGCACATCCATCCGGAAGTGCTTCACGACAAGTTAGGCGACATAGGCCGCCTGCGTACTCCACGCATAGAACGTATCTGGAAAGAATATGGTGAGAATCCGCGTCGTCTGAGCCGTGCTGTCCAACTGTTGCGCCAGATGATAGGATTCAATTCTGGAGGCGATTTCTTTGAGGGTGTCGACGTGCAGGAGACCTTTGAGCGCGACTTCCGTCCCCTCAGTGAGGACGAACGTGTGACGCCTATCATGCTGGTAGTGATACTCGACCTCTATTTCCGCCTGACGCCTATCACGATGGTTGCTGAGACCCCTGAAGTGCAGGAATTGGCTCGTTTGCTACGCATTCCTGCCAAACTGGTGGTAGAGATTTTGGACGTGTTCCAACACTGTGATCCTTATTTGCGTCGTCGCGATGTGACGTTCAGCCCACTAATGCAGCCTTGTCAGCAGATATGGCAACGCTATGGCAACATCGACACACGTCAGTTGGCTGACTATGCCGAGCAGCTGAAGGTGTACTTTAAGAATTGACAATTGATAATTAATAAACCAATAACAATATGAAAAAAATAATGATTACAGGAGTTCTGCTCCTTTTAATGGCATCAACAATGAGTGCACAAACGAAACTACGTGCCGACAATATCGACGAAGTATTGAAGGCGATGACGATTGAAGAAAAGGCCAAACTGATGGTTGGCGGTGCTAACAATTTCTTTGGAGCGGGAGCCGTCGTAGGCGGTGAAGCTGATCTGGTGGCAGGTGCCGCTGGTACAACACCCCGTATCGAGCGTCTGGGGATTCCTGCAACGGTACTTACAGACGGTCCTGCCGGAGTGCGTATCGACCCCACTCGCGAGGGTACGACGCAGACATATTATGCTACAGCCTTCCCCATTGGCTCGTGTCTGGCTTCGACGTGGAACACAGAACTGGTCAGCAAGGTTGGTGAGGCTATCGGCAATGAGACCAAGGAGTATCGCTGTGACGTAATTCTTGGTCCTGGCATGAACCTACATCGCAATCCGCTGTGTGGTCGTAACTTCGAGTACTACAGCGAGGATCCGTTGGTAACGGGAAAGATTGCTGCCGCCTATATCAAGGGCGTGCAGAGTCAGGGTGCTGGTGTGAGTGCCAAGCACTTTGCCGTAAATTCACAGGAAACAGATCGTACGGCTGTCGACGAACGAGTCAGCCAGCGTGCAGCCCGTGAATTGTATCTGCGTGGTTTTGAGATTGCTGTTCGCGAGAGTAACCCTTGGACGATTATGGCCAGTTATAATAAGGTGAATGGTGAGTTCTCGATGGGTAATCACGACCTGCTGACGAAGATCCTGCGTGAGGACTGGGGCTATAAGGGTATCGTGATGACCGACTGGATTGGTATCCGCAACGGTCTGCCCACCATCAACGAGGTTCATGCTGGCAACGACCTGATGGAACCAGGTCAGCCCGCTCAGGTTCAGGAGATTATCGAAGGCGTGAAGAGTGGCAAACTCAGCATGGAGGACGTTGACCGCAATGTGCGTCGTATGTTGGAGTATATCGTTAAGACGCCCAGCTTCAACAATTATCCCTATACCAACAAGCCCGACTTTGAAGCTCATGCTGCCATCACCCGTCAGAGTGCTGCCGAGGGTATCGTTCTGCTGAAGAACAATGGTGCCCTGCCTTGGAAGGATGGCAAGATAAAGACTGTTGCCCTCTTTGGCGAGAACTCTTACGACTTCCTTTCTGGTGGTACAGGTTCAGGATGCGTTCATCCGCCATATGTCGTAGATATGCTTACTGGTTTGAAGAATGCTGGTATCAACTCATCTGCTACACTGACCGATATCTATCGTAAGTATATTGACTATGCACGAGTAAAATTCCAGGCAGAGCGCCATCCTGCCAAGTGGTTCCAGACGGAAATGATGGGTCAGCAGAAGTATCCTGAGATTGGTATTTCCCCTATTGCTATCGACAAGGAAGTAGCAAGTGCCGACGCTGCTATTATCACCATTGGTCGCCAGGCTGGTGAGGGTATTGACCGCGATATCGCTACTGAGTTCAACCTTGTGCCTGAAGAACAGGCTCTGATTAAGGACGTCTGCAATGCTTTCCACCAGGCAGGCAAGCCCGTAGTGGTTATCATCAACTCAGGTTCTGTCATTGAGACAGCCTCATGGAGCGGCTATCCTGATGCTATCCTCTGTGCTTGGCAACCAGGTATGGAAGGTGGCAATTCTGTTGCCGACCTGCTGACGGGTAAGGTGAATCCTTCTGGTAAACTCACCATGACTTGGCCTCTTGCTGCTACGGACCATCCTTCTACAAAGAGTTATCCTGGCACGATGGACTTCTATACCTACGAGGTGACAAGAGGATACACTGGTCAAGTTGCAGGCTACGACTATACCAATCACGACGAGGACATCTATGTGGGTTATCGTTTCTTCGACACTTTCAATCGCGAGGTTGCCTATCCCTTCGGATTTGGTCTGAGCTATACGACCTTTGAATTCTCGAAACCTGTGGTTAAGGCCAAGGGTAAGGACGCTGTTGAGGTAAGCATCACCGTTAAGAACACTGGCGCTATCAGTGGTAAGGAGGTGGCTCAAGTCTATGTACAAGCTCCTAAGGGCAAACTTGAAAAGCCCGCTCAGGAACTGAAAGCCTTTGCCAAGACACGTGAGTTGCAACCTGGCGAGAGTCAGACACTGACTATGACTATTCCCGTTCGCGACCTTGCCAGCTTCGACGAGGCAGGTTCTCAGTGGCTCACAGAGGCTGGTAACTATACGTTCCGCATTGGCAACTCCAGTCGTAATCTGCCCCTCTCGGCATCACTCACTTTGAAGGAATATACGGAAAAAGTAAACAATGCGCTGGCTCCCAAACAGAAGCTTAATTTATTGAAACACTAACAAAATCCGAGGAAGTTCGTCTATATATAAATTAAGGTATAGCAATGATGAAAAGAACTTTCCTTTTGGTGTTACTGGGCTTGGTGGCCTTAGGTGTACAGGCTCAGAAGCTGGTGGAGACCCAGCGACAGTATCTGAGTGGTCATGGTTGCGACGATATGGTGCAGTGGGACTTCCTATGTTCGGATGGTCGTAACAGTGGTAAGTGGACGAAGATTGGCGTTCCTTCGTGTTGGGAACTGCAGGGCTTTGGCACTTATCAATATGGCATGCGTTTCTATGGCAAAGCCACGCCAGAGGGTATTGCAGACGAGAAAGGAAAGTATAAGACAGAGTTTATGTTGCCTCAGGAGTGGGTTGGTTGCCAGATTCAGCTCGTCTTCGAGGCAGCATTTACTGAAATCCATGTTGAGATAAATGGTCGTAAGGCAGGCAATGGCACCTATCAGGGTGGCTTTACACGTCATACGATAGATGTTTCTGACCGTGTGTTCTTTGGTTCGAAGAAGAACCGCCTGGAGGTTGAAGTACTGAAGGAGAGTACCAATCCGCAGGTGAACCTCGCTGAGCGTAGGGCTGACTACTGGAATTTCGGCGGCATCTGGCGTCCTGTCTTCATCATCAGCAAGCCATCGCAGAATATTCAGCGCGTAGCGATAGACGCCAAGGCTGATGGGAGGTTTATGGCAGATGTGTTTCTGAATCGAGCTGTCAATGGGTCAAAAGTGAGCGTCGATATCATCGATGCCAATGGGAAGAAGGTGGCCACAAGTCCTACTTATATTGTTGTCAGCGACAAAGCAAAAGTGGAGTTTCGTACGGAGAATCCCAAGCTTTGGAATGCTGAACAGCCCAACCTCTATACGGCAGTCTTTACGTTAAAAGACGCTGAAGACAAAACGCTACATATAGAACGCCAGAAGTTTGGTTTCCGCACGATTGAATATCGCCATACTTACAAAGGCGATAAGGAGGATGGTGTGTTTATCAATGGGCAGAAGGTGATTTTCAAGGGCGTCAATCGTCACTCTTTCCGTCCTGAGAGTGGACGTACGCTGTCGAAACAGAAGAATATCGAGGACGTGCTGCTGATTAAGAGCATGAATATGAATGCTGTGCGTTTGAGCCACTACCCTGCTGACCCAGAGTTCCTGGATGCTTGCGACTCATTGGGCCTCTATGTGGAATGTGAACAGCCAGGCTGGCATTGGGCACACGAAACAATTGTGGGTTCACAGATTGTAGAAGAGATGGTGATACGAGACGTAAACCATCCTTCGATCATCTTCTGGAGCAATGGTAACGAAGGTGGCTTCAACTACGAACTGGAGCCTGTATTCGCGCAGTTCGACCCTCAACAGCGCGTGGTGCTTTATCCTTGGGCTAATCGCAATGGCTTCGAAACCAAGCACTATCGCTCGTGGGGCGAGACAGCAGACTATATGCGCCAGAAGGAGATTTTCATGCCTACTGAGTTCCTGCACGGACTATATGATGGCGGACACGGGGCAGGCTTGAAGGACTATTGGAAGTTGATGATGAGCAATCCCCGCTGTGCTGGAGGTTTCCTGTGGGACTTGATGGACCAGGCAGTTGTACGTACGGACCAAAATGGCATCCTTGACCCCGTGGGTAACTTCGGCTCTGATGGTATCGTTGGTCCTCACATGGAGAAGGAAGGCTCGTTCTATACCATCCGCGAGGTGTGGAGCCCCGTGCAGGTGTTGTATTTCGACAGCGGTGCTTTCACCATTCAGAACTGCTACAACTTCACGAACCTGAAGGACTGCCAGTTCAGCTACAGACTGCTCAAGATGCCCACTTATGGAGCGTCAGACGTTAAGGTCATTAAGGAAGTGAAACTCCCCTCGCCTGATACTGCACCAGGTGAGAAAGCCCAACTGAAAATCGAAAGGACAGATGCTGACGTGATAGAGTTAACGGCTATCGACCCGTATGGAAAGGAAATCTTTACGTGGAGCCATAGACACATAGTAAAACTCGGCACTGGTAACCTGAGCAAGAGAAACCTACACAAGAATACCCAGAAATACTCGTATACAGAGAATGCAAACCTATTGTTGGTGCAAAATGGCAATCGCCAATATACCTTCAGTAAGAAAACGGGCAGGTTGATGGGCGTCTCCGTAGGCAATAATAAACTCTCGTTCAGCAATGGTCCCCGCTTTGTTGCTGCTAAGCGTTCTGACCGTTCACAGGATGGCTTTTACAACCACGACGACAAGGAGGCCTTCCAAAAGAAGACGCAATACACAGAATATCCTGACCAAGGTGCTTTCGATGGGTTCACCTTCAGCGATAGTACGCTGGTTGCCAATTATCTGCATGGTTCTATCAATACGGTTACTTGGCGTTTCCTCGCTGATGGCGGAGTCTATATGAATGTCAACTATTACTTTAATGGCGTGGTTGACTTGATGGGTATCTGTTTCGACTATCCTGAGACGATGGTGAAAAGCAAGCAATGGGTAGGCAAAGGTCCCTATCGCGTTTGGCAGAACCGTCAGGAAGGTCCACAGTATGGTCTGTGGCAGAACAACTACAACGACCCCATTCCTGGTGAGTCGTGGGACTATCCTGAATTTAAGGGCTATTTCTCGAATGTCAACTGGATGAAATTGAACACCAGCGAAGGCGCTATTGGCATCGAACTGATGACAGGAAAGATAGGTGTCTATACGCCTCGTGATGGACGCGACCATATTCTCTACACCCTGCCAGAAACAGGCATTTCTATCCTCAGGACCATCCCTGCCGTTCGCAACAAAGTGAACACTACTGACCTGAATGGTCCCAGTGCCCAACCTTATTGGAGCAAGGGGAAAGGAAGCATCAGCGCCATCCTGCACTTCGAATGATTTCTAATCAACGGATCGAACGTATTACATGGATGCTATGAAACGACTGACCACACTCGCTCTTGTCCTGTGCATCGCGATTTTGTCGCGAGCTAACGATACAACTCGCCCTTGGACCTTCTGGTATTGGATGTATGGTGCCGTATCAGAAGCGGGCATCAAGGCCGACCTGCAGGCGATGAAGGACGTGGGACTGGGTGGCTGTTACCTCATGCCTATTCGTGGGTCACAAGAACGTCCTGAATATCAAGGAACAGCTGATGCCCTGAGTGACAACTTCTGGCGAATGGTGGACTATTCGTTCGCACAAGCTGATTCCCTAGGATTAGAAATGGGCATTCACATTTGCGACGGTTTTGCACTCGCTGGCGGTCCTTGGATTTCGCCTGAGGAGTCGATGCAGAAGATTGTCTTCTGCGATACCGTCGTTACTGGAGGTAAGCACCATTTCCTAATGCAAAAGCCTCAACATTATGACAATTATTACGAGGACATTGCGGCTTATGCCATTCCTGTCACTGTTCCGTTGGGCTCTCCCAAGGGCTCTCTATCCTATTCCCCTGAGATAACGATAAACGCCAAAGGGGTGTTATGTGCTGACGAACCTTGTTGGATTCAGTACGAATTCGACAAACCTACATTGGTGCGTAACGTCGAGATAGAACCCTCAGGCACCAATATCCAATGTCAGCGACTAACTGTAAAGATATCGCACGACGGGGTTATCTTTCAGACTGTCAAGCAGTTGACGCCTCCTCGTCAGGGTTGGCAAAACACAGATTTCAATACAACCTTCTCCATTCCCCCTTGTAAGGTGAAGTATGTGCGCTTGGAGTGGACACCAGAAGGGACAGAACCAGGTGCCGAGGATTTGGATGCTGCCAAGTGGAAACCCGTTTTGCGACTGAAAGGCATCAAATTTGGCAGTTGGCCACTCATCGACAACTGGGAAGGCAAGGCTGGTTACGTTTGGCGCATTGCCCCAGAGACACCAGATATTGACCTGCCTTACGAGGATTTCCTGCACCCCAGAGATATCAAACCATTCAAGATGCAAGGCGACTACGCTGATGTAGAATTGCCTGAAGGCACTTGGCGCATCCTGCGAATGGGTCACACCTCAACGGGACATACAAATGCTACTGCTGGTGGGGCGAAGGGGCTGGAGTGCGACAAGTTCTCACGTAAAGCTGTCAGCAAACAGGTAGACCGTTGGTTTGGACTCTTCATGAATCGCCCCAACCACAAGGTTGTTAAGTTTCTGCACGTCGATTCATGGGAGTGTGGCTCGCAAAACTGGAGTCGAAATTTTGCTCAGGAGTTTGAGCGCAGGCGAGGTTACGACATCCTCCCCCTCCTGCCCGTCTATGCTGGCGTTCCTATGATAGGGGCAGAGGAGACACTAAGAGACATTCGCAAGACCATCAATGAATTGGTGAACGAAGTGTTCTTCGTCACCGTTGCCCAAAAGGCCAAAGAATATGGTGTGCAGTTGTCATCAGAGAGCGTTGCTCCCACGATGGTTTCCGATGGAATGGAGCATTTTAAGTATGTTGACGTACCGATGGGCGAATTTTGGTTGAACTCACCCACTCATGATAAACCTACTGATATGCTTGACGCCATCAGTGGCGCCCACGTCTATGGCAAGAATATCGTGCAAGCTGAGGGTTTTACTGAGGTACGTGGCGTGTGGGACGAGACACCGGCAAGCATCAAGGCACTATTGGACAGAAGCTTTGCCTTGGGCATGAATCGCCTCTTCTTCCACGTGAATACTCACAACCCTTGGCTCGACCGCAAACCAGGTATGACTCTCGATGGAATCGGTCTTTTCTTCCAGCGCGACCAAATTTGGTTCCCCGAGGCTAAACCCTTCGTCGATTATATTACTCGTTGTCAGACACTCCTGCAAAAGGGCAAGCCTGTGGTAGACATTGCCGTCTATACAGGTGAAGAAATGCCCAGTCGTGCCTTTACCCCAGACCGCCTTGTGCCTATGTTGCCTGGGGTGTTTGGTGCTGAACGAGTGGCTTCAGAAAAAGCACGCCTTGCGAATGAAGGCCAACCTATGGAAGAATCACCTGTTGGCGTGCGACATTCCGTTGGAATCGTTGATTTAAAGGACTGGATTAATCCTTTACATGGTTATCAGTACGACTCGATGAACAAGGACGCCCTACTCAATCAGCCCTTTAATTATAAGGTATTGGTCGTTCCCCAATGGGTTCTTGTTTCCCCCGAAGCTAAGAAACGCATTGCCCAACTGCGCAGACAAGGCGTTCAGATTGTCGACAAGCCCTACAAGGAAAGCACTTTTGAAAAAATTGTACCTGACGTCGTCCTACCTGAAGGCATTGCCTATGCCCATCGTACAGGTGAAGGAGAAGACATTTATTTCCTTTCGAACCAAACGAACCAAGAGCAGACTTTCTCGCCTACTTTCCGCGAAAGCAAAGGAAAAGCGGTGGCTTACAATCCCTTGACAGACGAATCGTACGACTATCAGGACACTATCACGTTGCCTGCTTACGGCTCGCTATTTGTGAGCTACCGGCAGAGCGAATATTCCCACGCTGGGAATAAAATATTCCCACGCTGGGAACAAAACATTCCCACGCTGGGAATAAATAGCGAGCCCTGGACTGTCTCCTTCCGAGAGGCAGGCTTGACCATCAAGGCCCAGACGCTCTTCGACTGGAGTCAGCATGCAGACGACAGAATACGCTATTTCAGTGGTCACGCGCGCTATACGACGACGTGGAAACTGAAGAAGAACGAAGTCCCTCAAGGGCGTGCTTGGCTATCGTTCCCCAATGTGAAGGATATTGCCCACGTCTGGATCAATGGCAAGGATTGCGGCATTGCCTGGACAGCTCCCTACGAGGTGGAGATTACTGGAGCCTTACAAAAAGGCAAGAACACCATAGAAATCGAGGTGGTGAACACTTGGCACAACGCCCTGCGTGGCCTCGACGCCGGCAAGGCATCCTACGACGGCATTTGGACCAACGCCAAGTATCGCACGAAAGGAGATGGCCTGCTGCCTGCAGGACTATTAGCAGAACCAATGATTTTAAAAGAACAATAATATGAGAAAGCTATTGTGCGCCATATGTGCGCTGATTGGAATAACGGCAAGTGGCAAGGTGAAGCTACCAGCATTCTTTGCCGATAATATGGTGCTGCAACAACAGTCAGAATGTAACATCTGGGGTTGGGCAGATCCTGGTACACGGGTTTGCATTACCACCTCATGGGACAAAAAATGCCACAACGTAATGGCCAACAAAGACGGAAACTTTAGTTTAAAGGTAAAGACCCCTGAGGCTGGAGGCCCTTACTTTATCGGCTTCAAGGACAAAGACTACGTTCAAATTAGCAACGTGATGATTGGCGAGGTATGGATATGTGCTGGCCAGTCAAACATGGAGATGCAGATGAAGGGCTTTAAGCAACAGCCCGTGGAAGGAACGACGGAAGAATTGTTGAATTGCAAAGACTCGCAGTTAAGACTGTTTACCGTTAAGCGCCACGTGTCGCTGACGCCTGAATGGGACGTCACAGGACAATGGAACGAAGCCAACAGTGCCAGCGTGCGCGACTTCTCTGCCACAGCCTATTATTTTGGCAAGGTTCTACGTCAGATGCTTGATGTGCCAGTAGGGCTTATTTGTACCAGTTGGGGCGGTTCTGCTTGCGAGGCCTGGATGGCCCCTGACTGGTTAAAGGCATTCCCCAAGGTACAACAAATTATCACAGAGGAGGATGTCAAGAAGTTGCAGCAACGTTGTCCTACGGCCCTCTACAACGGACAACTCAAGCCACTCATTGGCTACTCTATGCGTGGAGCCATCTGGTATCAGGGCGAGGATAATGTGCCTCGCTATGAATACTATGCTCCACTGTTGAAGGCAATGGTCGAAGGTTGGCGCAAGGATTGGAAACAAGGCGAATTCCCATTCTATTATTGTCAGATAGCGCCCTACGACTACTCGCTCATTGACTGGAAAGACAGTCAGTATTTGCGTGAACAACAATTGAAGGCAGAATCGATGATTTCGAATGCCCGTATGGCTGTGCTGATGGATGCTGGTCTCGAATATGGCATTCACCCCAGAAAGAAGCGTCAGGCAGGAGAGCGTTTGGCTATCCTCGCTCTTTCGAATACGTATGACATAAAAGGTCTGCCAGAGTTCGCCACCTACAAACAGGTAGAGTTTAAGAAAGATACGGCTGTAGTCTCTTTCGACAGAAGCAAGGAATGGGTTTACTTCGAACATGGTACTGCTTCCAAGAACTTTGAGGTGGCAGGAAGCGACAAGGTGTTCTATCCTGCCACAAAGGTGTGGGTTTCTCGCAATCACGTCTATGTGGTTTGTGACGAGGTGAAAAAGCCCATTGCCGTGCGCTATGCTTTCAAGGATTGGGTAGAAGGCGACCTGATGCACGATGGTCTACCTGTATCTTCATTCAGAACAGATAATTGGTAATAATTATGCGAAAACTCATTTGTATAATCTGTATCGTCTGTAGTTTAAATGCTATAGCGCAAACCTCAGTAGCAGGTCTCTTCCCTTTGGAGAATAGTGGTCGCTTGGTTTGGAATTTCAATGCTGGCTGGCGCTTCCATCCAGGCGACGTCAAAGGTGCAGAAAAGGTCGATTTCAACGACAAATCGTGGGAGATAGTCTCGACACCCCATACCGTTCAATTGATGCCTGCTGAGGCTAGCGGCTGTCGCAATTATCAAGGCATTGTATGGTATCGCAAACACTTCCGTCTGCCCAAGGAATGCACTGGTCGCGACATCACTCTCCATTTCGAGGCCATCATGGGTAAGCAGACCATTTACGTCAATGGCCAAAAAGTAAAGGAACACGAAGGCGGCTATCTCCCCATCACCATTCCTCTCTCTGGCAGTGTGGGCGATGATTTCGTCATCGCCATCTGCGCTGACAATAGCGACGACAAGACCTACCCCCCAGGTAAAAAACAGGCACAGCTCGACTTCGCCTATCATGGAGGCATCTATCGCGACGTATGGCTCATAGCGAAAAATAAGGTCGCTATCACAGATGCCCTCGAGGAAAACAAGGTGGCTGGTGGTGGCATCTTCGTTCATTATGCCACCATCAGCGACAAGAGCGCTGAGGTCTTCGTCAATACCGAAGTGCGCAATAACGACAGCAAGCCCCATTCCATCACTATTGAGAATGCCCTTTCAGCCACCGTTCTCGCTGGTTCTCCAGCGGGCCAGAAAACAAAACTAAAGCTTCAAGCAGGCGAGGCGCGCACCATCACCCAGCGCTTCCTCGTCAAAAACCCCAAGCTCTGGAGTCCAGAGACACCTTATTTATATCATATAACAACTTGCATCAAAGAGGGTAAGCAATCGCTCGATGGTGGTATTACTCGTATTGGCATCCGTAGCTTCGAATTTGTTCGCACAGATGATGCCCAAGGACGCCAACCTGGCTTCTATCTCAATGGCAAGAAATATCATCAGTTAGTTGGCGCCAATCGTCATCAGGACTTCGCTTATGTGGGTAATGCGTTGCCCAATTCCCAGCAATGGCGAGATGCCAAACGCTTGCGGGATGCTGGCTTTACCATTATCCGTACTGCTCACTATCCACAAGACCCATCGTTTATGGATGCCTGCGATGAAATGGGACTTTTTATCATCGTAGCGACTCCTGGATGGCAATATTGGAACAAGGAAAAAGGTTGGGACGAGAAGGTGCACGAGAATACACGAAATATTATTCGTCGCGACAGAAATCATCCTTGTGTACTGATGTGGGAACCCATCCTCAACGAGACGCGCTATCCTGAGGACTTCGCCCTAAAGGCCTTACAAATCACAAAGGACGAATACCCCTATCCCTATCGTCCTGTAGCTGCTGCTGACGTACATTCCGCTGGTGTTGCAGAACACTACGATGTCGTATATGGCTGGCCTGGAGATGACTTTGCGTCCGATGGTTTGCCCATCGGAGACCCCAAGAAGATCAAGCAATGTATCTTTACGCGTGAATTTGGTGAATTGGTAGACGACTGGTATGCACACAACAATCTCAATCGCGCCTCCCGTTCATGGGGTGAGCGACCTATGCTGACGCAGGCCCTAAGTCTCTACCGTTCGACGCAGGAGTTATTCCATACTACTGGTCAGTTTATCGGAGGCTGTCAATGGCATCCCTTCGACCACCAGCGCGGCTACCATCCTGACCCTTATTGGGGAGGTATCTATGATGCTTTCCGCCAGAAAAAGACCGCGTTTGATATGTTTGAGGCTGTCCTTTCAGGGTTTGTTGCGACTGAGTCACAACAAACAATAAAGCCAATCGTCACTATTGCCCACGAGATGACACAGTTCTCTGAAAAGGACGTTACTATCTTCTCTAATTGCGACTCCGTACGTTTAACCATGTACGATGGTGAACATTGCTGGACGCAACCTGTAGATAAAGGACTGGTAACTTTCAAAGACGCTTGGGATTTCTTCGAGGCTCGTAACTGGAGCTACACAAAAAAAAACTGGCAGAACGTCAAGATGGTTGCTGAGGGTATCATTAATGGCAAGGTTGTTTGCAAAACTGAAAAGATGCCTTCACGCAGAAGTACCAAACTACGTCTTTATGTCGATGAAATGGGCAAAAAACTCGTGGCTGATGGTTCTGATTTCGTCGTCGTAGTCTGTGAAGTAACTGATGACTTAGGTCATGTCCGTCGCTTGGATCAATGCCAATCCACGGGCTGTTGAATGGGGTTCGGCTCCCGTACTGATACGCAGCACCAAACAAGCCGGCAAAATAAAAATAAAGGCTGAGGTGCAATTCCCTGGTATTCATGCGCCCGCTCCTGCCGAACTGGAGATAGAGAGTGTTCCTTACGATGTGCCCATGTGCTATCAGGAATCTAGTGTTTCTAAAGACGCCAGAGCATCTAGAGATTCTAGACAATCTAGAGAATCTAGTCCCTCTACCCTCTCTGACGCAGAGAAAAATAAGCTTTTGCAAGAGGTAGAAGCCCAACAAGCAGACTTTGGAATACAAAAATAGGTCTTTAAATTTGCATTTTCCCTCGCTTATTCGCATCTTTCTCCCTTGGAGAAGGTAGGCTTCACCTCGAAAATAAAAGAAAAATGACTTTTTTCTTTGTATTTTGCTCGGTTTGCACTACCTTTGCAGGCAAAAATAAAAAAGCAAGATGAAGAAATATGTAATAGCCGCCCTTGTAGCCTTGACAATGGCTTCGTGCGGAGAGAAGAAATTCCATGTAGAAGGTAACATCACCAACGCCAAAGACTCAGTGCTTTACTTCGAGAATATCGCGTTGACAGGTATAGACGTATTGGATTCTGTGAAGCTGGGTGACGATGGTGCCTTTAGTTTCAGTGGTGCCCAGACAGAAGCCCCTGAGTTTTATCGCCTGCGCATCAGCGACCAGATTATCTCGCTCTCGATAGACTCTACCGAGACGGTTACCGTCAAAGCCGAGTATCCGCAGATGGCATCGAAATATGAGGTTAGCGGTTCTGAAAATTGCCAAAAGATTCAGGAACTGGCCTTGTTGCAGATGGACCTGCAACAGCGTGCCATCAACGTCAGTCGCAACGATACATTAAGTATTGATCAGGTGAACGACAGCATTCTTGCTATGGTGAATGCCTATAAGCAGGATGTGAAGACACGCTATATCTACGCTCATCCGGATAAGGCATACGCCTATTTTGCCCTATTCCAGACATTGGGTAATATGTTGCTCTTCAATCCTCGTACCAATCGTGACGACATCAAAGCTTTTGCTGCTGTTGCCACCAGTTGGGACCACCAATGGCCAACTGCTGAGCGTGGTGCAAACCTGCATAATATTGCCATTGAGGGTATGAAGAACGTACGTATTGCAGATGCCGAAAACAGCCGAACTATCGATCCTTCGAAGGTACAGGAGGCTGGTCTCATCGATATTGCCCTGCGCGACAATAAAGGTCAGATGCGCCACTTAACTGATTTGAAGGGCAAGGTGGTGCTGCTTGACTTCCATATATTTAGTATGGACGAGTCACCTGCTCGTATTCTGTTGTTACGCGAACTCTATAACAAGTATAGTGCACAAGGATTGGAAATATATCAGGTGAGCCTTGATGGTGACGAACACTTCGAGAACGGCATCAATTCGTCAATACTGACCCTTTATAACGTACAAAATGTACCAGAATTCTTCCTGATAGATCGTGGCAACAACATCATAGGACGTTCACAGACTATCAAGGACGTAGAACAAGAAATCCAGAAATTGCTATAAGAGCACATGAATGTCCAGATAGAACCCACATGGAAGGAATACCTGCAAGGTGAGTTTGAGAAACCTTATTTCGAACAGCTCACCCAATCGGTGCGACAGGAGTATACTGCTGGTACCTGCTATCCTCCAGGACGTTTCATATTCAATGCCTTTAATCTGTGTCCTTTCAACCAGGTAAAGGTGGTCATCATCGGACAAGACCCCTATCATGAACCTGGACAGGCTCATGGGTTGAGTTTCTCCGTGCAGGATGGAGTACAGTTTCCACCCTCTTTGCAGAATATCTTCAAGGAGATAGAGCAAGACCTTGGCACACCTATTCCCACGTCTGGTAAACCGTTCGTGCCCATGTGGCAAACAGCCACTCTGCGTTGGGTTGGCAAAAGTTTACCGATGCTGCTATTCAGGCTTTGGCTCAACATCGTCAGCATTTGGTCTATATGCTTTGGGGCGGCTATGCACGTTCGAAGGCTTACATGATTGACCGCCAACAAAACCTCGTACTCGAATCTGTCCATCCCTCTCCGCTCAGTGCCAATCGCGGTGGTTGGTTCGGACAGCACCAATTCTCACGCTGCAATGCCTATCTTCAGCAAAACGGCATAACTCCTATCAATTGGTAACCATAATTACTCATTACTAATTACTCAGTCAGATGAACATTCCACCCATTCTTGAAATAGGAGGCATCTTAATCTCCTCAGAGATACTGACCGAGTACTTCTGTTGTGACTATGAGAAGTGCAAAGGCATTTGTTGTGTGGAAGGCAGTGATGGTGCACCAGTGACAATGGACGAGATTGCCAGTATTGAGGATGCTCTCGACACAGTGTGGCCAATGCTTTCTGCATCAGCACAGAGCGTCATTGACCAACAAGGCGTAGCCTATGCCGATCGTGATGGAGATATGGTGACAAGTATTGTAAGGGGAAGGGATTGTGTCTTTACCTGTTATGATGGCGACAACTGCCTGTGCGCATTGGAAAAGGCATATCGCGAGGGTAAGAGCAATTTCTGCAAACCCATTAGCTGTTCACTCTATCCTATCCGCGAGAAGAAATTCGGTGACGGACTCATAGGCTTGAACTACCACAAATGGATGGTCTGCAGGGATGCTGTCGTCAAAGGCCAAGCAGAACACATCCGCGTCTATCAGTTTCTGCGCGAACCACTTATCCGTCGTTTTGGCGAATCGTGGTACGCAGAACTGTGCGAAGTAGCAGACCAACTATTACCTGACTTATAAGCCAGGCAGGGAAAGGCTACTTTTTCTGGTCCTTCTTGTGCTTCTTCATGTAGCTGTGGTAGGCGTCTACCATCTTCTGGCGCTGCTCGGGCGTGACGGTAATCAGCCGTACATTTGTGGCGTCATCCAGCTTGACGTCGTATTTGGTGTCTGTGTTGAGGTAGAAACTGTATTTCCCCTCGAAGTGCAGGTCGTCAGTGACCTTGCCGTCGTCACAGCAGTAGTATAGCGACTTTTGGTCTCCCTCCGTTTGGCCTCTTTTCTTCATCCACTTCTCCCACCCCATGAGAGGCTTCTCGATGTTCCACTCTTCCGAGGAAAGCGCGATGTACTTCTTGCCGTCGATGGTCAGTTCTATGAGTTTGTCGCCGAACATATCCATGTATTTCGACATCAGTTTGTCGTACAGCATGGCCGTCATATAGTCCGTGTGCTCTATTGTCATATAGTCCGTGTGCTCTATTCCCTGCTTCTTGTCCTTGGTCAGATGATTGCGTAGTTCCGTCATGTAATACAGCGACCTTTCATCCTCGTCTTTCGCCATACTGTACATCGCACCCCACATGTCGAACAGGTATGAGTAGCCATCGTCCTCGCCCACGCGCACGCCCATCTTTTCGGCATGCCTTATCGCGTCTATGTAGAACAAGGCGCGGTCCAGGTCTTCCTTCCCGGCAGCTATCCCCGCCAGCATCATCCCCGCCGCAGGAATCACCGAGTCTGGTACCTCCTTTTTAAGGTCCATGGCAAGGTGAAAGAGACGCTCAAAGTATTTCTCTGCCTGCGCCGGGTTATACATTTCGGTCCCCTTGTTGACCAGGAACATGCCCGCATCAAATTGG
>ONMN01000049.1 GCA_900318885.1 uncultured Prevotellaceae bacterium | reverse complement strand
TTGAACATTGAAGTGCAAAGAACAACAATGCAAATCTCATGAATATGTTACCACAGTGTATCATGTTCAACGTTCAATGTTCAACGTTCAATGTCTTACGGGTTTCGTTTTGTATCCACAACGGTAGCGACCCTGCATCAGCGCCTTCAGCTTGCTCTTGATGAGCTGCTTGCGGAGCGGCGAGATACGGTCGACAAACATCTTGCCGTCCAAGTGGTCAAACTCGTGTTGCATCACACGGGCCAGATAGCCCTCAATCCACTCGTCGTGGTGGTTAAACTGCTCGTCGTCCCATTCTACGCGGATACGGGTGGGACGAACCACCTTCTCATGGATGGCAGGCAACGACAGACAACCCTCTTCGCTGGTGTCCGTCTTGGCGTCGTCGTACTCCACGATATGCGGATTGATATACACCTGACGGAAACCTTTATATTCGGGCATATCCTCAGCCAACACGTCGAGGTCGATAACCGACAGGCGTATCGCACGACCAATCTGGGGTGCTGCCAGTCCGATGCCTTCGCTCTCGGCCAGCGTCTCCCACATATCGGCAATGAGCTGTTTCAGTTCCGGATAGTCAGGGGTGATATCTTCCGTCACCTTCCTCAATACCGGCTGACCATATATATAAATAGGTAATATCATTTACAATTTGTTTTTTGGGGCGGTAGCAAATTATTCACTCTTCATTCTTCACTCTTCACTTCTTAGAACGGAGATAATCCTCGAGAATGATGGTGGCGGAGATTTCATCCACCAGCGCCTTGTCTTGACGGGCTTTCCTCTTCAAACCGGCATCCAGCATAGCCTGATGGGCCAGCACGGAGGTGAAGCGTTCGTCGTAGTACTCAATGGGGATGTCAGGACGTTGTTTGCGCCAGCGGTTGACGAACTGCTGCACACGCGCCAGATTCTCACTGGGCTGGCCGTTGGGCTGGCGGGGCTCACCAATGACGATACGCTCCACGGGCTCACGACCCACGTATTGCTGCAGATAATCGAACAACTCAGACGTAGAGACAGTCGCCAACCCGCCTGCTATGATTTGCAGTGGGTCGGTGACTGCCAGTCCTGTACGTTTCTTTCCGTAGTCTATTGATAATATCCGAGCCACAGCTTACTTAGCATACAGCAGCCATGCACCAGGATACTTTGCCTGCAGGTCGTTACGGCTTGCGGCAGCCTCAGCCTTTGTGTCGAAAGTGGCAGCAACCACACGATACATAGCGGGCTGAACAGCAGAGTTGAGCACAATCTGAGCATCATAACCTACTGAACGAAGCGTCTGCTGCAGACCATCGGCATTGGCACGCAGTGAGAATGAACCAACAACAACGCTGAAGTTCTTCAGACCAGCACCACTAACCACCGTCACATTCTCCTGACGAACTGACACGTTGTCAGCATTGTCCAAGACGCGGGTGTTTGTAGCGGGACGCTCCTGCAGAGGAGCAACCACATTCTGCTCTACAGTTTCCTGCTGGGCAGGAGTCTGAACTTCTTCCTGGGCCTTAGCCTTCAGATAAGCCTGCTTGTAGGCACTTTCACTCGACTTACAGCTTGTAAAAGCCATAGCTGCGCAAATACCAGCGCAAAGCACGATGTACTTCTTCATAATTTACCTTGTTTTCTATTTAAATTAAACTTAAAAATCTGTTTTATTGCGCAAAATTACAAAATATTGAGCAAAATCAAAGAAAAATACTGCGTAAAGTTTGTTAATTTCGAAAACTTTCCGTAAATTTGCCCTCGAAACAGACGTTTAACGCTATAAAAATATTACAACTATGAAAAGTTTAGGTTATTTAGGCGCATTTTTCGGCGGAGCTCTCGCCGGAGCAGTTCTTGGTCTCTTACTGGCCCCCGAAAAGGGTGAAGAAACCCGTGTGAAAATTACTGAGGCTGTTGACGACTTCATGAAGAAGCACAACATCAAGCTCAGTCGCAAAGAGGTGAAGGACCTCGTCGACGACATTGCCGATGCAGCTCCCGAAGTGGAAGCATAAGGATGTCTGACGAATTCGCAACGCCACACTCTGCTTGCAGAGAAAACGTAAGGTGTAAGATGTTATCGAACGACAAGAACGTAGAGGCCATTGCCCAGCTGGTGGAGACTCTCAAGAACTACCTCGGGCTTCAGAAAGAATATCTGAAGCTTGATCTCTTCGATAAGTTTGTCCGCCTGCTGACGGCTCTGGCATTGTTCATTGTCTTCTTCCTCATCATCATTTTTGCCTTCATGTATTGCTCCTTCGCCGTTGCCTATTGGCTGGCGGGCTATGTGGGCGATGTGGCTGCTTTCTTCATCGTGGCTTTCTTTCACCTCATCGTCCTCGTCCTGTTCATTGCCTATAGCAAGGCCCTCATCCAGCGTCCGATAATACGTTTTCTCACCAACCTGTTCATGAGCTGACCCCACTATGCTAAACGGTCATAAAACAGAAAAGAACTTCCAGACACTTGATGACATCATCAAGCGCAAAGAAGAGTTAGCCGCTGGCATTCAGAAGGAAAGCGACCAGATCAGTACGCTTTGGCATACGCTTTTCATTCCACCCAAGAATGCGACCAAGGGCGAGATGGTTGCCAACATCGTTTCCAAGAGCGTCACCGCTATCGACGCATTCCTGCTTGTCCGTAAGCTCATGAAAACCTACGGACACATTTTCCGCAAACGTCGCTGAAAAGAATTGCTATACCATATTTTGAGGCTGTCCGTTCAGGAATGAGCGGACATTATTTGTTGCCACCTCAATGAGTCGCTCGCGGGCTTCAATGGACGCCCAGGCAATATGTGGCGTCATATAGGCGTTGGGCTGTTTCAGCAACGGATTGTCGGCCTTGGGCGGTTCCTCGGTGAGCACATCGGCACAGAAAGCCGCAAGGCGTCCTTTAGCCAGTGCGTCGGCAATGGCCTGGTCGTCCACCAACGGGCCTCGTCCGGTATTGATGAGGATGGCCGTTGGTTTCATCTGTTGCAATGTCTCACGGTTTATCAGGTGCCGCGTGCCGTCTGTCAGCGGACAGTGCAACGACAGCACGTCCGATGTCGAGAGCAGTTCTTCCATTGTCGCCTTTTGAATAAAGGCAGGCAAAGCATCTGCCGCTTTACTGGTCAGTGCCTTCACTTTCATGCCGAATGCTTTCGCGATGGTTGCCACTCGCAAACCGATATTCCCCAGTCCAACGACGCCAAACGTCTTGCCCGCCAGTTCATGGTGCGGAAAATCCCAGTAGCAGAAATCAGGATTCTTCGTCCAACGGTCATTGCGATTCTCCTGGGCATAGTGCTCCGTACGGTTCGTCACCGTCAGCAGGTGGGCAAACACCATCTGCGCCACACTCTCCGTACTATAGGCTGGCACATTGGTCACCACGATGCCACGCTCGTGGGCAGCCTTGATATCTACCACATTATATCCCGTTGCCAGCACACCGATATATTTCAGTCGAGGCAACTGGCTGATTACTTCGCGACTGATGATGACCTTGTTGGTCAGCACGATTTCCGCTTCGGCAGCTCTCGCCACCGTCTCTTCGGCCTTGGTGCGGTCGTACACCGTCAGTTCGCCCAATGCCTCCAGCTCTTTCCACGACATATCGCCAGGATTAGCCGTATAGCCGTCAAGTATTACAATCTTCATGATATACCTTATTTATTTTTATCGATACGATTCTGATAGAACTGTCGCAGGTCGGACCACTTGTAGTAAGGCGCATTGTCAGTAGCAATGGGCAGACGGGCTTCAGTACCATTGAGGAGAAGCTTCACGAGGATGTCGTCAGTAGCCTTCTTGCCGCGATAGAACACCAGCTGGATGTTCGACGCCTTGCAGGTCTCCCAGTTCTGGTAGCAGTTCTTCACTTCAAAGGGGTCCTCAGGGTCAAGGTCGGCACCGTTGATTCCCATCAGCACCGTCAGCGGACCCAGACAGGTGTCGTGTCCGAAGCGGAGGTCGGAGATATGGTCACTACGTCCCTCAATAGCGGCATCAGCCTTCGCGATGATGTCCTCCAAAATGGGAATCATCTCGTATTGCGGTTCAAACACCCACGAATAGGAGCCGAGGTTCGACTGTTCCCACTGTGCCACCATCTCGTCGTCGGTAATCAGGTTACCCATCATCCCCTCATGGCCGATGTTAGGCAACGAGGTATAAAGGTTGATGAGGTTACTGCCGATGTGGTGCAGGTTATGCAGGCTGTCGGTATTGGTGAAAACACGCTTGATGACCTTGTCGCGCAACGACTCGTCGAAAGTGAACTTGTCGCGGTTCTTCTCCCAGCGGGCCTTCACCTTCGTGAACTTGCGCTTCAGCGGGTTCTGATTGTCCGTAGGCACTACCCCATTGAGGGTCTTGCGGGCAGACTGTTCGCGAATCTCAATCTTCGGATTGCATTGCGTCAGTTCCTGACAGAACGACGCCATACTGAGCACGCAACGACCTGTGAGTGAGGAGATTGCAAGCACGTTACCACCATTCTTGAATACCTCTGGGAAGTTGTTGTACATCGTTCTGGCGATGCCCTGATGCTGCTCCCATCCCAGGTCGCTCAACTCACTGACGCCAGCCGTCAACTCGTCCTTGGCAGCCATGAATTTCTCATAGAAAGCCTCGCCCTCGGGCGTCAATATCTGTTTCTCGTGAGCCATTGTCAGCAACTTGGAAAGCTCTTGGTAAAGCATTGCATTCCAGTAGTAGCGCGAACCGTGACGACCGTAATGGCTGATGTAGAACGGGCTGTAGCCCTTCGGTGCCTTGGTTTGTTGCTGGTTGGTAAACGTGTACGGATAATCCATACCATACGCACGTCTGGGGTCTGCCTTGAGCTGGTCAAGGGCAGAACTGCCCTGTGCCCACGCCACGACAGCCATGAGCACACTCATCAGGAGTAGAATAGTCTTTTTCATCTTCATTTATTTAGTCTCTGTTTACAGGTGTTTCTTGAAAAACTCGAGTACCCTTTGCTGGGAATTCTTCCAACAGCTATGGGGCATATCCCATAACTCTGTTTCAATCTTGTCGCCAGCGCCCTGACTCTCCCAAGTCGCGTGCATCGTGGCGAAAGCTTTCTCGACGCCTGCCACTGGGAAGAGTTTATCCTGTGAACCATTAATGAATAGCATCGGCTTCGGACAGGCGATGCTGGCTATATGCGGATAATCGAGCCAACGACGCAGTCCTGGAAAGCAATTGGCAAAACCACCGTTCTCCGTGCGGGCGTACTTAAAAGACAATTGCTCGTCCGATGTCACCATCCAACAGACGGCCGCACCCACCTTGATGCGGTCAGAGAGCGCTGAAAGCATCCACGCCCGGTAGGCACCCATCGACCATCCCGTACAACCAATCCTTGAGGCATCCACCTCGGGCATCTGCGCCAGAAATTCCGTGCCAGCAATATCATCATAGGTCATCCAGGCTGAGAGGTCGATACCATACATCATCATATTGCCTGCTATCATGTCGTATCGGTCACGATTGGCACCTTCCATCTGGCCTCGCTCTCCCCACATGGGGGCATCAGCCGAGAACACCACATAGCCATTCTTTGCCAGATAGTCACCAAAGAACTGACCCTCATAACCTTTCAGCCATTCTTGGGCATCAGCAATAACCGTGGAGTCCTCACACGCCAACGGACGGATCATCTTCTCCTTGCCGATAAAGAGGTGGGCGCCATGGTCGTGCAGACAGTTTACGGCAGGGAACGGCCCCTTGCCGTCAGGAATCAGCACGTAGGCAGGAACCGTATAGTAACGACTAAGTCGGATCTCTATCTTCTGTGCCTTATAGCCATCGCGCTGCTCCTCGAAAAGCACCTTCGTCTCATATCCGTTTGAGGGTGCTGGCGGTGGCATCAGCATGCAGTCGAACACCTTCTGTCGAGCCACGCGACGCCACTCGCTGAAGTCCTTGACGCCAGAATTACCCCAGGCTAAAGGGAAGTCAAAATCGGCAATCAGCGAATCAGCATACACTGGCAGATTGCGCTTGAACTCATACTTCGCACGCTTCTGCGCAGAGGCAGGTAAACAGCAGCTAAAAGCTAACAGCCAAAAGCTAACAGCCAAAAACAGTTCTTTCTTCATAACAAATTGCCAAAACACCTTTTGAACTCGCTCTCGAAGTTGGGCGTCAGTATCCCCTGCCCCATTGCCTCGCGAATCTCCTGCATCGTCCAGAAACGACCTCCGTCCAATTCCTCTGCCGAAGGACTGATCTCACCGTCGTAGGTAGTACGATGCACATACACCAGTTCGCGTTCGCGCTTGCTTTCAAACACATATTTGTCAACGAACTCAGGCTTGAAGTCTGTGATGCCCAACTCTTCGCGCACCTCACGGCAAAGGGCCACTTCTGGCGTCTCACCATAGTCTATGTGACCGCCAACGGCTGTGTCCCATTTCCCTGGCTGAATATCCTTCCATTCCGGCCGTCGTTGCAGATACACCTCGTCTTTGGAGTTAAACACATGCAGATGCACCACGGGGTGTAGCAGCTTCGAGCCGCTATGACACTCGCCCCGTGTGGCAGAGCCTGTCACCCGCCCTGCTTCGTCCACTATCGGAAATATCTCTTGCTGGTTGTCCATTCTTATTCGCTAACAACTTTTGGTTACAAAGGTACAAAAATAAAGTGAAAGTGAGAAGCGAAAGTGAGAAATTATTTGCTCATGTCGCAGAAATTTATTAATTCTGCAGACGTACGCACCATGACGGGCCAAATAACCTCAGCAACCCCTCTTTATCATTGCTTTTCCTTCTCGAAGGTGATGTCTTTGTAGAGTTCGGGGGAGCCATTTTCGCTTTCTGGGAGGAAGTGGAGGCGGACGCCGCGGATGTGCTTCTTGGCGCGGAAGGCCTTGGGGTCGTCCACCTTGTCGCTCTCGATTTCCAGTTTCAGCATCCCCCACTCTTTCAGCCGTACTTTATCTCCGTTCTGCAGGTGGCGACGGACGACTTCCGCAACAGTCATCATCAGTCCTTCGAGGGCCCCACCGCTGATGTTCATGTGACGAGCAGCCTCGTCGTAAATCTCGCGGCTCTCGATGGTCTGGTTATGAACGGCCACCGCCTTATATTTGCCGAAAGTGCTAAGCGTCGGCTTGGTCTCTTTCTTGATTTTGTATCTCATCTTTATTCGTTTTTTTGGATGTCATTTACTTGATGATTACTTTTCGCAAAGCCAGTATTCGGATGCACCGTTGACAACATGATGCTTGAATCCGAACTTGAAGTTATTCATGGCCTTGCCCAATACGGCTGGCGTTGTTCGTTTGGCGTCAAAATAAGCATAACGTCCAGCAAGGAAGGACAGGATTTCCGTCGTTCCCCACCAGCGGCCTTCGTCGTCCTTGGGTTTGCGGAAGCTCTCGTTGATCATCTCCACCAGATCGACCGTTCGCTGATAGGGCACATTTTCCTCAATCAGCGTCTGTATCTCGTCATCGTCCAGCCAGAAGCGTTCACCGCTATTGAACAGATGCAGGGCCTGAGCATAGAGCTGGCGATGTTCGAGATTATCCGTAAAGTCGATGTTCTTGCCAGCGGGGATGCCTACGCAGACGAAGCGTCGCGAACCCGTAGGATCCACCAACGGCTGTTGCTGATTGGTGGTGCCGATAAACGAGGTATAGCGACGATACTGCTTGATGGTCTTGCCGTAAGGCGGACGGAACTTCACGTCGGCAGACGACAACAAGTATTTCAGCACGATTTGCTGCGAGTTGGTGGTCTTGTCGAACTCGTCGATGTTGATGAGCGCAAACGACGTCAGCGCAATGTTCAGGTCGAACTCGTTCTTGAAGTTCAGCTTGTCGTTGTAGTAGTCGCGCAATTCAGGCGGTAGCAGAATCTTGCAGAAACGCGTCTTTCCGCAACCCTGACGACCAATCAGCAACGGCGTCAACGCATTGCCAGTCAGCTGCTTGTCGCTCTCGCGCCATTGTGCCACCATACCCACCAGCCAGTATCGCAGATACTTCTCCCAATGCGGCTGATTGGTCGGCACTCGTTTTGCAAGTGCCGCTATACGGTCCTCTCCGTCCCATTCCGGCAGAGCGTCCAACCAGGTGTTCACTGGGTCATATTGCTCGATGCGCGTAGAATCGATAAAGCGGTTCACATCCTGATCCCATGACTTCAGTCCCAACTCGCGGGCCTCGATGGTCATATCGTTGCGCACCTCAACGGTCAGGGGCTTAAACGTCTGATCCTCAGAGTATTTCATGCGATATTCAGCCACGCCCGTCATCAGGTTTTTGCGCATATCGTAATTCGAGGTGAGAAACATTTCCGTCCTCATCGTCTGCAACGTCTCTTGCGGCACACTCTTCAGCGGCTTCACTTTGTGCGTCTTCTGGTATTCCTCCAGCAGGGGTATTTCGTAGGTCGTCGAGAAGACATTCTTCACCAATTCAGGGTCGTTATGGAACAGCGGATGCTCCAGCGTCATACCCTGTGCGTGAGCCAGCGGAATGCCCTGTTCAAGCGACTTGCGGGCTATCTGCTGCAACAGCTGCATCTGACGATCTTCATCGGGCAGGTCGAAATAGCCGCCCAACACCTCGCGCAGGATGAACACCCAGTTGAAGTGATAGGTGCGCTTGACGGTTCGTCCAGGCATCAAGTGGTCGCTCTCCCACGAGATGGGTGTCGGCTCCGGCTGGTCGTGCTTCAGCGCATCGGCCTTGAAGGGACGCGCATCCGGATTAAAGTACATCTCAGGGTCGGCACTGATATAGACCGTCCGCTCCAACTTGGGATCCAAATACTCGATGTCCAGCCCGAACTGGTTCTGATACGCCCTCCGCGCCGTGTTATATATATTAAGGTGGAACTGACGGATCTCATCCTCCGTCGTAGGCAGCCTCAACTCTTCCTTCTGACCTCTTCCATCTTCCTTCCCAAATAGCTCTCCTCTGCACACGATTTTTACCGACTTTCCAGATGCTCCGAGGTAAGCCATCAACGTCTCGTCCATTCGCGATGCCAGATTCCTCACCTTCACGGCATCCTCGTAGGTTTTCAGGCCATTGACCTCAATGACCACCAATGCGTTATATTTCAGGAATCGGATACCGCCCGCGTACTTGTCGCACTCGGCAGAGAAAACGATTCTGGGCAGACCAAACACATGTTCCCCGTCGTACACAATCTGACCGTCGTCCAGACGAACCGGCTTGAAAAATTGATAGTTCAGTCGCAGGTCATAGACGGCCTTAGCATTGGGATTCTTCTTGATGGTTTCAGCCAGCGCAGACAGCTCCACGCGGTGGAGCACCTGCTTCTTCCGAGAAAATTTGATAAGCGTTACTTTCATAGCCATTATTTTATGTTATTATTATACGTTATTGATTATTATCCGTTGTTATTTCCGTTATGGTTCTATACGAATTGCAAAGATACAAAATTTTCTGCTCCTTTGCAAATATTTTGGCAACAAAATCAAAAGAATTTTGCAGAACAAATTCAATTTTTCCGATTTGCCCCTACCGAAATTGAGATAACGCATTGTTATTCTATAACTTATACAATTTTCTCCTCCTACTTTACTACTACTTTGCTCCTACTTTGCCCCTACTTTGCTACTACCAACTACCGACCAACCACCCAAATGTCTTACTCCTGCAGTTCTTCACCTCTTTACCCCCACCTAGCTCATCTGATACTCTTGGCTTTCAAGTTTTTATATACGCATTCTCTCCGCAATTCTCTAGAGAATTCAAACGTTTCTTCGCCACTTAGCAATCGTTAGTGCGTACTTAAGCTCCAAATTCTCTAGAGAATTTCAAAGCTATTCCTGCTTTCTCGTTTTGTTTTCCAGTAATATCATTTGCGTTTAGTAGGGGCAAGATAGGAGCAAAGTAGGAGGAAAGTAGGAGCAAAGTAGGGGCAAAAATTCCTCTAACTTGCTTACAATCAATAAAATAACACATATTTGGTAGGAGCAAATACAAATTATTGCACTTTAATCTAGAAAGTTATGCACTTCTATTTATCATTGCACTCCCCAAGAGAATAGATAATTAATTTTATTTGTTATTGTTTATTTTCTCCAAAACCAACCCCAAATGATATTCAACGATTCCTTCATTGTAAGTAATATCCTTCACCTGAACCAATGCACTCTCCCTGTCTTTATGATAGCCAACAAAAAAGCGGATGGCATCATATCGACGCAGATAGCGCTTACCGTCTGATTCATCCAAATAAGTGTATTTGTTAAGCGTGGTTTGCTTTAACTCTCGATACTCTATCTTTTTCGTCCCACTCATAATCTCATCAAAGTATATCTTCTTGATATTGAGTGTCAGAACCTTCATGCCTTTGGTATCGAATGTGGATTTTTCCTTTACTATTCGTTTTTCCAAACATTCTTGCTCAGGATTATAGGTGTATCCAACAATACTTCCATCCATGATTTTTTGGATAATGACATCCACGACGGGCAGAGGTACTACGAACCACTCTTGAGGCTGATGTTCAACACCTTTATCATCGAATACGGATACTTGGAATTGAGCTGGCTTTAATACCTGATGTATCAAGTCTTCAAACTTCTGAGAATTCACATTAACTACCTTATAGCTGGCTTGTATTTTTACTGGAGCCATCAAATAAGTAGGTTCTTTCTCTGCATTTGCTATTCTTTGCTCTACACTATTTGTCGAGAATCCAATCTTATAGAGATGCTTTACTTCTTTGATAGCAGGGTCTTGCGATAAAGAACTAAGTACATAAATAAAGCCCGTCACTTTGTCATCTGCTGTTACATCCGAATTGCTAAAGAACTTACCATTTCCATCTTCCTGTAATTCTGTTACTGCATATCCGTCACCCACAACGTTCTTTCGAAGTGTTTGTAACAGGATGTCAGACTCAGTACCATTCTCATAGACACAACGCGTTCTTGCATCTGGAAGGAAGTTACTACTTTTCTTCAATTCGCCAATCTTATCCAATAACAGCATCTGCCCACTAACAAAATAGAAACGACCTTCAGCGAGCGTAGCAGTCTTGGTAATTTTGACCAACGAACGCAGTCCTTGTTTCAGTTCACGATGCACCTTTGCAAATAAGGGCTTGTAATCATCGAAGTTCTCGCAGAGTTTATGTTGGGCCACATAATCAGCTTTCTTCTTGGCAATTACCTTTCGCATATCCTGTGGAATATCGAAAAGACTCTTTTCTTCCTCACTAACATTCAACAATGGGTCGTCAAACAATGCCTCCAATTCTTTATCTATGTCCATAATCCCTTTTCTTTTAATGTCGTTAATGATGCGAACATTAGTTTCTCCTTCAAGTTACCATCCTTTTGTGGTTCACGACCATTTTGGGCTATCCATTCCTTTATCTCAGCAATCTTCTGCATGATTCTGTCATCTGCAGTAATGGCTTTAGCAAAAGGACGTGCGCCATCCAACAAAGGGTCATCAAATAATTCAAGCAATTCTTTCTTAATATCCATACCTTACTCTCCTATTTCTAATCCACTCATTTGGCGACGTTTCTGATTCAATATCTTCGCATAGGCCACAGCCAACTCCCTCACTTTTGGATCTGGATCATCCATTGATGGTATTTTTCCATCATGCGCTGTCACATACTCTTTTAATGGACCCTTGAACAGAATGATGGCCTGTTCTAAGGTCATATCATATTTCTGCTCAGCAATGGTGTCTTGAATCAACTTCAACGTCTTTGCATCTACAGATTTTGATATAACTTCGTATGCACGTTGGAAGGGATTAATCGTATCAATCAGGTTAATACTCAGCTGGTCGATATTGATAAACCTGTTGGTAATCTTTATCAGCCTGTTTCCTTCACTCTTTTCCTCATCATCGCCACTGTTTGGTATCGAAGAAATTGGCTCACCTTTCTCGTTGACAATATCATTGCCTTTAATGATGGTGTCGAGGAGCAAACGCTGGCGCACCTCCTCAATTTCTTCATCAGTTAACTCCGGATAACGTTCACGTATTATCTTTGGGATGATATGTTGGGTAATAGTTTCTGCTGTAGTAGAACCACTCAATGCCTTGATCATCATGTCGTTCTGCAATACAGCAGCCTTCAAATCGTCAAGTTGACTTTCAACAATCGTCTTTGTCTTTTCGCTTGACAGTGGTTTCAGACCTTCTACAACAATAGTATGCGCCAAATCGCCTTTACCGTCGTCTTCGTCCTTAATGGTTTTAAACTTCCAACTGGGCGCCATTACTTGTTCCATCAAAAGCGACGCGGTAATTGCCTTCAAAAAGTCATTCACCGCCACTTTTACTTCTGCCTGCTCGGCATCTGGCATCGCAATCAGATTTACAAAACGGGCAGTTTCTTTCCCTTCACAATCACGCGTACATCTTCCAATAATCTGTATCACTTCAGTCAGCGAGCCACGAACACCAACAGTCAGACACATCTCGCACCACTGCCAGTCAAATCCTTCCTTGGCTGTACCCAATGCAATAATGATATCCACGTCGTCGCGATGCTTGATGTTTTGCAGATACCCTTGCACCATATTGCGTTCCTTCTGGTCGTCTTCCACAAGGTCTGCTACCTTCAGCAGTCTGCCATCAGCAGTCCTTACATGATAGATTCCTGTATTATAATCTTTTGACTCCACAGTACCTATCACTTTCATGATTTCGCCAGTCTCCGTATATTTGCCAAGTCCCGTTGAACTACGTGCATTCACACTTGGTATATGAATAATCGTTTTCTTCGTGGTATCGAGCACTTCACCAATACGATCCAGATACGAACCATGATAGAAATGATAACCCAAAATCAGGTTCTTCAAATATTTGTAGCCGTTTAGTTGCTGGTAGTAATTATAGGTTACAGGGAAGAATCGAGCCTCATCTTCTGCTCTGAGCACAGGCACGCCATCGCCTCTGAAGTAACTTCCTGTCATAGCCACGATATGCCCAGTAGAGTTGTTCATCACTCGACGTACCACGTCGCCAAGATTTGAATTAGCATCAGCACTGGTATGATGAAACTCATCAATAGCCAACAATGTATCGTTAAAAGCCTCATCTTCCAGTTCTTTCATGCCATTTCGCAGGGTAGCATGGGCGCAAACCAGTATCTTCGCACCATTCTGACGGAAGAATTCTATAAAACGACCTTTCTTGTCCTGTTCGTTCTTAACATCCGTCAGATTGAAATACGTTGGCACGGACCAATTGGCAAAAAAGCCACCATTCGTCAGATTGGTGTTCTTAAACGAGCGGCCAATACTCTTTTCAGGCACAGCCACCACAACTCTCTTAAGTCCCTGATTCTGCAACTTATCAAGTGCAATAAACATCAATGCACGACTCTTACCTGATGCTGGAGGAGCCTTGATAAGCAGGAAACGTTTGTTACGATGTTCGTAGGCCATTGCCTGCATCTCACGCATTCCCAATGGGTTCACGGCTGTAGCCGTTCCTGTCTGCTGATACTTGATATCAACAATCGTGTTTTCAGTTTTTAGCATGTCAGAATATCTTTAGTTCAGCGCCTTTCCTCAAAAGATATTCTCTACGTTTGTCTGTCTGCGGCCAAGCTTAAGAGACGTTTCGAATTCTTAGTTTTGTAGCGCTTTGTTATTTGTCTTCTGTCAGCATCTTTGCTGTCAGTTCAAAGTCATCAATAATTGCTTGGGCCATAGGGTTCCGGTTTTCAACAATGATAGCAGCATATATCCCCTGCCCTTCTATCACAGCACTTGCCGTCTTTATTGTAAAACGTTCTGGTTCTGCAGATTCCTCAAACCATCGCAAGAACAGTCGGTTGCGTGCAGCTTCACGGCTATCACTGGTATCACACATATAAAGCAAGCCGTCTAAGTTCTCGCGGAAGAACGCATCGACAATAATAAGTGTGGTGTTCTTTACATCTGGGTCGTATGAAGCATGGAGTTTATTCTGGTTACTGATGGACAACTGATAAGTTTCGCATCCTCCAAGAGGGTCGTTCTCGATAAAACCAATGCCATAGATAACGCCCTTGGCAGTCTGAAACACATAATCGCCATCGATTGTTCATCACTCCTATGCTGTTGTGTACAAGTTTGTTACATCAGCATATTTCGCTTCGAACTTTTCTTCCCAAGCCTTCTTGCGATTCAGTGCGTTTTTAAAACGCTTCAGTGCTTCTTCCTTTGTCAGTTTCATAACTCACTTCTTTGCAATTACACTGCAAAGATACGGACTTTATCTGTAACTTCCAAATTTTTCTGCCGTTATTTCGCAGATGTCATCTTTTCGTAGAGCTTAAACAGACATTCCAGTCGGGCTTCGTCTGAGGCAAAGGGATAGCCAGGATAGCAGCTCTCCACGATGTCATCCAGCTTTGCATGTGCCTCACGCAAATCCTGTGGCATCTTATCGGGATCGTAAAGCTCAGCCAAAGTACTTCCAGGATAATACTCACGCGTAATCAGCACATTCTCTGCAGCCTCCTCAATTTCCTTTTTCTTGTCTTCAGAGACTTTGGGGAAGGGAAAAGTGTTGTAGCAAAGTTGGGCAGAGTAGCGAATACGTGATTCAAGTTTTCCTGATGTTACTTTTACCCATAACATATGGATTCTTGATACAATAATTCCAAAATCTATAGCCGTTGCATTATATATTGCGAAAGCAGAATAATAAACAACTGTCCCCTCAGGCACAAAACCCATAGGAATATACTCTCTCCGTTCAGATGAAACAACAGGAATTACTAATGCCTCACTATTTCTATGTCTATCTTCAGCAAATTTGTAAGGTATCGAGGCTAATTTTCTGGTAACTTCTTTCTTGCTTCCTAAACGCATTTGCTTAACTTGTTCAAATCTTTTAGCAAACGGAAGAATCTGCATTGCCTCTTCGCAATCAGCATCATTAACCCAAATACAGTATCTTCTCTCACCGTTTATCAATTCCTGAGCCCCAACAAAGTTCTTGATGAATTTATCAGCAAATGGATACTCATTTACAATTGATTCTTTATCCACATCATATAACGTAAGGTTGTTATCATCAGCAGGTAAACTACCTTTTATCATTTGTTTCAATCCAGAAATACTTTTTGATTGAGAATTAACAAGTGCAGATTGCTTACCAGTAATTGTTGGATTAATTTTATCAACTAACATAATATTGTTAGAATCATATATCACTTTCTTTCTTTTTATATCCTTGTTTCCTACACCAATAATAACACAAGAAACTCCGGCATTATACTTTGCATTGTTTGACCATGGGAAAGTAGTATAAGCAAACATAATATCTAGATTTAATGCATATATTGGTTCCCATAATACCGGTATTTGGACACCTTGAGTGATAGAATTTGTACTCACAAAAGCAAAAAATGAATTATTATTCCGACAATATATAGAAGCTTTATAAAACCAACTACATATGTAATCTAATACACCATGTTGAATATCACCAAATGCAATATTCATATCTTCCTTTTGTTCCTTGTTTTGATTACGTGCTCCCAAATACGGTGGATTACCAAAGATATAGACCTCTTCATCTTTGGTATGCGGGCAAACCTCATTCCAATCGATGCGACATGCATTGCCACAGACGATCTGGGTAATATTCTTTAATGGCAGCGCCTTGGTATTTACGCCAAAGTTCTCGTTCAGTTTGGTATTCATCTGATGCTCAGCCAACCAAAGTGACAGCATCGCTACCTCGTGAGGGAAGTCGAGCAACTCGATACCATAAAACTGATCGAGCGTGATCACACTTGCATCCACAAACATCGACTGTGTATCACCTTGGCACTTCTGCTGCAATGCCAGAATATCCATCTCTAAGAATCGCAGACATTTGTAGGTGATAATCAAGAAGTTTCCGCTACCACAAGCAGGGTCGAAGAATTTCATTTTGCTCATACGAGCCAACAACGCCTGACATTTTTTTGAGATAGGACGACAACCTGCATAAAACTCCGATTCCTTAATAGCCCCAATCTTCTTCATCTGCAGCAACTGCTCGTACTCCTCGTTCAGTTTGTTATACTCGCCTCGCAGTTCATCCAAAAATAGCGGGTTGATCACCTTCATAATATTAGGCACGCTGGTGTAGTGCATGCCTTGGTTAGCTCGCTCCTCAGGATTAACCACAGCCTGAATCATCGAACCGAAGATGTCCGGATTGATGTCCTTCCAGTCCAATTCGCCACATTCAATAATAATTCTGCGGGCCTTGGCGCCCATCTTGGGTATTTGAATATGTTTGGAGAACAGACCACCATTCACGTAGGGGAACTGCTTAATGATGCTCAGCGTTTCACGACTGCGCAACGAGACATCCATGATATTAAAGGTGTGCGCGAGATAGTCTGAGAGGTCTGAGCCGTCATCCTTGGTATATCGTTGGATGCTGGAAGTAAAGAGGTTTTCCTCAAAGATACCTGTATCTTCAGCAAAGAAACAGAACAACAGACGACTGATAAAAAGATTCAAGTCGTGCAAATCATCATCGCTACGGAATTCGTTATAGGAACGCAACTCATCATGCAACTTGGCTAATTTCTCAGCTGCTTTCATGTCGGCAGGGCTCTCTTCCACATAGTGAACACGCTCTACATCCATCAGCGGATAGAAGAAAGCAAAGTCAGAGGGCAGTCGCTCCAGTTGGTTCTCGTAGGTATCCTTCTCACGCAGGTCGTAGGCCAATATCGATTTACCATCACTCACGGCAATAATCTTAGGGGCAGCCTTGATAATCTGCGGATTCTTTTTCAGTTCTTCTAATTGGCTTGTCAAGCCAAACATGCTAACAGGCTGATAACAGAACAGACCCTTGATGAGCAAGCCATCAAAGGTTTTCAATATGCCTTTACCTTCCTTGTAACGCTCAATGTCGCGTTCGCTTTTGCCAAAGGAATAGAGCAGTTTGTAGCCCACTTCTGCTGGGTTTACGTTCTTACTGAACGAATCCACTAACCGTTGCTCTATTTCCCTATAGCCAAGTTGCAGTTTCTTTGCCATAGTTTCATAGTTATTGAAGAAAGCGAACGGAATTTCTTCAATAACGCGACATCGGCCAAGCGCATAAGAAAAACGTGGACAATTTATACTTATCCAACGTCTCAGGCGCTTGGCCGGTGCCCACTCCAGAAGATAAGATAAACGTCCACGCCTATCGGCATGAACGTCCACTTTTATCATTCTAGAGTCGTCTATTTTGCGGCCAAGCTTAAGAGACGTTTTGAATAAAAAGCGTACGCTTCATTTGTTTTACCCTCAATGTCATACCGGCACCCTGCACTCAGGGAATCAGCCTTAGCTTGCGTCGTTTACGACGATTAGCCGATACTTGTGTGCAAAGATAGGGATTATCTTTGAAAGAACCAAAGAAAATACAAAGTTTTTTATCAGAAAATCATTCATGCGTCAAACAAAGAGATGGTCTTAATGAAGCAAAGGTGATAGGATGATAGTCACCAAACAGCGAAGGCATACTCAAGACTTGCAAATTATTACTTCCTTTATCTTTTTTAACATCCATCACATATAACTTTTTCATTGTTACCCTACTAAACAGTAAAAAGTCATCATCAACAAAAAACGAAAAGGTTATGAAAAAGTACAAGATTGAACTGACAGAGAAACAAATGTTAGAACTCGAGAAAGCCTGCGAAGCAAATGCAAGGCTTACAAATGGTCAGATGTTCCCAATGAAGGATATGTGTGAGTTGGGTTGGGATAAGTGTGTTAGGAAGCCAAAAGGACTGGAGGTATGTGGTAGAGAATGGTATGACATGCGTGATGAAGTAGAAAGAAGCCTGAACAGACTCCATACCCTTTGTTGGAATCTTCCACCAACAGCCAACTATGGTCTTCATCACGACCCCAATGCAGATATCTTATGGGATATGTATCAGGTTTTTCGCCATCAGCGTTATCTAGATATGCCTGAAGAATCCAGAGAAGAAATGAAATGGACGGTTATGGCTGACACTCCCATAGTTACTGGCAAAGAACCTTTATGTAAGATTCTGTCAGTAAAAGAAACAGAAATATCAAATGACTATGAAGATCAATAAATGTATGGATAGTTACAAGAAAAAGATAATCAAGAAAAATGACACCTTCTTTCAATAGGATCACAGTTCTACTGATCACTTTTCACGCTCCCAGCAGCACAGCTGGGTCGATATTCAGCTGACGGTTCAATTCTCTGCCTGTTTTCAGCGAGGGCTCGCGAAACGGGGTTTGGTCAGTATGTAAACGCAGCCAGGTTCTTTGTATCTATTACACCGGCTGGAACTTATATATCACATCTTCTGTCTGCTCGTGTTGCAACAAGAAAAATGGAGAAAAATTACACTTTTCCAATGAATTTTTAACCATAAATTGACACTTTTCCAATGGATATTTAGATAAAAACGTGCACTTTTCCAGGAATCTTTCCGATACAAATTTACGACACTCACAAGTTGAAGCCCGCAATGCGGGCTTTCTTGTTATTTATCTATTTTCTTATTTATTATTTTTCGCCGGTGAGGTCCTTGATGGTGGCATGATGCGGAAGGCGAGCATGGTGAGGTCGTCGTTCTGCTCGGCGCCGTCGCGGAACTGGTCGGTGTCGGCCTTGAGGGCCTCGATGATGTCGCGCATACTTAGAGAAGCGTGCGACGTCATCAACTGGATGATACGGTCTTCGCCATACTGTTCCTGCTGGCGGTTCTCGGCTTCGTTCAGGCCGTCGGTGTAGAGCAGCATTATACCGCCGCTGGGCAAGTCCATCTCTTCGCCTACATATTCCAGGTCGGGCCATAGTCCGATAGGGGCATTGGCCTCCTTGACATCGAGGAAGGCGTATTGCCCCTCGGCATTGCCGATGACGGGAGGATTGTGCCCGGCATTGCAATACTCTATCCGTCCTTGTTTTAGGTCGTACATGCAGATGAACATGGTGACAAACATGCCCATCTCGTTGTTGGTCGATAGTTCAGCATTCATGCGGGTGGCTATTTCGGCAGGTTTTCTCCCTGTCGCGGCCAGGGTCAGGAATCCGCGCGTGGCCAGTGTCATGAAGAGCGATGCGGGCACACCCTTGCCGCTGACATCGCCAATGCAGAAATAAAGCATGTTCCTTGGCGGGTGTCATCGAGGCATACATATCGAGACCCTCTACGTTGGGGAACACGCTGGGCACCATCGACATCTGTATGTCGCGGGCAATGCGCAGCTCACTCTCCATGCGCTCCTTGGCGCTGGTGGTCTCTTCGAGCTGGTCGTAGGCCGTCTTCAGGTCGTTGTGGGCCTTTCTCAGACGGGCTCCCATGCGGTGGCGCACGATGATGTAGACGAGGAGGAACAGAATGGTTGCCGCCATACCAATCACTCGTCCGATGTGGCGCTGGCGAACGTAACGCTCATTCTCGGCTGTCATCTCCAGTTCCTTCTGGTGTACAGCCGACTCTTCACGGGCTTCGGCGATGCGCGAGAGGGTGATGGCCGAGTCGAGCCGTTCGGTGATACTTAAGCTCACGGCACGGGCCGTGTCGATTCGTCCGGCCTTCTTATTGACTTCATACTTCTTTAGGAGCATTTTCTGTATGTTCTCCAACGAATAGCTGGTGCCGAACTCTTTCATCATTTCATCCAGGCTTCCGAAGTTGTCGGCAGCATCCTGCCAACGTCCTGCCAGTCGCAGATAGTCGCTGGCCAGTATCTTGCCTTCTGCCGTCTGGAAGAAATCTGTCTGGCAAAACAGCCTGTAGGCCTCGGCGGCTTCATCCTTGCGCCCCATACCCTCTAAGGCTCTGGCTAAATAGATGTTGTAGCGTGCCCGCTGTTTGTTGCTATAGTCAGGTCGCGCGTCAGCCTGCTTCTCATATCCGTCGATCAACTGGTTCAGGCGCTCAAGCCATAATACAGCCTTCTTATAGTCGGCTATTTCCAGATAGTTGTAGCTGATGTTAATCTTCCAGACGATTGTCGGTCTTGTCATCACTCAATCCCAGACGGCTCTGACTACAGCCGATATAGATGAGCATGTTGGTGTATTCGCTGGTCGTGTCGCGTCCCAGGCTTTTTAGCCTTTCTGTAGCGGGTATGGCCACTTTCAGGGCGGCTTCGAATTCAGTCCATGTACTCAAAAGGCCCGTCAGGCGGTTGGTAATGCCGGCATACACCCGCACGTCCTCGTCGTCAGTAGAGTTCTCTACAGCGGCGATACCCGTCTTCCAGTACAGTTCGGCCATGCGTTTCTGCATCATACGGTCATAGGCGTAGCCCAGCCAGTAGCAGGCTTTACCTTCGGAAAAACATCCCTGCGGCTTGAAACTGTCCACCAGTTCTATGATACGTGGGTAGTCCTTGTCGAGATAGGCCGCATAGACCATGTCTTCTGCTTCCCTGCGCTGCCTTTCCTGTTCTTTGGTATTTCCTCCGCATCCAGACAGGAAAATGACGGCAGCGAGCGTCACCACCAGCGTCAAATAGCGAAGTCTGATTGTGTTCATATATCCATTTTTGGAGATTGTCCGTGTGCAAAGATACGAATAAGCGAGCAAAAATCCAAATTTAATTTGGTTTTTCGTTCAACTTTTCGTACCTTTTCGCTGTGCGAGAAGTTACTTCCGTTCTCTGACCTGAAGGTGCAGAGTGTGGCGTTGCAATCGAAAGAACCAAAGAAAAACGCGTTTTCCTTTGGTTCTTTGCTCACTTATTCGTAACTTTGCAGTCAAGGAATAAACGGCTTCACATGCATCGACATATTTATATATTGATTGTCTTATTGCTCTTGTCTGGCTCGGTGCGAGCAGATGATAGCTTGCCCATCATTGAGGTAAAGGCTGACAGGACGATGATTTACCCGCAACGGATGGAGTTGACGGGTGAGGAGTCGTTGATGGATATCCTGCAGATGGTGCCGGAGCTGCTGATTGCAGGGTATGAGGACGTCATCTCCAGCTATAGCCTCCGCATCGACAACTGTCCGATGAATGGTGACGAGAAGTTGATTCTGAGCCAGATGAAAGCCAAGGACATTGCTAAGATTCAGGTTTGTGATAATACAGGTGTCGCGAAGGGAACCATCGGAATAGCTAAGGTGCTGGATATCAACATGAAGATGTCTGAGGGGGTAAAAGGTTTCGTGGAAGGACAGGGAGACTTTGGAAAGGAGATTGCAGGCATCGGGACCGTGAATGCATTATACGGCAGTCATAGTACAGACCTCTATGCCAATGCGTCATATCGTCATCAGGACGGGAATGAGGAGTATGTGACGCTTCACATGACGAACCGTTTTGACGACAGAAACAAACTGCTGACCTATTTCACCCAGCAATATATTGACCGCCCCTCTGGCATGTCGCGTAAGGTAATGGGCAGGGCGAGATACTTCCATACCTTTAACGCTCTAGGTACGGAACTGCTCGTCGTGGGCGGCTATCAGTATAACAGTGACCAGATATTCTCCAACAAACTGCCATTGTATATCGTTGAGCTGAATACGCCTTTGGTGACCAAGCAGCTGTCGATGATGCTGGGTGTCGAGGGCGATTTCCTGATGACGAAGCAAAAGGATACGGACAAGAGCTGGAATGTTTTCAATAATGACATCTATCTGCAGTTCACCTATTCCCTACCCCAGTGGAAGTTGACGGTTGGCAATCGCGTGATGTTCTATCACTATAACCTGAAGGAAGGCGGACTCAGCCAGAAGCATTCTGACACCCGCAACAACACGAATGCCTGCGTCATCTATGTGCCTGACAACCGCAATCAGGTCCAGTTGGGCTATTATCGCAAGTACTATAATCCTTCCTACGTGGTTCTCTTTATGGATGCCAATACGGTTTATGACGAAGAATGGATGAAGGCCGAAGGACTGCTGGATGAATGGGATATCAATCAAGTGAAGCTGGCTTATGCCTATAGTCGGCAGAAGTTGACCGTGCAGACGGAGGCAAGCTATTATGCCGTCGAGAATGGCGAGAATTTTGCTGAACTGGGGGCATCGGTATATTGGAAGACGAAGGGGTTGAGTCTGGCGGGCGGACCAAATCTGTATGCGACTAAGAGCGACACCTATGCTACTTTCCGACTGGCTCCGACTGCTTATCTTCCTCATGACTGGCAGATTGGCATGCAGCTAGTGTATTATACGAAAAATGTGCCGATACGTAAGACGAATGGCACTCCTGCGTATGGATGTCTGTCTGTGAGCAAGCAGTTCGGCAAGAGATGGAATATGGGCATTGACTGGCATGACATGTTTGAGGCATTCTGCGATGATATAGTCATCAACAGGCATGCTGCCAATATAAAGCTACAGTATAGATTCTAATTTTTTAATTTTATAATTTTTGAATTTTCATGACAAGTATTGAACTGGATATGATACAGACTGCCGGCATTGGTGCCTTGGCGCTCATCGTTGGTATGGTGTTAACGAGAAAGGTCGGTTTTCTCCAGAGATTCTGTGTGCCTTCGCCTGTAAGCGGTGGCATCATCTTCTCGTTGCTGACGCTGGCATTGTATGGCTGGGGCAACGTCGAGGTGTCGTTCGACGGTACATTGAAGGATGTCTTTATGCTGGCATTCTTTACCAGCGTTGGTTTCCAAAGCGACCTGAAAGTCATCAAGCAAGGTGGCCGAATGCTGGTCATCATGCTGGGCTTATTGATTACCATTATTGCCCTGCAAAACCTGATGCCGATGGGAATCACCAAGGTCATGGGTGTTGACCCATTGATTGGTATGGCGGCAGGCAGTATATCAATGACTGGCGGACACGGTACGGCAGGCGGATTTGCGAGTGTGCTGGAGGGTATGGGTCTGCATGGTGCAGGAACCATCGGTATGGCAGCAGCTACCTTTGGACTGATTGCCGGTTCGATGATAGGAGGCCCGTTGGCAGAGCGCATTATCCGTAAGAAACTGACGCACGAACAGATGCAGACACCAGACGAAGAGGTTGACCCCGCAATGGCCGGTATCGAGAGTGACGAGGCTTCACCAACCGGTCGTGCCAAGCGTCTCAGTTCGAACGAGCAGGAATTCCAGCAGTATGCCAAAGCCACCTATTGCATTGTCCTGGTCATGGGTGCCGGCACCATCATGAGTTGGCTATTGGCAAAGACAGGCGTCACGTTCCCCACCTATTTCGGTGCCTTGATACTTGCCGCCATTGCCCGCAACACGTTAGGATTCATCAGTTTCAAGCAAAACGGCAAACGGGTGAAAGCGGACAAGCTGCTGGATATGGATCGCATCATCAGTGTGGGCAACATCTGCCTGTCTATGTTCCTCGGTATGGCCATGATATCGCTGAAACTTTGGGAACTGCAGAGTCTGGCCCTTCCGTTGGTCGTCATCCTGGTAGCCCAGGTAGCGATGATGGACTTCTTTGTCTATTTCGTAGCCTTCCGCCTGTTAGGTCGCAGTTACGATGCTGCCGTCCTGTGTGCAGGCATCTGCGGTTTCGGTCTTGGTGCTACTCCCAATGCGATGGCCAACATGAGTGCTGTGTGCTATAAGTATCGCTATACCGTCAAGCCCTTCCTCATCGTCCCCATCATCGGCGCCATGTTTGCCGACTTAATCAACACGGGCATGATTACGCTGTTCCTGAATATTTTGTAAGACAAAAAAAATCGTGCAGGCCAAAATGACCTGCACGACTGTTATCTGATAAACAACCTTTACTTAACCTCCTCGAAGTCAGCGTCCTGGATGTTGTCATCCTTTGAAGCCTGCTGCTGAGAACCGCCAGCCTGCTGGTTGTAGAAGGGACCCTGCTGTTGCTGGTCAGCACCTGGCTGAGGACCAGCCTGAGCGCCAGCACCCTGATACATCTGCTGAGAGGCAGTCTGCCAAGCGGCATTGAGGGCGTTGATGGCATTGTCGATAGCGGTGACGTCACCACTCTTGTGGGCATCCTTCAGTTGCTGGAGAGCCTGTTCGATAGCGGGCTTGTGCTCGGCGGGAATCTTGTCGCCAATCTCGTTCAGCTGATTTTCCGTCTGGAAAATCATCGAGTCAGCCTGATTCAGCTTATCTACGCGCTCGCGCTCCTTCTTATCATTCTCAGCGTTCTGCTCAGCCTCGGCCTTCATGCGGTTGATCTCGTCCTGAGAGAGACCAGACGAAGCCTCGATGCGGATGGCCTGCTCCTTACCAGTGGCCTTATCCTTGGCAGAAACCTTAAGGATACCGTTGGCGTCGATGTCGAAGGTGACCTCGATCTGAGGAATACCACGACGTGCTGGAGCAATACCAGTGAGGTTGAACTGACCGATAGACTTGTTCTGAGCTGCCATCGGGCGCTCACCCTGCAGCACGTGGATGGTCACCTCTGTCTGATTGTCAGCAGCGGTTGAGAATACCTCGCTCTTCTTGCAAGGAATGGTTGTGTTAGCCTCGATGAGCTTGGTCATCACACCACCCATTGTCTCGATACCCAGTGTCAGCGGAGTAACGTCGAGCAGTACGATGTCGCCTACGCCACCTTCCTTGTTCAGAATAGCACCCTGGATACAAGCACCAACGGCTACTACCTCGTCAGGATTTACACCCTTTGAAGGCTCCTTGCCAAAGTAGTTCTTAACCAGTGTCTGCACGGCAGGGATACGGCTCGAACCACCTACGAGGATGACCTCGTCGATATCGGAGGTAGAGAGGTGGGCATCAGCAATAGCCTTCTGACATGGAGCCAGACAAGCCTGGATGAGCTCGTGAGCCAACTGCTCGAACTTAGCACGTGTCAAGGTCTTTACCAAGTGCTTGGGTACACCGCCTACAGGCATGATGTAAGGCAGGTTAATCTCCGTAGAGGTAGAAGAAGACAACTCAATCTTAGCCTTCTCGGCAGCCTCCTTCAGACGCTGCATAGCCATCGGATCAGCCTTCAGGTCGGCACCTTCGTCATTCTTGAATTCCTGTACCAGCCAGTCGATGATAACCTGGTCGAAGTCGTCACCACCGAGGTGAGTATCACCATTGGTAGAGAGCACCTCGAATACGCCACCACCAAACTCAAGGATTGAGATATCGAATGTACCACCACCGAGGTCGAAGACGGCAATCTTCATGTCCTTGTTGGCCTTGTCAACACCATATGCCAAAGCGGCAGCTGTAGGCTCGTTGACAATACGCTTTACGTTCAGACCAGCAATCTGACCAGCCTCCTTGGTGGCCTGACGCTGAGAGTCGGAGAAGTAAGCAGGAACGGTGATGACAGCATCTGTAACTTCCTGACCCAGAAAGTCTTCGGCAGTTTTCTTCATCTTCTGCAGCACCATAGCAGAAATCTCCTGCGGAGTGTACTTACGACCGTTGATGTCGACACGGGGATAACCACCCTCGTTGACAACAGTATAAGGTACGCGAGCAATCTCCTTTTCGGTCTGCTGCCAGTTCTCACCCATGAAGCGCTTGATAGAATAAACGGTGTTCTTGGGGTTGGTGATGGCCTGACGCTTGGCAGGGTCACCGATCTTACGCTCACCATTCTCAACAAAACCGGCTCGTTACCCTCGAATACGGCAACGCAGCTGTTGGTAGTTCCTAAGTCAATTCCAATAATCTTTCCCATAATTCTTATATTTTTTAATTAATAATTGCATGATTTGACACTGACAAAATAGCAAAGTGCGTGCCAAAATAAGAAAAAATGAAGAATATAATGACATTTTGGCATATTTTTATTTGGTATTTTGCTCGTTTATTCGTAACTTTTCCTTCGGAGAAGTCACTCACACTCGAAAATACAAAAAAAAGCGATTTTTTTTGGTATTTTGCTCGTTTATTCGTAACTTTGTCGGCAGATTATCGATAATTGATTAAATACATCATGATGAAAAGAATGATTTTGTTGGCAGGAGTGGCGTTCGCCATGACTACCGCGATGGCTCAGAGCAATGACTACATTGTGAAGACAAAGAATGTGAAGAAGACAGAAGTTGCTGCTGCTATCACAGCGGACAATGTTGTCGCTGAAGAGGCAGAGCCCAAGGATTTTATGGGTAAGAACTTCCGTTACTACAGCATGTGCGACTGGAAGGACGGTATGCGTTTCATGGTGATACCAGAGAAATACGACCTGCTGGTAGGCACCTTCCGCGACATGATTACAAACAAAGAAGTGAGCAGTGGCGCCCTACGCCATCATATTATGGTTTATAAGGGCCATCAGGATATGCCAAACGGTCGCGTCCACGTCAATTTCTTCTGCGAGACGAACAACAAGAGCTACTACTACGAGTTGCCCAGCGGTACGTTCGACGACTACTGCTACGGCAAGCTGGGTGTCCCCACCCTCGCCTATCTGGGTGATGTCGACAAGGCTCGCGAGTTGTTGATGGACCAGCCGTTGATTACACGTACCCAGTTCTTCCGCATTGATACGGATTACGATGGTGACGGCTATCAGGAAGTGAAATTTCCGAAGAACAGGCTGGTGACGGTGAAGGCTATCGGTGTCGGCACGCGTTCGTTCCCCGTCAAGATTATTGTCGAGGACGAAAATGGTGACCAGTTCTATCAGAACGTGGCTATGTCGAAAACCAACTGCGGTATGCGCGACGACGAGTTTGACGTTGACAATGCCAAGTTCCTGTTCGAAGGTTCGTTTGAGTTCACGGGTGCCGAGATGGAAGTGTCAAAGGACATCAAGAGCTATCTGAACAAGACCATTCACAACAAGTTTGCTACTGCCATGAGCAGTAAGGGTGCCGGCAAGCAGCGTGACGTGAAGGTTCCACGCTTCACAGGTTTCATCATCGACGAGATCAATCGTGACAAGAACCGCGAGGGCTTCTACGTATTGACCCTGCGTGAGGTGGAGACACGTCGAATCTATTATAAGGATATCACTTTCAACGAGGACAATCGCGGTCCAAGAGAAGAATACTTCGGCTATCTGTTTGCTATGGGTGAAGGAACAGCCCGCAACACCACCCTCGAAACCCGTACGGCTATCCGCGAAGGTCGTGTGATTCCTGGCATGTCGATGGAAGAGGTTGAGATGGCTGTCGGTGAGGCTACCAGCAAGGTGACCACCAGCGACGGTGTGACAGAATGGATGTATCCGCGTTCGAACAGTATACTCGTTGTGCAGTTCAACGAAGACGGTATTGTGAAGAAAGCCGGAGCCCGTGCCCTGGGTAGCGGTGCTGCAAACACCAAGAAGCGCAGAATGGCTGAACAGAGTGCAGGAGGTCAGCGCCTAACTGGTAGCGGCTTTAAAGGTAATGGTACTCCTCTGCAGTAAACCAAACACAAGAAAAATAAAGGCTGCGTTTTCCGTTGTGGATGCGCAGCCTTTACTATATCCGGACAAGTGTCCTTACCTGGCTTCGGCCAGTTTCTCCTTAATCTTCGTCTCCAGTTCTTCGCAGAGTTCAGGATTATCGGTCAACATGTTCTTGACGGCATCACGACCCTGACCAAGTTTGGTAGCGCCATACGAGAACCACGAACCACTCTTCTTGATAATCTCGAACTCAACACCCAGGTCGACGATTTCGCCAACTTTCGAGATACCCTCGCCAAAGGTAATCTCAAACTCAGCCTTACGGAAAGGAGGAGCCACCTTGTTCTTGACGACCTTTACCTTCACCTGGTTACCCAGAATGGTATCACCATCCTTGACGGATTGCGTCTTACGGATATCCAGACGTACGGAAGCGTAGAACTTCAGGGCGTTACCACCCGTTGTGGTCTCAGGACTACCAAACATCACACCAATCTTCTCGCGAAGCTGGTTGATGAAGATACAGGTGGTATTCGTCTTGGCGATGGTACCAGTGAGTTTACGCAAGGCCTGACTCATCAAACGAGCGTGCAAACCTACGGCGGAATCGCCCATATCGCCCTCAATTTCCTTTTTAGGAGTCAAAGCTGCCACAGAGTCAACGATGAGAATGTCGACAGCTGAAGAGCGAATCAGCTGGTCAGCAATCTCAAGAGCCTGTTCACCATTATCGGGCTGAGAGACGTACAGGTTGTCGACATCCACACCCAGATTAGCTGCATAGAAGCGATCGAAGGCGTGCTCAGCATCGATGAATGCTGCGGTACCACCAGCCTTCTGACATTCAGCAATAGCGTGAAGGGCCAGCGTGGTCTTACCAGACGACTCAGGACCAAAAATCTCGATGATACGTCCCTTGGGATAGCCACCAACGCCCAAAGCAGCGTTCAGACCTATAGAACCCGTGGGGATGACATCAACATTCACAATTTTCTCTTCGCCCATCTTCATGATGGCGCCCTTGCCGAAGTCCTTCTCAATCTTCGCCAAAGCAGCCTGTAAGGCCTTCATTTTCTGCTCTTGCGGAGTCAGCTGTTCTTTGTTTTCATCTTTCTTTGCCATAGTATTTATTATTTTGTTATTACGTTATTTCGGAATTAAAGCTCGAGGTCGCCGTCGTGAATCTCGTGCCAAGGCAGACCCTGCTTGTTCAACTGCTCCATGAAGGGATCGGGATCAAACTCCTCGACATTGTGAACGCCAGGCTTCTTCCAAAGTCCCTTGCAGAACATCATGGCACCAATCATGGCAGGAACACCAGTGGTGTAGCTGACGCCCTGCATGCCAGTCTCCTCGTAAGCGGCACGATGGCTACAGTTGTTATATACATAATAGGTATGCTCCTTGCCGTCGTTGCCAATACCACGAATGCGACAGCCAATAGAGGTCTGTCCCTCGTAATTCTCGCCCAGATCCTGTGGGTTGGGCAATACGGCTTTCAGGAACTGCAAAGGCACAATCTTCACCTTGGCCGTGCCACTGCCATCAGCCAATGGAGCCTCGTATTCTACCTCGTCGATACGGCTCATGCCAATGTTCTGAATGACCTCCAAGTGCTTCAGATACTGTTGTCCGAAGGTCATCCAGAAGCGGGCACGCTTGATGGTTGGATAGTTGATGACCAGCGACTCAATTTCCTCATGGTGCAACAGATAGCTGTCACGAGGACCAATCTCTGGATAAGTCAGATCCTTGTGAATCTCCAGCGGCTCTGTCTCAACCCACTTGCCATCTTCCCAATACAAACCTTTCTGGGTAATCTCGCGGATATTAATCTCTGGGTTGAAATTGGTGGCGAAAGCCTTGTGGTGGTCGCCAGCGTTACAGTCAACGATATCCAGATACTGAATCTCCTTGAAGTGGTGCTTAGCTGCATAGGCGGTGTAGATGCTGGTTACGCCTGGGTCGAAACCGCAACCCAGAATAGCCGTCAGACCTGCCTGCTCGAAACGCTCGCGATAAGCCCACTGCCAACTGTACTCGAAGTGAGCCTCGTCCTTTGGCTCGTAGTTAGCGGTGTCGAGATACGAGCATCCACAAGCCAGACAGGCATCCATAATCGTCAGGTCCTGATAAGGCAGGGCGAGATTGATGACCAGTTCGGGCTTGTAGTCATTAAACAGCGCCTTGAGCTGCTCCACATCGTCGGCATCCACCTGAGCGGTCTTGATGTCCAGCTTGTAGCCAGCCTTATGGATGTCCTCTACTATCTTGTCGCACTTCGCCTTACGACGCGATGCAATCATAAACTCACTAAATGTGCCCCCATTCTCAGACTCAGGAGTCTGAGTGTGGCACGCATTCTGAGCAATCTTGAATGCTGCCACCGTTGCGACGCCACCTGCGCCAATCATTAATACTCTTGACATAGTCCTATTTCGTTTTTTGTTTTCGTTATTACGTTATACCGTCATTACGACATCTTATTCAGTTCTTCCGACTTGATGCCCAGTGCTGCCATCAGCGAGTAGCCCAGTATCTCCTGACGGAAATTGCCGCCTTCCATAGGTTGCATTGCCAGCACGGTGATACGTTTCTCGTCGTCAGCATGGCGCAGACCCTCGCGTACCTTATTATATATATGTTCCGCATCGGGCACCACAATGAGGCGTTTCACCTCCTCAGCATTCGACAGCACCTGCATAGAGTCGACGAACAAGTCGTCCATCGTCGTCAGGTCTTCCACCTTCACACAACTGATGAGAAACTCCCCCAGCCTACTCTCGAAAGCCTTACCGTCGAGTTCGGCAAAAGAGCCAGGAATAAAGTTTTCCATCTTCGCCTGCTTATGCAGCAGCACCACTTGAATCGATGTCTGAGGCTTGATGTCTGAGGTCTGAGGCCGCAGTCCACCATCCAACGCGACACACTCCAACCACTGAGCCATATCGGCCTGTGGAATACGCCGTCCCAGCATGCGTTCGAAGTTCACCGTCAAGTCAAACGCAACCTTGTCGACGTAATCAGCGTCGACAAGGATGACATTTTCTTTCCACTTCGTTTCTTTCATGCAGCAAAGTTACACATTTTGCCGCAAATATCCAAAGAAAAGCGAGAATAATTATTTAATCGTATTATTGTACTACATACTTTTTGCCATTTTGTATGTAGATACCCTTTCTTGGACTCGTCACTTGAACGCCCTGCAGACAATACACCTTGGCATTGTCCGACAGGCCGTGCTTCACTTCCTGAATATCACTGGAATTGTTTATTTCATAGACGGTAATAATCAGGCAGCATTGTTTCTTGCCAAGTTTAAAAGCAAAACTGCCTTCAATGGGACTGGCCGATGTCAGTGTATGCGACTTATAAGTCATCTCATCACCGTTCTTTGCCGGAAACACGTAGTCCGTAGTACTGTAGTCATTCCCATTGAATGCAGCAATATATGCATCCTCCTCGTAATTGTCATAACCATAGAACTGGACCTTGCCAACCTTCATCCCCGCAGGTAAACTGACGGTGTACAACGTGTTGGCCGAATACTTCACCGTTTCCGACTTGCCATTGCTGTATCCTTTGCTATTTGAATTGCTGACAGAGATGCCGCCATTGAAATGGTAGGTTGTATTCGGGTCGCTATTGCTATAGGTCGTCCCCGACAGTTCATGAGGCGTATAACCCTCAGCGCCTTGCTGATTCTCCATACGCTGCTTCCACTTGGGATATTCGTTCTTGATGACATTCAACGGCCAGCTGCCCATGAACTGATACTTCGTACGGCGCAGTGCATTCAACGAGGTAGGAACTGTACAACCTTTCCAATCGACAGAATCGGGAGCATCCTCATAATAATACATGTAACGATAATACAGATGTTGCAAATTGTCGTCGTAAATAGCAAAAATCGGCTGATAGGCCTTTTCTGGATTATACGACTTGGTAGCTAACTCATATTCCGTATAGGTATAGGTCTTGCCGTTCTGCGTATAGGAGCGCGACTTGCCGCGATTTTTCAGTTTCTTAAAGAAAACGTCGTAGTTTTGCTGACCCGTCTCACCACCCAACTGGATGAAACGTCCCCATACCGCACTGCCGGCTCTTTCGACAATACGACGATCGGCCTCACCACTGGCATTCGTAAAGTCCTCTACAGCAGCATTCTCTTTGTACTTATGAGCATCGAGCCATGCAACAGCCGTATGAATGGTATTTTGTAAAGCCTCTGATGGCTGCTCAATAGTCATCAGGTATGACAGCAGACTGGCCGACTCGCTACCACTGATGGATGGCAATTCGTGGGGACGGCCCTCCATTGGCAGAAACGTTATCGTGTCGTGCTGGGCACACCAAGCAGCAGGCGTGCCGTTATCGTCAACCTGACATTTGATGATGACCTCAACAGCCTTGTCAAACGAAGCCTGACACTTGGCACGGTTGGTCTCGTCAGTGATCTCGGCAAAGTCACCCTTATTGTTCGCAATGTCCCTGAGTATCTTCATGACATTGGTCATCAGGTCGTCGTTAAACGTGATGTAATCCTGATAGCTGCCATTACCCGACAACGGCCAATACTGAGACCAGCCGCCACAGCCTTTCTCAGCGGTGAAGAGCATGTTCAGCGCCTTCTGGAACGATTCCTTGTATTTCTCCATCAAAGTCTTCTGATAGACTTTCGCCAAGAACCGCATCTCCATCGTCGTCGCACCGTTGTCCAAACAGGAATGCTCGTTGGCACCGCCCGTATCATCAGCCTTGTGGAACTCGATGTTCTTCATCCAACCACCGCTTTTCTTCTGGTATTTCAGGACTTTATCGGCTATCTGCTGAGCCTCTTCACTGCCATACCAGTCTGCTGGCATCTTGCCAGAACAGATGTCCGACCACTTCATGCTCGAAGCGCTCTGCGCATTCATGTTTGTCGCAAAGCCCAACAGGAAAACAGCGAAAAATAATAGTTTTCTTATCATTTTGTTTAGTAGTTTGTTTTTTTAAAAAAAGGCGAGCCCGTTTTTGACTCGCCTTTAACTTTACGCAGATAGAAGATTACTTCTGAATCATCTTACGGCCGTTCATGATGACTACGCCCTTGTAGCCCTCAGCAACCTTCTGACCAGAGAGGTTGTAACGAACACCATTCTCAGAAGCAAACTTCACGGTGTTGATACCAGCAGAACTACCCTCCTTGAACTCGAAGCCATAGAAGCCGAGCTTAGAACCGTCGCACCATACCTTGTAAGTGCTGCCAGCCTTCACGTCGAAAGTGTAAGTACCATAGTACTTCTCAGCTACCGTAATGCCTTCGTAGCCAGCCATGTCAGTGCCGTCCTCATTAATGTGGAAAGCCTTATTAGCATTCAAAACGACAGCAACAGTAATGTTACCATCGATAGCGGGTATGAACATATAGACCGTACCACCAGCTTTGTTACCGTTAACGTCATTTCCCTTGGTGTAGGCAGTATAGCCTTCAATAGAAGCGTCAGCTGCAGCTGCAGCGAAATTGTTTGTTGTTTCTGTGTAATCCTTGTCACCAAAGTACATCTTGCAATTCTCGACACGCTTGTCCTTTGCAGGCTGTGTGCCGTAGGCGACTTCCTCGCCCTCTTCCATTGCATACTTACCCTGAGCATTAGCGGTCAGAGCCATTGCGCATACTGCGATAAGAGTAAAAATTTTCTTCATACGCTTGTTAGTTTTGTTTAAAAATGTTAGTAAAAAAATATATTATCATTATCTTTTGAGTCCAAAATCGATGCAAAATTACGATATTTCTTCGAAACAGCCAAACATTTTCGCCTATTTCTCAACAAAACGCACGAAAAGGTTTACGTGGACGGGCTGTGATAAAAACAAATCCAGCCGAATTGATGAACTCGGCTGGATTTTTGTTAGTATAAGAGGTTTGTGTCAATTCAGCACTTCTGCGGCCTTCCAATCATATGTGGCCAGAACGGTACGCATGCTGTCCTTCGACAAAGTCATAGTCACCACAAAGTCCTTCTTGATGGCACCGGTCTTGTCCAGGATGCCGTCAAAGGCAGACGTGGGCTTCATCACCTTCTGGACGATGTCGTTCTGATCTGCAGGCAATGCAGCGACTGCATTGAAGTTCTTCATGACGTAATCCAGCGACTCGTAGATGGGATGTTCGATGACCTTGATGAGCTTCTCACCATAGATGACCGTATCCTTCAGTTCCACGAAACGAGCCTGAGCTGCTTGGCTCAGCGAGCCGGGATTGCTCAGCGTGAAGTCAATCCAATAGTCCTGCTTGTCGCCCTGGGTGTGGTCAGCCATTGGGTCTCCAGTGATTTCTTTGTCACGGTCGCAGCTGAAGAACGTTGCCGACATAGCGAGCACAGCCAGGAGTACAGTTACATATTTATAAATCTTCATAATCTTATAATTTTCAATTGTCAATTTTCAATTATCAATTATCATTTGCCTTTCAACAGACGCTGACAACCAGCACCACTCTTATAGATAGGAGAGTTCTGCACCTGAGCATTCTGCTTATAGTAGAGGCCCTCGATACCATTATCAGTATGGAAGTCGTTGCCAGTAGGAGTCTCACCGATGAAGTACTTCGGATTCGGACTCTCCATCAGGTCGGTAGCACGCAGTGTCTCATCCAGATGTACGGTGAGTTCGTCGGTACCCCAAGGATAGATACCCTCACCACCCTTGATAAACTTACCAGGAGCATTCGATGTTCCGTTGAGCGCATTGGCAGCGAACGGTTGACCATTGCTCAAGTATTCCTCATCGTTGGTGGTCCAGTTGTTGTAGATATTGAAGGTCACTGTTCCAGAACCGTCACCGCCCTGAATCTCGCGGGTATCCCAGCCAGCAGAACTCATCTGACGATTAACGTCAGCAGCATTCTTTGTGAGGATGATGACGTTGTCGTGGAATCCGAGTACAGAACCACCAGGATTGTAGCGGGTGTTCAGAATCGGGTTGTTGGCAACGGTACAGAAGTTGACGAAGGTGTTGTGGTGTACGTCAATCTTCCAGCGTACACTCTCGTCCCATACATTGTTCTTGTTGTTGTCTGTAATGACTGAACGCTTCGGGTTGTTGTAGAACACACACTCGCTGACCTCGACATCCTGCAGGATGTTCGATTTGACCTTGCCTCCATGATCGGCGAAGATGTAGGCGTAGTCACCTGCCGTCTGTGCGTAGTATCCGCAATTGTAGAAGTCGCAGCCTACCATACGAATGTGCTGGATGTAGAAGTCGTTAGAGCCCTGGATACGGAAGAATCCGCGGATGAGTCCCTGGAACGAGCAGTTACGCCACTCCAGCGTGGTAACGTTGATACCCATACCGTTGGAGTACATGTTCATGAAGTAGTTACCGACGGCATTGCCGATACCCTCCTGAGCGTGTCCGTAGTTGGTAGCCATCGGCACGTTGACGTCGAGTTCCATGAAGCGGACAGAGTCGATGTCGAGCGTGATAGAGGCATTTTCACCAGCTACCGGCTGACGTCCGAGCATGAAGTTACAGGTGTTGACAGAAGTACCAGTCTTGGTCATACCGCTCAGGTAGAACTTAGCACGGCCCTTACCGGCTGCGAGGTCGGCAGGATTGGTTGTCAGAGTAAAGCCCTTATACACCTGTACGTTCGAACTGACGAAGTAGGTCTTGCCACCTTCCAGATAGAATACCTGGTTCTCAGCTGTTACGCTGCTTGCGCAATAGTCATCCAGCACCTTGTCAATCTTACAAGCCTTATACTGCGAGATATCGTAGATGTTCCATGTAGCAGGATCAGTACCCATGGTATCTTTCTCCCAGACCTCATGCTTGATGATGATAGGATCGGCGGGAGTACCCTTGGTGCGCTTCATCGTCGTGTTGAAGACAGCGTCGATAGCCAGTGGAATCTGCTTATCCCATGCATTGATGTTGTAGGCAGAGTTCTCAGAGAGACCCTCGACCACAATCTCAGCAATACCATTCTCGTTCCAAGCAGACTCAGGAATTTCGTACCTCGCAAACTGTGCAGGAACAGTAGCGTTAGGCGTAGAGGCATTGGCCTCGATGGTCAGGAAGTCCACGCAGAGGATGTTCTGCTCCGCATCCTTGAAGTGCCAGTACTCACGGAACTTCGCCTTCTCATCATCCTTATATGAAGAGATGTTGCGGTTCAGCGTCAGCTTCATAGAGGTCTTCGTAATGTCAGACACCTGGATGACGAAGGGCACCCAGTCACGGGCAGCGGTCTCCAACTGGAAGTAGTCAGCCCACTCGCGCAGGTTACCACGACCATACCATGAAGAGTTCTTCGGGTCAGTCTTCCAAGCGGCATCACCGGAGTTCAACACGTCGTAGACACCTGCCTCGCCTTTCCACAGCTGATAACCACTGGGATTGAACGAATTCAGGGCACGGATGCAGAAGCGGTAGCTGCTCTGGTAGGTCAGGTTCTTGATGATAAGATTGTAGCGGTCAGGATCAGCCACGACGACGTGACCTTCGAGGAACTTGCCGTCCACATTATTCTCAGTCTCTTCCCAAGCGTCCTCACCATTGGCTACGAAGGCATGAGGTGTCGTCCACTCAATCTCATAACCTGCAGCGCCATCCACAAGATACCAATACAGGTTGGCCGTATTATAGTCAGTAATGACGCTATTATACGGGTCGTTGGAGCCCTTGTTGGTATTGTCGTCCTTACGGAACATCGTACGGAACAGACGTCCGTCAGCACTCTCAGGTACTGTTACGTTGTTGTCATCCTTACAGGATTCGACAGACAATGCCATAAAGAGCATCAGCGAATATAATAATATCTTTTTCATAATCTTATATTTCTCAATTATCAATTATCAATTCTCTTAGAATCCATAGTAGTTCTTATAGACATTACCTGAACGTGCAATAGCCTCCTCTGGGATTGGCAGGAGATAGCGTACTGCCGGCAGACGTTTAATATTGTCCTGGGCATTGTCGGGATTGATGTTGAACTTCTGGGCTGTACCGTTATCTACAACAACGATGTTACCACCCTGGTCAGTACGGATGTAGCCATAGAGTGAATAGACAATCTGGTTCTTGGGAGTACCGTCGTCGTTCGACCAGCTGACATTTGCAACCGTCCAGCCAATCGTATTGCTGGCGGTAGAAAGACCGGTAATAGTCTTCGCAGATACAGGATCGAAGTCCAACTCATTGTTGTCGAAGTACTTGGCAGGAGCCGTTCCCGTCGGATTCTTGAACGAACCGTCATACCTGTTGGCAACGTAGAACATATAGACGCCACGGTTGGGGAAATCCGGATCGACATAGTTCTTCACATAGATACAATACATGCTGGAAACGAATTTCTCCTGATAGGGGAATCCGTCGTAGGCTTCTACCATATCGATGTATGCAGACGTTCCGGCCATAGCCTCTGTCATTGCATAATAGTCGAGGAAGGTGAAGAATACCTTCTCGGCATACATGTTGTTACGGACGAGGTCCTTCCAACGCATGTTCTCACCGGCAAATTCCCACTTGCGCTCGTCGAGCACCAGCTTCAGGAAATCCTCCTTCGTGCTGGCAGCAGCTACGTAAGCGTCAACCATCTCAGCCTGATCTGCAGCGGCAAAAGCACGCTTGCGAACAGTCTTCAGAGCCTCCTGGGCCTCAGCTGTCGGACCGTTGTTGACTTCATTGTCAGCCTCAGCAAACATCAGCAGCACGTCGGCATAGCGGATGTAAGCGAAGTTAATACCGGTACCGGAGGTTGTGCTCTTACCCAAACCATTGCTATTCCACAGCTTCGACCACTTGTTGTTGTGAATGGTGTAGTCGTTGGAACGCAGGGTGGGCAGACCCTGGTTAGAATAGTACCAGATACCGTCAATATAGTCGCGGCGCAGGTCCTTGTCGTTGAAGCTATAGCGATAGAATGCGCTGGTGCGCACACCGCCGTCAGTCTTACCCCATACAGAGTTTGAGTAGTCGGTAGCATCGGTGGCATCCACGCCATTGGTGGGTCCCTGAGCGTAGCCCCAGTTACTGTTGTTGGCCTTGGCAAAGGGAATCTCGAAGATGGGGTCGTCGCCTGAGGTAGCCACGAAGTTACACTCGTCGATGAACACATCGCGGAAACTCTTGTTCAGCGAGTGACCACCGGCGTCGATAATCTTCTTCGTATAGTCACGGGCAATCTTATAATACTCTTTGTAGTTGCCGGGGCGAGTCATTGAGTAACTCTTGGTTTCACCCTCAGCGTGGTTCAGCGAGTAACCGCCAGCCTGCAGTGCCAGACGGGCAATCATGGCGTAGGCAGCCTCCTGCGAGATACGCTCAGGAGCAGCAATGTGCGAGTCCTTGTCAGAGTACATATACTCGGCAGCATACATCAGGTCGGCAATCAGCTCGTCGCTAATGGTCTGACGGGGAGTAATGGGAGGAACGAAATCGTCGGTCTCGTAAGTACCCTTCAACGTGAAGGGAACGTCGCCCCAGTAGCTGATCAGCTCATGATAGAACATAGCACGCATCACCTTGGCTTCACCCATCATCTGGGTCAGCATAGTCACCTTCGGCACCTGAATGGTTGTAACGCTACCGTCGGCAGCCTCCTGGGCAGCCTCCTCTGTTTCTTCTAAATAGATGCTGCTGTTCTGCAGGTTGTAGATGAACTCGTTGGCCGTTTCGACAGCGGAGTAGAGATTGTTCCACAGCGACTCTACGTTGCTGGCATCCGAACGCACGTCGAAACGACGAGGCTGGTTACCTGCAGCTGCTTCGTTGCCGTTGGCATAGAAGTCAACGTCGCTGTTCAATTGGAAAGTACTGTAAAGGGTGTTGCCGAACAGACCGTCGGAGCACACCTTTGCATAGACGCCATACAGTGCTGTGCGCGTCTCACCCTCAGAGCCGAACACCAGTTCCGTGGTAGCTGCATTGGTAGCAGGGTCCACCTCCAGGTAGTCGTTGCACGATGTCAACGCCAGCATGGCCAGTCCACTGATAAATATCTTATTAAGTTTCATATTTATATTCGTTTAATTCGTTTAATTCGTGGTTTAGAATGTGACGTTAAGACCGAAAGAGAATGTGCGTGCACGCGGATAGCGGTTGTAGTCCATAGAAGGAGTCAGACCCGACTGTACGTCAACCTCAGGATCATAGCCTGAATACTTGGTCAGGATAAAGAGGTTGGAAGCCGATACATACGCGCGAACCTTATTTAAATAAATCTTCTTAGAGAGGCTCTTCGGCAGGGTATAGCCGATAGTCACGTCAGAGCAACGAATGAACGAACCGTCCTCTACGAAGCAGTCGATCATGGCGTTCGTCACGAGGTCGGCGGGATTCCACTTGTTGGCGTTGGCATTCATAGCCTTATACAAGCCAGGCATACCGTCGAGGTTACCGTTCTTATACAGCGACTCACCAGTGATGTTATGTCCGCTCAGGTCGGTATAACCGTCAGGAGCCGAGTAGCGCCAGCGTCCGTCAGCAAACTTAGCATAGACATTGGTAAAGCTGTTCTGACTGCCCGACATACTTGACAGTGCATAACCAGTAGCATTATAGACATCGAAGTCAAGCATATAGGTGAAGTTGGCTACGAAGTCGAAATCCTTCCACTGACCGCTCAGACCGAAACCGCCCTGCCACTTCGGCGTGGTGCGTCCGATGACGGTCTTGTCGTTGATGTCAATCTGTCCGTCACCGTTCAGGTCCTTGATCTTGATCTTGCCAGGCATGGTGCTGTAGCCAGAGTGTGAACCTGCCAGCACGCCATTGCCTGAGTTACCCTCATAACCGTCAGTGATGGTACCGCCAATGAGGATGCCGTTGACAACACCCTTGCCCTTAGGATTGGCAGCATAGGTCGATGTTGTCGGATAGAGGAACTCGTCCCAAGTGTACAGGCCGTCATAAACGTAACCGTACATCAGGCCGACCTCACCGCCAACCTCCAACAGGTAGTCGTTCTGGTCGCTTGACGACCATGCACCGGCTTTATTATAGATACGTGTGTCGGTAGCGTTCAGTTCCTTGACGGTCATCTTGTTGTGACCGAGAGTGACGTTGGCACTCAGCACATAGTCCTTACCGCGAAGGATGTCACCGTTGATGGTCAACTCCCAACCGTTGTTCTGCACCTTACCGATGTTCTGCTGCTGTTTGGTATAACCGGTCACGCTGGGAATGGGTGACTCGTAAAGCAGGTCGCGGGTGGTGTTCCAATAGAACTCAGGCGTGATGCTCAGGCGACCGCCGAACAACGAGATATCCATAGCAACGTTACGGGTGACAGTTGTCTCCCACTTGATTTCCTTGTTAGGATATTTGCCTGGGGTGCTATAATACAGCTCACCATTGGCCGTTGTCGTCGAGGCAAACTCAGGACCGCCGGCATTGTTGGTCGTATAGAGGAAACGCCACAGGTCGTCGCCAATGGCATTGTTACCTGCCAGACCGAAAGCTACACGGAGCTTCAACTGGTCAATCCATTTCACGTCCTTCAGGAACTTCTCCTGATTGATAACCCAAGCACCACTGACAGAGGGGAAGTAACCCCACTGGTGACCGGGAGCAAACTTCGAGCTACCGTCGGCACGGAACGTAGCTGACAGCAGATATCTGTGCTCGTAGTTGTACGACACCTGTCCGAAGAACGATGCGGTGCGGTTTGACGACGAACGCAGCGTATAGGTATCCTGAGCGTAGGGCTCACCGAGTGCCATGTTATTGATGGCGGTCTCTGCGTCAATACCGATATCAAAGAGGTGAGCGGTCTGCTTGTCCTCCTTATACTGGGTGTTGTAGATTTCCTGACCCAACAGGAACGACAGGTTGTGTGAGTCCTTGATGGTCATGTCGTAGCTGGCGGTATTCGTCCAAGTGTACGACTGAGTGGTGCGGTTGGTCAACGCAGCCACGGGCTTCTGCTGGTGAACGGCACTCTGACCGGTAGAGGTCAGCCAACCCCAGTAGCGCTGAGTGTCGCGGAACGTGATATTGTAGTTACCTTCTGAACGCAGCACAAGACCCTTGATGGGCGTCCACTTCAGGGCGAACTGCTGGCTCATCGTATAGCCATGCTTCTTCTGCGTATTGGTGTTGATGTCGGTGACGGGGTTCGTCAGGTTGAAGCGCTCGGCATCGGCAGCATTCTCCATGATGGAGTAGTTACCCCACGAACGCAGACCGGCTGTAGGCTGGTAGCGCAGAACGCGGTCGACCAGACCACCGGAACCGATATTGGCACCACCGGCACCCTCGTCACGACGATAGGTGAACTTCGGGTTGTAGGTCAGCTCCAAGTTCTTGGTAATCTTTGTGTTTAACTTGAAGTTGATATTCGTACGGCGTACGCCAGAGCCAAGGATGATACCCTTGTCCTCCGACTGTGTCAGCGAGAGGTTGAACTTGGTCGACTCACTACCACCGCCTATGGTGACGTTAGCCTGATAGCTCATTGGGTGGTTACCCAACACCTCGTCCTGCCAGTCGCTGGTCTCGCGGTTGTAGTACAGCGCGTTGTCCTTCGGGTTACCGAAGTCGCCACGGAAAGCCTTCTGCCAGCCGTCGCGGGCACCACCACCGTTACTCGAGGCGCGGTCGTACATCAGGTCAACAAACTGACCGGTATTCATCAGCTTCAACGAACGTGCCAGTGACGAAACACTCAGACGGCCGTTGAACGTCACCTGAACCTTACCCTCCTTGGCGCTCTTCGTGGTCACGATGACAACACCGTTACCACCCTTCGCACCATAGATGGCGGTCAGAGAGGCATCCTTCAATACGTCAATCGAGGCGATATCCGAAGGAGGAATATCGTTGATGTTTGGCACCTGGAAACCATCGACGATGTACAATGGCTCATTGGAACCCGTCACTGACGTTGCACCACGCACGCGGATGTTGATGTCGGCACCAGGCTGACCGTCGGTGGTCGTTACCTGCACACCGGCAATCTTACCGGTCAGGGCCTCAGCGGCTGATGACACAGGCACTACTGCCAGTTTGGCACCACTGACAGAACCGACCGAACCGGTCAGGTCCTTACGAGCCTTACTGGTGTAACCTACGACAACCACCTCTTCCAGCGAAGCATTGTCGTCCTGCAACGTGATTTTCAGGTCGCCATCCGTAGCAGTAACTTCCTGCGTGACCATACCGATGTAGGAGATCACGACAGTCTTCGATTTCTGGAGCTTCAAGGTGAAGTTTCCGTCGAAGTCGGTAACTGCTGCATTCTTGGCATTACCCTTCTCAACTACGGTTGCGCCGATGATGGGTTCTCCCGTCGCGTCCGTAACCGTACCCTTAGCGGTTGTCTGAGCCATAGCCTGACCACACACCAAGAGCAGACACATTAGAAGTGTCGTTCGAAAGATAGTCTTCATTTTAACAGACATACATTAGTAGTTTTAAAAAATTAATAAATAAGAAATATTTCTGGGTGCAAAGGTACACAAAATTATTCAATTACGAATATATTTCTTTAATATTTTTTTGCAAACGTTTACGTGTCAATTTGACAACTGTAAAGCATAGGTGGACTCGCCTACCCCTTCATCAGCCGCACCTTGCAGGTAGACCGAACTTACTCACTTACTCAGTTACTCACTTCGGACATTTAGGAGTTTCGATTCCGGAAGGGATAGGATAAGGTTGGGAAAAGGGATGACATAATAAGAGGGAAAGGATAATTTGTAATTATTATAATTATCTTATATATAATATATATATTATATATAAGATAAAACTCTTTGCCTAGAAAATTCTCAGAATACAGATGTCCGAAGTGAGTAAGTTGTAAGTGAGTAACCTCGCGGAGAAAATTTTCTAAAAATAATTGCTTTTTTTTTTGCATAATTCAGAAAAAATTCGTACCTTTGCATCATAGATGCAAAAAGGACAAAAGCGTCTAAAAATTGCGGCAAGGCTATGGAGAAAATTTTTCTTAGTGCACGAGGAAGTTCTGCATAGTATAACCGCGAAAACGAGGAACAAAGGAATAGGTTTTAAGGAATAGGAAATAT
>ONMN01000005.1 GCA_900318885.1 uncultured Prevotellaceae bacterium | reverse complement strand
GGCAGTGGAACGACTGCTGAAGTTTGACAAGGAATCGGCGGGCAAGTACCGCTATGTGATGAAGCCCGAGATGTACTCCAGCCTGACCCAGGCAAAGGTCATCAAGGAGGCTGCCCTGCGCAGCGGTGTGAGCCAGGGCGTGATGAAGGCTTGCTGGGATGCAGCAGGTGAGGTAATCAAGGCGTGGGCTACGGAAGGCCACTCGGTGGCGCTGCCCGGACTGGGAAGCATGCGCTTCGGACTGCGAAGCAAGGCTGTGGAGGACGTGAACGATGTGAAGACGAGTCTGATCTCGAGCCGTCGCATCATCTTCACCCCGAGCGTCGACCTGAAGGACGAGCTGAAGAACACCGCCATCCAGATTACCTGCTACGACCGCAACGGCAACGAGGTGAAGCGCGTGACCTCTACTTCTGGCGACGTGGAGGACACCGAGAGCAGCCTCACCCCCGACCCCTCTCCAAATGGCGAGGGGAGTGATAACCAGGGCTCCGGTTCGCAGAACCAGACGCTGACTTCGCCCAGCATCAACGGTAACACGTCGTTCACTGAGTCTACTCAGGTGAGCATGAGCGGTCCTGACGGCGCAGAGATCCACTACACCACCGACGGCAGCACGCCTACGGCCGAGAGCACTCTGTACAGTGAGGCATTCACTCTGACGGAAAACACTACCGTGAAGGCTATCGCCATCAAGGACGGTGAGTCGAGTGAGGTTGCAACCAAGTACTTCTACAAGAGCGGTAACCCCGGTGGCGGTATGGACCAGAATTAAAAGAGCGCCCTTTGGGGCGACTCTTTTGAGTTAAGAGTTAAGAGATAACAGATAATAGTTAAGTTATGAAGAACAAGCGATTTTGGGATGTGCTGTTGAAGGTGATAGTAGCAGCCATCACGGCGGCCGCCACGGCGCTGGGAACAACGTCATGTATGGGATTCGGACCACTATTTTAGACGACCACGGATCTATCGGATTAAACGGATAGACTAAGGAAGGGCCTGCAGATAAAAACTGCGGGCTCTTTTCATAAATATGTTGGGTATAATATACCTGATTTTAAAAAAAATGTGTATCTTTGCACCGAAAAAGCAAAACTACAAACGAAAAAATGATGAAAAAACTAATCTGTACCCTTTTGACTGTGTTGCCCATGACGATGATGGGACAGTACTATTCGCAAGTATGGAACCCCGACAATGGCGACGGCACCTACACCAACCCCGTGATTAATGCCGACTACTCCGACCCTGACGTCTGCGTGGGTCCCAGCGGCGAGGACTACTACCTGACGGCATCGTCGTTTCAGTGTACGCCCGGACTGCCCATCCTCCACTCGAAGGACTTGGTGAACTGGGAGATTGTGGGCTATGCCCTCAGCAAGCTCTACGAGGGTGACGACAAACTCGTTGAGCACTTCAATACCCCTCAGCATGGCGCTGGCGTGTGGGCTCCCAGCATCCGCTATCACGACGGACAGTATTACATCTATTGGGGCGACCCGGACTTCGGCGTGATGATGGTCAAGACGCGCAACGGCGACCCTGCCGGCGAGTGGGAAGCGCCCGTCTGTGTCATCAAGGGTCAGGGCTACATCGACACTACCCCACTCTGGGATGACGATGGTCGTTGCTACCTGGTAAACGGCTGGGCTAATTCGAGAGCAAAATTTGCTTCCGTACTGACTGTCAGAGAGTTATCTGCCGACGGTACACGTCCCATTGGTCAGCCCGTCATCGTGTTCGACGGCAACGGCACCGAGAACCGCACCTGCGAGGGTCCGAAGTTTTACAAGCGTGACGGATGGTATTGGATTATGTGTCCTGCCGGTGGCGTGCCCGAGGGTTTCCAACTGGCTATGCGCTCGAAGTCGCCCTACGGTCCCTACGAACATAAGGTAGTGCTCGCTCAGGGCAAGACCAATATCAACGGCCCTCACCAGGGCGCGTGGGTACATAATAAATACGATGAGGACTGGTTTATTCATTTCCAGGACAAGGAGGCCTACGGTCGCGTGGTACACTTGAATCCCGTCGACTGGTCGTCCGGCTGGCCCATCATGGGCAAGAAGGGCGAGCCCGTCACCACTTTCTCGAAGCCGAAAACTTCGAGCACAGTGACGGTCAACCCGGCTGAGAGTGACGAGTTCAACAGCACCACTATCGGTAAGCAGTGGCAGTGGCAGGCCAACTACGACGAGAAGTTCGGAGTCCCCACCGCCTTCGGCACCATGCGTATCTACACGTATAAATTAAGAGGTGAGAGGTCAGAGGTGAGAGGTGAGAAGTCAGACAACCTCTTCCTCGTGCCAAACATGCTGTTGCAGAAGACTCCTGCCGACGAGTTCATGGCCACCGCAAAGGTTCGCTTCACGTCGAAGGCCGACGGACAGATGGGCGGTCTCATCATGATGGGCCTCGACTATCAGGCACTGGTCGTCAAGCGCGTCGGTAAAGAATTCCAGCTGCTGCTGCTGACCTGCAAGGATGCCGACAAGGGCAAGCCCCAGGAGGAGCAGCTCATTGCCACGCTGAAGCCTACCGCCGAGGATAAGATTGACTATAAGCCCGGCATCCACGAGGACATCTTCCTGCGACTCACCGTCACCAACACCGAGGCTGGTGTGGCTCATGGCGGCAAACCCATGGTCCGTTTCGCCTACAGTCTGAACGGCAAGAAATGGACCGATTGCGGTGGCTCGTACAACATGCGCCAGGGCAAATGGATTGGTGCAAAGTTCGGTTTCGTCAGTGTCGAGACCAACGCCAAGACCGACCGCGGCTGGCTCGATGCCGACTGGATACACATCGAGAAATGCAAGTAAAAAAAAGAACGGAGGGCCAAAAGCTCTCCGTTCTTTGTGATTATGAGTAGTAGGATTACTCGTTCTTGAAGCCGTAGCCGTTGGTGAAGCCACCGTTGGCGAGGACGTTCGGGGTGAAGGGCCACAGATAGATAGGAGCCTTCACGTAGCCGTAGTCGAGGAACAAGTTCTTCAGATACTCATCCTCGGCCTTGACGAGGTCAACAGCCCAGTTGGTCTTCTTGTAACCGTCGGCCTCGAGGGCTGCAATCTCTTCGGCAGAGAGCTTCTTGAAGAGGCCCTTGATGGCGAGGTTGGGCTTGTAGCCGTCGGGAATGGCAAGACCGAACTTGCTCCAGTCGTTGTTGACGCCACGCCATCCAGGATAGAGCACGGGATCGTCCTCTTTGCCTGCAGGGCACTGCTCGGTGAGACGATGGCCTACCTCTTCATTTCCGTCGACATACTTCGTCCAGATGTACTCAGAGATGGTGTTGCCGTTGTCGAAGGTGTAGTAGCCATTGGCCTTCAGACCGTCGAACATCTGCTTGGTCAACTCCTTGATGTACTTGATCTTAGCAGGCAGGAGACCAGTGCGGATGAGTGTCCAGCGACGGTCGCCCTCACCGGCAAACTCGAAGCCGCGCTCCTGAATGATGGCATTGAGCAGCGAGCCTTCCTTGGCAATGAAATCGTCGGTCTTGGCAGCAGCGGCAGAACCGAAGGCACGGTTGCGGATGATGTCGAGATACTTGCGGGCTTCAGCCTGGTCGCCCAAAGCAGCACACGCCTCTGCATAGCCAAGGTAGATTTCGGATATACGCATGTAGGGACCGTTGATGCCGGACTTACGCTGGTTGGCAACCCAAGGCTTTGTCTGACGGTTCTCGTCCCACTTGTTGTAGGCAATACCGCCACCCTTGCCCTGCGAACCGGGCGTGAAGGGCAGGATAATCTCGGTACCGTCGGCACCCTTGGTACCAGTGACCGTGCAGCTTACGTCGCGACGCATGTCGGCAGGGTCGAAGACGCCATAGTAGAAGGCGGGATTGATGCGGCCCTGACCGTAGTTCTTACAGGGGTAGTTGTCCTTCGAAGCACCCGTGGAAGGACGACCGAAGGAGTAAGGACGCGCGTCGTTGCCGGCACTGCCACCCTGAGCCATAGCGTACTCGTAGATGCTCTCGTCAGCAAACGCGTCGTCGTCGCCATGCATCTGATTAAAGAACACCTGATAGGGGTTTTTAACCTCACGACTGTCGTCGGTGATGAACTTGGCAGAGCCGGGATTGTCGATAACGTCCTTGAAATACATCTTGGCAATGTTGTAGTACGACTGCCAGTCGCTACGACGGGCGTAGGTGGCACCATTGTTTTCCTGACTGCCAGGGAAGGCTTCGAATTTCACCTCATTGCCCATTCCGTCGACACGGCGGATGTCGCCACGACGGGTCTGGTAGCCACCAGCCTCGAGAGCCAGACGACCGATGAGTCCCTCGACATAGGTACGTGAGAAGTAGTTCTTGCCGTTAACACCGGGGATAGAACCGACACGATACATGACGGGAGCGACGATCATGAGATCGTTGAGAATGACGTCGTAGATGGAGTCGCGGCCTACGAGTCCGTCGTGGTCGGTGGACTTACCGCTGACATAGGGTACGTCGCCGAAGTACTTGATGAGCTCGCGATAGGCCGTAGCACGCAGGGCGATAGCCTCGCCATAGAGCTGACCCATGGTATTCTCGACACCAGTCTCAATCATCTCCTCGAAGCCGTCGGCACCCTCGATGGCCGAAGCGACGATGCTGGCCTTGGTGATGACAGAATAGAGCGAAGCATAGGTATCGTTCTCCTTCTGGTAGCTCAGGAGGGTGTAGTCCTTGGCGTAGTTACCATCCTGATAGAAACACTCGGGATAGTGACGACCTGGCTGGTTAGAGAAGTTCTCAGGGTGACGCTCGATGTCGGAGCCTGCCACGTCGGCAGCATAGAACAGTCCGTCGCCGAACACCTTATTCTGGGCTGCATCGACCCATGCAGCGTAAGCACCCTCCAGCGCGGCACGTGCCGTCTCGTTGGTAGAGAACACGAACTTTGCATCAGCCTTTGACGTGGTGCTGGTCTCCAAATAATCGCTGCACGATACACCTGTCAACAGTGCGACAGCAGCAAATAATACTGAATATAATGTCTTTTTCATATCTTTATTTCCTCCCATGTTTTAGAATGCAACGTTAAGACCAAAAGTGTAGGTTCTGGCGCGCGGATAGGCGTTCCAGTCGTAGTTAGGAGTGGGGAAGCCATTGTTGCCTCCAGGACGAGTGTTCACGTCGGGGTCGCTGCCATCATAACCTGTGAGGCAGAAGAGGTTACCACCGGTGAAATAGACGCGCAGGTTAGAGATGCCCACCTTCTTGGTGATGTTCTTAGGCAGTGTGTAACCAAGGGTCAGGGTGTTCAGACGCAGGTAAGAAGCATCCTCGATGAACTCAGAGGTGACCAGACCATACTCGTAGTAAGGCAGTGCATACTTGGCACCGGCGTTGAGCTTAGCCAGCGCAGAAGGATCGGTGACGGCTACGAGGTCGCCGCTGGCATCGACATCGTACATCTTCCAGCAGTCGCTGACGATAGCCAGACGGTTCCAACCGAAGCTGGTATCCTTGTTACCCATCATAGAGTGCATAGCGTTGGCGTTATAAACGTCGCCGCCAATCTGATAGGTGAAGCCTGCGGAGAAGTCGAAGTCCTTGTAGTTAAGATTGAAGTTGAAACCACCGGTGTGCTCGGGCATTGTATGACCAATGACACAAGCATCCTCCTCGGTGATGACGCCGTTGCCGTCAGTATCCTGGAACTTCACCATACCCGGACGTGCCACCTGTGTGGCATTATCGTCCTCGTCGGTGGGAACGGGATAAGCCTTCAGATAGCCGTTGGCATAGTTGGTGACGTTGCTACCCATGTCGGGAACACCGGGCTTCAACTTCCATACGCCATTCTCGACGGTGAAGTCGTCAACGGTGTAGAAACCGGCGCTCTTGTAACCCCAGATAGTACCTACGGGCTCACCTTCGCGGATGATGTAGTCGTTATACGGGCGCTTCATGGACGAACCCCAGTTGGTGTTGGTGTCGGCATTGACGCCGTCAACCACCTTCTCCACATTATTCTTATTATAGTTGTAAGTGGCGTTGACGCTCACGTTGAAGTCCTTCGAACGGTATATCTCGTAGAAGACAGAGAGTTCGATACCCTTGTTGGAGGTCTCACCGACATTCTGGTACTGATAGCTGTGACCGGTTGACTCAGCAACAGGCACGCGCATGAGGATGTCCTTCGTGGTGTTCCAGTAGAACTCGATGGCACCACGCAGCTTACCATTCCAGAAACCGTAGTCGATACCGATGTTACGCGAGATAGTGGTCTCCCACTTCAGGTCGGGATTGGCCAGTACGGCACCGGGCGAGAAGGTCACCTTGCGGATGCCGTTCGACCAAACGACTGAGGGAACCCAATATTCTTTCCACAGCGAGGCGTCGATGTTGTCGTTACCAGAGGTACCATACGACAGACGGAGCTTCAGGTTGTCCAACCAGTCCTTGGCAGAGGCCATGAACGGCTCGTCGTTGATACGCCAAGCAAAGGCGGCAGCGGGGAAGTAACCCCAGTGGTTGTTAGGAGCGAAATTAGAGCTACCGTCGGCACGGAACGTAGCGGTGAAGAGGTAGCGGCCTAAATAGCTGTAGTTGACACGACCAAACCACGACAGCGTGTGCTTGGGCTCACCGATGGTGTAGCTCATGTCGGAAGTCTGCTGGGCCTGCTCGAGGTATTTCTCGTTCATATTGTACATATTGAACATACCGAAGGCTGTTTCCTGTGAGAATGCAGAAGGATATCCGGCACCGGTCATCGTGCTGCTGTTCGACTTAGAAGCCAGCACCTCGTTACCAGCGAGGAACGACAGGTTGTGGTCTTCGCCCAAGCCCTGCACCTCGTAGTTCAGCGTAGTAGCCCAACGAACGTTATAGCCATCGCCCTGAGAGAGGGTTGCCTTATTGTAGGGATTCTCCGACTTACCGCCGTCCCAGCCTTCCGTCTTGGTCCAGTTGCGGCTCAGCGAGAGTTCCGTCTTGGCGATGAGACCCTTGATGACGTTCCACGTCAGGGTACCCATGCCGCTGATGCGCTGACGGTTGCGGACGCTGCTGTAGTTGTCGATGATAGCCAGGGGACTATATTTTGGTTCCACGCTGGCACTACCCAAGCTCAGGTCGGCAGGGTCGCCCTTGCCTAAAGGAGTGTCGATGGGGCGATAGCCATAGACGGAATTACCGGCAGCATAGTCGAACTTGTCGCCCTTGAACTGCATCTCGCCATAACGCAAGTCAGCATCGAAGGTCAGGTCCTTGTTAATCTTCTGCGAAATCTTGAAGTTGGCACTCCAACGTCTGGCACCGGTCTGGATGCGGTTACCCTTGTCGTAGTTGTAGTTGACGCTGGCGTAGTACTTCGTGTTCTGGTTACCACCAGTCAGCGACAGGTCGTGGTTCCAAGCATGAGCGGTCTCCATCACGTCGTCAACATAGTTGTGAACACCAACGTTGCGGTAGTCGTCCAAGTGGTTGCCATACTGACTGCCAAGACCGAAATAATTGGCCAAACCGTCACCGTAGCTCTCGCCTAAAGCGGTAGCATAGCTCCAGTTGTGCAATACATAGTCGTAGGCATTCTGCACGTCGGGCGTATAGCTCGACTTCTTGATCTGGTAGTACATGTTGTACTTCACCTTGGCCTTGCCTTCACCCTTCGAACCCTTGGTGGTGATGAGGATAACACCGTTAGCACCACGGGCACCGTAGATGGCCGTCGAGGCAGCGTCCTTCAACACGTCGATGCTCTCGATATTGTCAGCAGGAATGTCCTCAATGGTACTCACCTGCACACCGTCAACAATGTAGAGAGGGTCGTTGCTCTGGGTGATAGAACCACCACCACGCACGCGGATGTTCATCGTGGCACCGGGGCGGCCGTCCTGACTCATCACGCTGACACCGGGCAGCTGACCCTGCAGGGCCTGAGCAATGTTCGACACGGGGTTCTTGGCCAGCGTCTCACCACTGACAGATGCCACAGCACCAGTCAGGTCGCGACGCTTCATCGTACCATAACCCACCACAACGACATCTTCCAACGTCGTGTTGTCTTCTTCCAAAGTAATGTTCATGTTGCCAGAGCCTTTCACTGTCTGTGGCTTGTAGCCAACATACGACAGTTTGATGGAAGTACCAGCGGGGGCATTGACACTGAAGTTACCGTCAATGTCGGTCACTGTACCCTGGCCGTTACCATAGGTAACGCTCACACCAATCAGAGGTTCACCCGTCTTGTCCTTGACGGTACCCTTGATTGCATTCTGGGCAAAGCCCATTAGCCAAAATGCACACAGCATGATGACTAGAAGCAGTCTTCTTTTTTGCATGTTAATTAGTTGTTTTGTTTGTTTTATAAAAAAAGTAGTTGTTGTTAAATTGGTGCAAAATTAATACATTTTATTGAAATGAGCAAATTTTTTATAAAAAAAGAGCGGAAAGGCAGTGCCTTCCGCTCGATTTTACTCGAGTAAGCTCAATTCTTCTCTCACTTAATCACGACCTTGAGCTTCGCTCGAGCTCGTTCACGCTCGGAAGAACTCGAGCAAGCTCAGTTCTTCTCTCACTTAATCACGACCTTGCGACCATTGATGATGTAGACACCCTTTGTGGCGTTGTTCACCTTCTGACCGTTCAGGTTATAGATAGCACCATCGACAACAGGCTTAGCTGCACTGACGTTCTCAATGCCAGTTGCTGTTGTAGCGGCATCAGAAGCTTCGCTCAGACCACCCATCTCGTTGGCAGCACGCACGGTATAGGTTGCCGTAGCGTCGTCGACGGTATAGGCAGGCTCAGTGGTGAAGCCAACAACGCTGCCATTCTTGCAGACAGCCCACAACAGAGCGTAGTCGCTGTTGTCCCAAGTCAGACTGGTTCCGGCAATCTTCACGTTCTGTGGAACAGGAGCCTGCTCGGTAAGCAATGTGGGATCCCACTCGCCAAATACATTGTGCAGGTTGCCAGCCTCGGCAGCTTCCTCGGCAGTCAGTATAGGATTGTTGGCATGACCTTCGCCGAAGGTCTTCTTACGACCGCTCAGGTCAATCTGCGAACCAGTAGATGTCATTGAGTTGTACTCAGCGAAACGCTTGGGCCAGCCATTACTCATCTCACTCCAGCCAATAGCTGAAGGCACCACATTCATCTTCGTGTCGATGAAGAGGGCTACAGGAGTGCCGCTACCCCAAGGACGACCGAGGGTATAGTTGCCGTCAACATTATCACCTTCACCGTTGATGACGCAGTCTTTGTAGACGTAACCGTACTTGATGCTCTTCGAAGGTACGGCAGCATAACCACCGGCAATCTGGCGCAGTTCGACACCATTGAAGAATGCGTCGCCCTTACCGCACATGTAGTCGGTACGTCCGCGAACGTAACCCTCCTCGAAGTAGTAGAGTCCGTTGTCGTTGTTCGAAGTCCAAGTATCCTGATAGCCGCGCAGACCGGTATTCTTATAAATGGTACGCGTAGCCTTATCCTGAACGGCGAGGTCACGACCAGTAGCGTCGTCCATACCGCTCTCGATGGTCAGATCCTGGAAGTAGTAGTCGCTACCGCTGATCTGGAACACGTCGCTGTTACCGATACCGTCGTACTTGCTGGTAGTGCCGTACTGACCGGCGAAGGTAGCGTTCTTGTCAATACCATTGGTGATGATGACACCGTCGCGGCTCTCGCCGATGAACGATACGTTCTGGGTATTGATGAATGTGATACACTCAGGCACCTCGTAACCGTTACAGGTCTTCATGGTGCTCTTCAGAGGAATGGTGTATTCACCGTTCTTGATGAAGATGCGGTAGCGCACGTTCTTGTCGTTGCGCTTCTGGGCAGCTTCGATGGCAGCCACCAGCTGCTCGGCATTCTCGACAACCTGGTCGTAAGCCTTCTTCTCTACCGTCGGACGCGTCATGATGGTAAAGTTAATCGTGATGTCCTTGTCCAGATAGTTGTCTGTCAGGTCGCTGACAGTGTTGGCTGCCAGAGAGAAGGTGTAAGGAGTAGCATACTCCAGTCCCTTATATTCGAAGGTAATGGCCTTACCACTGACGGTGGGCTCTACCTGCCAAGCACCGCTCATGCCGTTGTTGACAGCCATCATACCCTTAGCACCGTCCTTCATCTTCACGCGCTCGTCGAAGGTAAGCACAATCTTACCGCTGGCAGAAGCGCCAGTAGCACCGTCGGCAGGAACTGTCGAAACAAGCACAGGAGCCGTGCCGTCGTCAACCAGCTTCGGAGTACCAGTGATGAAGAACATAGCCAGCGTGTTACCGTCGTTAGCCGATGCAGCGCCGTCGACCTGCGAGGTCTTGTCGGCCTTCATACGGATGAAGAGATCCTTCTGGTTGTTGGCAGCCTCAGGCAGCTTCTCGTTGAACTGAGCCACAGCCTTCACACCCGTCATAGTCACGCTGCCGAACTTGGTCCAGTTCTCGCCGTCCAGCGAGTATTCAGCATCGTAGGTCTGATAAGCGTTGTAGTTATACAGCATCTGGAACTGTACGTTGATGTCGGTAAATGCCTCGGCATTGATCTTCGTCTGCCAGTGCCAGTTACCCACGTCGCCGTTTTGCTTGCCCTGACGCCAGTTGACGGCAGCACCGGCAAAGCTCTCGTAACCACCTCCGGCAACAGTCGACTTGTCGAGCCAGCCGCTGGTCTCACCAGTCTCGGTATTCACCAGATTCAGTGCGTCACCGTCGTTGTCCTGTGCGGCGAAGTCAGCCTTACGGCCACTGGCACCAGCCTTATAGAAGTCCCAGCCGGCAATGATGTCAGCCTCAGAATAAGTTGCGACAATATCCTTATCGCCATCCATCGTTACAGTCAGTTCGCTGCTCGTCGTACCGTCGTTCCAGTTGGTGAAGGTCACCAGACCCTCATACTGGCTGGCCGTCAGGACAACCGTTGTACCAGCCTCATACATCCACTTGCCGTCAACCACTGTAGGAGCGGGACTGACAGCAACCATGTAGTCATTCGTACCGTCAACATTCAGTTTCAACTCGTAAGTCTCCACCTTCTTGAAGTTGGCGGTCAGTGTCTCGTGACTCATCACGTAATACTTGAACTTAGCCTCAGTGGAAATTTCCGAACCTGTAGCATTCGTCCAGTTCACAAAGTCGTATCCGAAGTTCTCGGTGGCAGTCAGCGTAACCTCGGTATTCTCCTCGTATTCATCAGCATTCGGATATTTGCTGACACTACCGCCTTCTTCAGGACTAGCAGCAACAGCAAGGGTGTACATCTCGACAGCGGCCTTCGTACCGTTCACCTTACCATAGATGCGGACATCGGCGAAACCGCCGGCCTTATTGTTGGCCAGACCGGTTGTTGCATACAGGTCGAAGCCTTCGCCAGACGTCAGGGCCTTTTGCTGCTCCTCAGTCAGGTCGATCACCACCTCGTTGACCAGGTTACTGAGTACACCACCCCACTGGCCTTCCTCCTGGCTGTCATCCCAGTTGGCACGGCGTGCCGTAAAGGTTCCAAGAGACATCGGCTCGCCTTCACCCACCTTGGCGGTAACGACGACACCGTCCTTCTTGTTGGTACCGAAGCGCTGTACGTACATCTTAATCTGAGTCGGAGTGAAGGTAATGCCCGAAGCAGGCTTCACATTCCAGTGCAGCTGAACGTTCTCACCCGTAAAGGTCACGAACTTCAAACCGTTATCAGGATCCTTGCTGCGTGAACCGGTGGCAACCGTAGCATCAGCAGGGCTATATTCGAAAGAAGTTACTGAAAAAGCAGACTCAGGATTGATGGTCTTGCTTTCCAAATCCACATTTCCGTCAACCAGCATTGGCCACTCAATAGAAGCATCGACATTGTCAAACTTCTCGCCGCCGGCGCTGGCCACTACGGGCAGCACCACCTGGATGTAACGATAGTATGAGCCGTCGCCGATAACCACGTCAACGGTCTCTGCAGAACCACCAATCTCGTAGCTGATGGTCTTGCCGCTGGTATAGTCGGTCTGACCGTCGATGGTGGTAGTGGTGATTTCACTATAAGCCTCCATCGATACGGTGGCACCCTTACAAGAAGGAATAGTCCACTTTGTACCCTGGTTCAGCTGTGCCCAGTCGTTCCAGTTGCCGTTGGCAAACTTACCGCCATTGTTGGTGTCAAAGTCAGCCTTCACATCGATGGTCTTACCATTGACAGTAGCCTGAGCCACCCAGAAACCCGTAGCATTCTGATAGGCTACAGTAGGAGCACCTGCATCGCGACGGAAGTTCCACTTCACGGTCACGGGCTCAGTACGGTCTTCGAGGTTCACCTGATTATAGGTAAAATTAGCAGTCAGCGTAATATCCTCAGCGGGAACGGTAAATTCAGAACCGGGGGCATAGTAGGTGGTACCGTCGGTCCATGCAGTCAGCGTCTTGCCCTCCGCATAGAGAGTGTAGTTCTTTGGCAGTGTAAAGGTACTGCCCACATCTTGCTTGACTGCGGCAGGAACGACGCCTTCAGCTCCATCGGCTGCAAAAGTCACAGTAGCTTCGTTGGCCAGCTGAGAAGGATCAACAGCCTCTACAGCAAAGTACGGAGTATAGCTGCCGCCACTAATGGTCAGCGTGGTAGCCTCACCTTTGTAGTACGTCGAGGCAATGTTGTCGGTCTTGTTGTTGTGGTAGCATGCACCGGTGTTCGTGTTGAACGTACCTACGGTAGCACCCGTGGCATCCTTAATCGTCACGTCACCACCCCAGGCGCAGGTTCCCATGGAAACCTTTACCGGGCCATCCACCTTGACAGTGGCCGAGAAATTACTGATACCATGCTCGTTCGAGTGGAACTTACCAGTAATCACTGCGTTAGCATCTGCAGCATCAGCTGCCACACGTGTAAACGTGCCGTCAGCATTCATCTTCAATCCAGCAGTAGTCACACTGGTCTCTTCAGCAGTGAAGAACGAACCATTGGTGAAATCTGCCTTGATGTCAGTGAACGCTACTGCCTGCGTCATTCCCAGAATGAGCAACAAGCATAACGTACTAAATCTTAGTAGTTGTTTTTTCATACAATTGTTTTTTTAGTTGTTTATAGTAATAAAAATAAAAATTGTTCGCGCGTAAAGCAGATTAGTTGCGGTTCATGGCCAGGCCGTAAATCACCTGCAAAGATACGAAAATTAAAAATAGCTGATTATTTTTGGCGCAATAAAATCTGTTAAAATCCACGAAATCGTTTACGTTTTTAGGACCAATCTTCATACGAGACATCGTTGTCATAACCGTTAAAACCATATTTTCAGGGGTTTCTTTTGTTATGTGAAATAAAATTAGTAATTTTGCAGGCAAAATTGAAAAAAGATAAGGAAATGGCAGAAAAGAAATTCAAAAGAACAACGGTGACCTCAGCACTGCCATACGCTAATGGCGGTGTGCATATCGGTCACTTGGCAGGTGTCTATATTCCTGCCGATATCTACGTGCGCTACCTGCGTTTGAAGAAGGAGGACGTGATGTTTATTGGTGGAAGTGACGAACATGGTGTACCCATCACTGTTCGTGCCCGCAAGGAGGGCATTACCCCACAGGACGTAGTGGATCGCTATCACAAGATGATTAAGGACTCGTTCAAGGAGTTCGGCATCTCGTTCGATATCTATAGCCGCACGACCTCGGAGACGCACCATAAGTTTGCTGCGGAGTGGTTCCGCAAACTGTATGACGAAGGCAAGCTGGTGGAAGAGACAACCGAACAATTGTACGACGAGGAGGCCAAGCAGTTCCTGGCAGACCGTTACGTAACTGGCGAGTGCCCCTATTGCCACAACGAGGGAGCTTACGGCGACCAGTGCGAGAAGTGTGGTCGCGACCTGAGTCCTACGGAACTCATCAATCCAAAGTCGACTATTTCTGGTTCTACGCCTGTGATGAAGAGCACCAAGAACTGGTATCTGCCCCTGAACGAGTATCAGGAGTGGCTGAAGGAGTGGATTCTGGAAGGTCACAAGGAGTGGCGCCCCAATGTCTATGGCCAGTGCAAGAGCTGGTTGGAGATGGATCTGCAGCCCCGTGCTATGACGCGCGACCTGAACTGGGGTATCCCCGTACCTGTTGAGGGCGCTGAGGGCAAGGTGCTCTACGTGTGGTTCGACGCCCCTATCGGTTATGTTTCGAACACGGTAGAGTTGTGCGCCAAGGAACCTGAGAAATGGGGTTCGTGGCAGAAGTGGTGGCAGGATGAGGACACCCGTCTGGTGCACTTCATCGGTAAGGACAATATCGTGTTCCACTGCATTATCTTCCCTGTGATGATGAAGGCGCACGGCAAATATATCATGCCTGACAACGTACCCTCGAACGAGTTCCTGAATCTGGAGAACGACAAGATTTCTACCTCGCGCAACTGGGCTGTCTGGTTGCACGAATACCTCGTGGATATGCCTGGCAAGCAGGATGTGTTGCGTTATGTGTTGACGGCCAATGCTCCTGAGACCAAGGACAACAACTTCACGTGGAAGGACTTTCAGGACCGTAACAACAACGAGTTGGTGGCTGTCTATGGTAACTTCGTGAATCGTGCCCTGCAGTTGACCAAGAAATACTGGAACGGTGTTGTTCCTGCCTGTGGCGAACTGCTGGATGTTGACAAGCAGGCGTTGGAGGAGTTCAAGGACGTGAAACAGAAGGTGGAGGCACTGCTCGACCAGTTCAAGTTCCGCGATGCTCAGTTCGAGGCCATGAACCTGGCACGTATCGGTAACCGCTATATCACAGAGTGCGAGCCTTGGAAGGTTTGGAAGACTGACCAGAAGCGTTGTGAGACCATCCTGAACATCTGTCTGCAGCTGACTGCCAATCTGGCTATCGCCTTTGAGCCGTTCCTGCCGTTCAGCAGTAAGAAACTGCGCGAGATGCTGAATCTGGAGAGTTTCGACTGGAATGAGTTGGGCAGCACCGACCTACTGAAGGCTGGTCATCAACTGGGTGAACCCGCCCTGCTGTTCGAGAAGATTGAGGACGACGTCATCCAGAAGCAGCTCGACAAGTTGGCTGAGACCAAGAAGGCTAACGAGGCAGCTCAGTACAAGGCTGCTCCTATCAAGGATACTGTATCGTTCGAGGAGTTCGAGAAGCTTGATATCCGTGTAGGTCTGGTGAAGGACTGCCAGAAGGTGAAGAAATCGAAGAAACTGCTGCAGTTTACCATCGACGATGGTTCTGGTGTCGACCGCACCATCTGTTCTGGTATTGCCGCCTTCTACGAGAATCCTGAGGAGCTCATCGGCAAGCGCATCCTCTTCGTGGCTAACTTCGCATCACGCAACATGATGGGTATTGAGAGTCAGGGCATGATTCTCTCCGCTGTTGATGCCGACGAAAGCCTCAGCGTGGTCACCACGACGAAGGACGTAAAGCCGGGAAGCCAAGTTGGATAACGTTCAATGTTCAATGTTCAACGTTCAATGTAAAAGATGCAGGCAATTATCTTAGCAGCAGGCATGGGTCGCAGGCTTGGCGACTATACGAAGGACAACACGAAGTGTATGGTCCCAGTGAATGGTGTGCGACTCATTGACCGTCTGCTGGGACAGCTTGCCAAACAACAGCTCAACCGCGTCATCATCGTAGTAGGCTATAAAGGCAAAGAACTTCGCGAGTATATTGGCAATCGATATGATGGCCAGTTGAATATCGAATTCGCTGAGAATCCTGTCTACGATAAGACAAACAACATTTATTCGTTAGCTATTGTCAAGGATAAGTTGCAAGAGGACGACACACTACTCATTGAGAGCGACCTTATTTTCAGCGAGCGCATGATCCCGATGATTGTGGACGACCCCTACCCTAACCTTGCCCTCGTCGCCAAATACGAGACGTGGATGGATGGTACGATGGTGCGGTTGGACGAAGAACAGAACATCGTCAATTTCATCTCGAAGGACGCCTTCGACTACAACGACGTCGACTCGTATTACAAAACGGTCAACATATATAAACTCAGTAAGCAGTTTTCACAACAGAAATACGTGCCCTTCCTTGATGCCTACACCAAGGCTGTGGGCAATAACGAGTATTACGAGAATGTGCTTCGCATCATCTCGCTGCTCAACAATCACGATATGAAGGCCCTGCCTATCGGACAGGAGAAGTGGTACGAGATTGATGACAAGCAGGATTTGGATATTGCTGAGGCGTTGTTTGCCGATGAGCAGGACGTGCTTCGCAAATATTACGGACGTTATGGTGGTTTCTGGCGATTCCCCCAGATGCTGGATTTCTGCTACTTGGTGAACCCCTACTTCCCCAGTCGCAGGATGAAAGACGAACTGCGTGCCAACTTCGACACGTTGCTGACGGAATACCCTTCGGGCATGAAGGTGAACACACTGATTGCCAGCAAGTGCTTTGGCGTCAGCGAGCCCTATATCGTGCCTGGCAACGGTGCTGCGGAACTGATTAAGGTTCTGATGGAAGACGCTTCAGATCTCAGACCTCAGACCTCAGACTTCAAAATAGGCTTCATCCGTCCTACCTTTGAGGAATATCCAAATCGATATGACAAGGACCAGCAAGTGACCTTCGTACCGCAAAACGAGGACTATCGATATACAGCTGATGATTTGATGGCGTTCTTTGACGATAAAGACATCCACCAACTGATGGTCATCAACCCCGATAATCCCTCGGGCAATTTCATTCCCAAGGCAGACATTTTGCGTTTGGCTCAATGGTGCGAAGACAAAGGCATCCGTTTGGTGGTCGATGAAAGCTTTGTGGACTTCAGCGAGGACTATGCTACTAATTCGTTGTTGAGCGACGAAATACTGGAGGCTTATCCCCACATGGCGGTGATGAAGAGTATCTCAAAGAGCTATGGTGTGCCTGGCTTGCGTCTGGGCATTCTCTGTTCTGCCGACAAGGGACTTATCGCGCGTATTAAGAAAGAGGTGAGCATCTGGAACCTCAACTCGTTTGCCGAGTTCTTCATGCAAATATACAACAAGCACGAAAAAGACTATCAGCGTGCCTGCGCGAAGTTTGTTGCCGAACGTGCAGACTTCTATGAGAAACTGAAACAGATACCTTTCTTCCACGTGATGCCTACGCAGGCCAACTATTTCCTTTGCGAAGTACTGCCGCCCTACAAAGCCAGTGAAATCGTTATCTATATGCTCAAGCAGCATAACATCCTGACACGCGACTGCAGTCTGAAGCCCGGTCTCGATCCACAGAAGCAGTATATGCGCATTGCCGTTCGCGACCATAAGGACAACACCCGACTCATTGAAGGACTCAAAACACTAAAATAGAGGTATGGTTTCCATCATCCAACAGCAACAGATAGATGCACTAAACATTAGTCCAAAAGAGTGCATTGAATGGGTCAAACAAGGCTTCCTGATGAAAGACGATGCTCAGATGCCTGCTAAACTCAGTGTTCATCCACAAGGAGAAGACTTTATGACCTCTATGCCCTGTCTTTTGCCTAAATACAATGGTAGAAAGTATTTTGGCCTGAAATTGGTGAGTCGCATTGAGGGACAAACACCTACACTGAAGAGCGACATCACGCTCTATGATGCGGAGACAGGACAGCTCTTAGCCATCATGGATGGTGACTGGATTACAGCCATGCGGACGGGGGCCGTAGCTGCCTTAGCAGCAAGGACCTTTCAGCGCAAAGGCGTTGACACGTATTCGATGATAGGATTGGGAAATATTGCACGGGCCGTAGCCCTTTGTCTCATTGCAGACAACGAAGATCGTCACATCACCATTCGTCTGATGCGTTACAAAGATCAAGCTGAGCAGTTCATCGAACGTTTCAAGGGCCACGACAATGTAACATTTGAGATTATCGACAATCCCACAGCATTTCTCTCAGAAGCCGATGTCGTGATATCATGCGTCACCGTAGCCACAGAATTGCTTTTCCCTGACAACAGCCTATATAAGAAAGGGGTAACTGTCATTCCTGTCCATGTACGCGGTTTTCAGAATTGCGACCTCTTCTTCGACAAGGTCTTTGGCGACGACACAGGACAGATTCAGACGTGGAAGTACTTCAATCAGTTCCACGAATACGATGAGATTCACCATGTATTACAAGGAAAGAATCCTGGTCGTACTAATGATGATGAACGTATTCTTAGCTACAATTACGGTCTAGCTCTCCATGACATTGTATTCGCCTCAAAGATATACGAGAAAGCCATCAACACCTCACAAGGTTTTGAATACCAAAAGCAGGACCAGAAAACTTGGGTATAGTTACTTCCAGTAAGCCTCAAAATGATGCGTGACGCGTTGCTCTACGGGGGGTAACGTCATATAGTCGCCATAGGTTCGTTCCAAATAGTCCTTGTAGCCCACCATCGTCTTATACTGTTTCCTTTCGAACTCGATATCCACTGACGAGGCGATATCCTCTGCAGGGAAACATCCTTTGATACTTGGGCCAGCCTCCGTCATATTGCAGACGGTACGCGTCGGCTCTGTCAACACAATCAGCTTCCGAATCTTACGCTCTATCTGCCCGACACTCATAGGCCAATGTTTATAGACAAAATATGCGAGGTGTGAACGCAGATAGTTGTTCTTCGAAATCTTACATCTCCTAATCTTATAAAGTAACTTCTTCTTTTTAAAGATACGTTCGCGCTCCTGTAAATCATCCGTCACATAGTCAACTGGGAAGATATCCATATAGACACCGATTTCGTAACCTTCCGTTTCCTTCTCCACCATCCGCGTACGTAGATCGACAACCTTGGCAAAGGTATAATAATAGTGGTTCTCCGTCTGAGGATTAATAGCTCGATAATGGCCAGAATCAGAAGTATAAGCCTGGAGAAATTCCTTATAGTCCTTGCGAGGCATATAGATATCTATGTCGTCATCCCAAGGAATATATCCCTTATGGCGCACCGCCCCGATAAGTGTGCCACTCGACAGGAAATAGCGCAGGCCGTGAGCCTCACAAAAGCGATGGACCTCGTCGAGAATGCCCATCTGAATCTGGCGCAATTCCTGAATATCTTCAATCTTTCTCATTGCGTGAAAGGTTAGTTGCCGGGCTTGTCCTTGCCGTGAACGCTCTTCACCTTCATACCTAACTTACCAGGAAGGATGGCGTTGAGAATGATACCCACGAGGGCAGACAATGCCAGGCCGGAGAAATGAATGGGACCAACGCTCACATTGTCATCGGCACCGTATTTCACACCGATAGCGATGACCAGTATCAAAGCTGCCACAAAGACGTTACGCGAAGAATTGAAATCTACACCATCTTCCACCAGATTGCGCACACCGACAGCTGATATCATGCCGTAGAGGATGAGGCTCACACCACCGATGGTGGCTGCGGGCATCAGACCAATCAGACACGCAAACTTCGGACAGAACGACAGTAGGATAGCCAAAATGGCGGCCAGTCGGATGACAGCAGGGTCGAAGACTTTGGTGAGGTTCAGCACACCGGTATTCTCACCATATGTCGTATTGGCAGGAGCACCGAAGAGCGAAGCCAGCGAGGTGGCAAGACCATCGCCCATCAGTGTGCGGTGCAATCCGGGTTCCTTCAGGAAGTCTTTGCCTACGGTTGACGAAATGGCACACATATCGCCGATATGCTCCATGATAGTAGCAACAGCGATAGGCACAATGGCAATGATGGTGGAAATGAGAAACGAAGTGTCGAGATTGTCCATCACTGCCAAAACAGTCTGTTCACGACTGAACGGCAAACCTATCCAAGCAGCGTCATCGAGTGCAGCGAAATCCACTTCGCCCATCACTGCCGCGAGGGTATAACTGACCAACACGCCCAACAAGATGGGGATAATCTTGATGATACCCTTGCCCCATACGCTGGAACCAATCACCGTCACGATGGCCACAATAGCCAGCAGCCAGTTGGAGGTGCAATTCTGAATGGCACTGCCCGAGAGAACCAAACCGATGGCAATAATCATGGGACCCGTCACTACCGGCGGGAAATAGTGCAACATCTTTTCTATACCGAATGACTTGATGAGAGCAGCCATCACGAAATAGCACAGACCGGCAAAGAAAACTCCCATGCAGGCATAATCCAAGGCCAGTGTCTCACTCATCCCCTGTTCCACACCCAGCGTCTTCACTGAAATATAGCCACCGAGGAAAGCAAACGAAGAACCAAGGAATGCCGGAACTTTGAACTTGCTGACGCAATGGAATACCAATGTGCCGATACCGGCAAACAGCAAGGTTGACGACACGGAAAGACCGGTAAGCACGGGTACCAAAACAGTAGCGCCGAACATGGCAAACAGGTGTTGGATACCTAATACGGCATACTTAGGGTAGCCTAATTGCCTGGCATCTGTGATGCCTTCTTTGGGAGTAACTTGCATAAGTAAAATATTTAACTTCTTCCAAACAACCACTTCTTGAAGAACGGGCTGATGCGTAGGATATTTGACGTGATAATGCTGAAGACAATGATGACCAAACCAACAAGGATGGACAGCGTGGTGTCAACCACAAAGTTGTGCGTATGAGCGTTGAAGAACGCACCAATGTGCGGCAGGTCTGGCATGAACAGGAAATGTATGAGGTAAATGTCCAGCGTTCGGCGTCCAATGTACTGTAGCGTCGCGCCCATCATGGTAAATTTCGTGAAATACTGCTGGTAGGTGCGGAAGTACATGAATACGATGGTGAGCAGCAGGAACTTCGCCAGCGTCAGGGGAACGATGGCCCACGTCATTCGCATGTAATGCCATTTCAGTGCATCGAGCGTGCAGAAGATAACGATGACGATGAGCAACGGGAAAAACCATTTCGAGTCCATCACGCGCTGGGCCTTCTGCCAATAGCGATGGACGATGTTGCCGTAGAGGAAGAAGGGGAAATAGAGAAACACCTGACCCAAGCTGGTGTACATCAGGAAATTGCATAGCTCTGTCTTAGCACCCCTATAGCCCTGCGCCCACGAGAAATACTTCGGTTGGTAACAGCTCTCGTAAAGCGCCAGCGACAACAGAAACAGCACTACGATGGGTAACCACGAGGCGTGCTTCATTTTACTCTCCAAGTAGGCAAAGGGATAGTAGATGAGGAACATCCACAGCAGCGCCACCGTAAACCAATAACCGCCCTTCAGCGGCGACATCAGCTCCTCTTCGACCGACGGCCAGAAGTTCTTGTATAACAGCGCGATGGCCAGCAAGAAAAACACAGCCGTGGGAATGAGTTGGACACGCAATTTCTTCAGCACAAGTGCACCAAGATTGCGAAGGTTCCACACCTGCGAGGCCTTGTATGCCAGAAATCCGCTGACGAAGAAGAACAAAGGCATGCGGAAAAGAATGAGGAACGGCATGGACGACGAATGGCGCCACGACTCACCAAAACCGCTCTGCGCGACGTGATATGCAACAACGAGAATCATGGTGAATCCGCGTAGTGCGTCGAGCCATTCCAATCGAGGCTTCTTTGCTGGGGAAATATCGTTCATGGCGACAAAGTTACGAAATTTCTTCAAATGAACAAAGAAAAATCCGATTATCTTTGGTATTTTGCTTGCTTTTTCGTACCTTCGCAGGCAGAAATCAACTTAAAACAAGAAAATGGACATTACAGAAAGATTTTTGAACTATACAAAGTTCGACACTCAGTCAAGCGAAGAGAGTGAAACCGTACCCAGTACCAGTAAACAACTACTATTTGCGGAATATCTGAAGAAAGAGTTGGAGCGCGAGGGCTTGGACGATGTGGAATTGGACGACAAAGGCTACATTTATGCCACACTGAAAGCCAACACGAAGGACAACGTGCCTGTCATTGGTTTCATCTCACATTATGACACCAGCCCCGACTGCAGCGGAGCCGACATTAAGCCGCAAATCGTGCGCAACTACGACGGTAGCGACATCCTGCTATCAGAAGGCATCGTATCGAGCCCGAAGAAGTTCCCCGAGCTGTTACAACACGTCGGTGAGGATCTCATCGTAACCGATGGTACGACACTATTGGGTGCCGACGACAAGGCCGGCATCGCTGAAATCGTGCAGGCTATGGTGTATCTGCAGGAACACAAGGAGATTAAACACGGCAAGATCCGTGTGGCGTTCAACCCCGACGAGGAAATCGGTATGGGTGCGCACCATTTCGACGTCGAGAAGTTCGGCTGCGAGTGGGCATACACAATGGATGGCGGTGACGTAGGCGAACTTGAGTTTGAGAACTTCAACGCGGCGTCAGCCAAGATTACCATCAAGGGAGTCAGCGTTCACCCTGGCTACGCGAAGGGCAAGATGGTTAATGCCAACGCACTGGCTGCTGAATTTGCCAAAATGTTGCCGGAGGATGAAACCCCAGAAACCACCGAAGGCTATCAGGGTTTCTACCACCTGTTGGGCATCACATCGAACATCGAACAAGCCAAGCTTTCTTACATCATCCGCGATCACGACCGCGACAAATTCGAGGACCGTAAACGCTTCATCCAGCGCTGTGCTGAACAAATGAACGAGAAATACGGCGTGGGGACAGTGGAATGCACGCTGAGCGACCAATATTATAATATGAAGGAGAAAATTGAGCCCGACGCAATGCACGTCATCGACCTCGTGTTACACGCAATGCAAGACTGCGGCGTGGCGCCGAAGGTGCGTCCCATCCGCGGTGGCACGGATGGCGCTCAGTTGTCGTTCAAAGGGCTCCCCTGCCCCAACATCTTTGCTGGCGGCATCAACTTCCACGGCCCGTACGAATTCGTACCCATCCAGTCGATGGAGAAGGCAATGCACGTTATCGTGAAGATTTGCGAACTTACCGCAGAATATAATAAATAGAGGTAAGAAGGAAGTGGGGGATGAAAATCTTCAAAAAATCGAGAGGTCTGACGCTGATATTGTTGGCGGCACTGCTGTTGGAAATCATCTCCGGCATCCAGTACTACTACACACACGATATGCTCGCAGATGAACTGGAGAAGCGCGCGGAGCTGGAGCTGACAACGAAGGTCATTCTGACGAAGAGCAACATGAACCTTGCTGTGAACTCGGTAAACGGACACCTCTGGGATGTCATGCGTAATATCCACCACCCAGACTCCATGTTAGACGTGGCCGAATGTGTGCTCCGCTCGCACAAGAATTTGCTCGGCTGTGGCATCGCCTTCGAACCTAACTTCTACCCCACGAAGGGCCGTCTATACGAGCCCTACGCCTATTGGAACGAAGGCGACGTGGTGAAGGCACAGATTGCCGGCGATCACCACGACTACACCCAAAGCGCAAGCTACCAGAAGGCCGTGCATATGCGAGAATGGCTATGGACGGAGCCGTACTACTACGAGGAGGCGAAAACGTCGATGATAACGTACGTGCAGCCGCTGAAGGACGCGAATGACAGCATCATGGCGGTGTTTATGCTCGACTTGTCCACCGACTGGCTGGGCGACACGCTAAACTATCGCCAGCTCTACCCGTCGTCGTACACGCTGCTGCTATCGGAACAGGGCAAGTTGATAGCCGGTCCGCGAACGACAGAGAAGAACGAAGAGGACATCCGCCGCATCATCGCCGTCGTCAACGATGACAACACCGGAAAACTGCTGTGCAGTAAGGAAAATACGCGTACGTACAGCTTCGAAAGCAGCGGCGGCGACGAGGCCTTCGTATTTACTGCCAAGTTCAAGACCGACCCACGCTGGCAGATGGTTGTTGTGTGCTACGAGGACGAGGTGTTCGGTCCGCTGCGCGATGCCCGCGTAAACATCCTTTTGATGATGCTCATTGGTTTTGCCATCATGGGCTTCATCGTCTACCGTTTCTTCATGAAAGAGCGCGACCTGAACAAAGCATTGCTAAAACAGACGCGTATCGACAGCGAACTACGCATCGCCCGCGACATCCAGTTGAAGATGCTGCCGATGACGTATCCGCCTTTCCCTAACCGCAGCGACCTTGATATTTACGGTTCGCTGGTGCCGGCTCGCGAGGTGGGTGGCGACATGTTTGACTTTTTCATCCGTGACGAAAATCTGTTTTTCTGCATCGGTGATGTGTCAGGCAAGGGTGTCCCCGCGGCGATGCTCATGTCAAGCACGCACTCGTTGTTCCGCGCGTTCTCCAGCCACGGCAACGACCCAGCAGAAATCATGCACCACATCAATGAGTCGGCGTGCCAGGGCAACGACTCGAATATGTTCGTTACGATTTTCATCGGTGTGCTCAACCTACAGACAGGCCGACTGCGTTACTGCAATGCCGGCCACGACCGCCCCATCGTCATCAGCCACAACGGCATCAACATGCTTGACGCCAAGCCACACTTACCCGTCGGCATCTTTGACGATATGCACTACGAAACTGAGGAATGCGCGCTAACGCCAAACAGCATGATGTTCCTCTATACCGACGGACTGACGGAGGCGATGGCCCCGTTGCCCGCCACCGACCACAATGCGGAGACCGAGCGTCACAATCAGTTTGGCATCGAGCGCGTCATGAGCCACCTGCAAGACCATGAGGCACAAACCTGCGCCAAACAGCTACTCGACAGCATAAACATGGCAGTGAGCAACTTCGTCGGTGACGCAGAGCAAAGCGACGACCTCACTATGCTCGCCATCCGCTACACTCCGTCATAGTTTAATGCGGCTGATACGGTAGATTTGGAAGCGATAGACGCAGAGAGTTATAAGGAAATAACAGCCAACTTGAATCCATAGGATGCGGAGCTCGTTGAGAACATCGCCGAGCGAAGCTCCCATGGAGTTAAGACGTATGAAGGCGCGGCAGCCAAAAGTGGATGGGAACAGCCATGAGACACCCTGCCACATTCCGGGAATGTTTGACTGCGGCCACGAAACGCCCGTCATAAACAACAGGGGTACAGATATGAAGACCACAAGCAGCATGACATTCTCGCGATATTTCACCATACACGACACCACCATGCCGAAGAATACGCAGGCGAGCACATAAGGGATCATGAATGCCAGCAGCGTAGTCCATTCTGCCAGTTGCGGAAAATGGAACAATCGCGGAACACCGGCAGCCAACCAAGCTCCCATGACGGAAAAAATCATCACATAGCACATCGACTTGCCAAAGACTATCGGGAGCGTGCTCTGATAGTGCGGATTGCGAACAGGAATAAGGTTTCGACCGATATTTTCGTCACGGGCCGTACCTGCCGACAATCCGATGCCGAGCACCAATGTCTGTTGCAAGATAAGCATCAATACTGCAGGGAGTACCGATGAGCCATATCCGCCCTGAGGATTGAACAGCGGCACGTCGTCACAATCCAGAGGTCGTGAGGAAATGACTTCTTCACGCGCAGTATAGTGTCCTCCTAACTTTTTCGTCACTTCACTACCCATCTGCATGCTTACTGTCTGTGCCGTTTGGAAAATAGCTTTATACGTCAGCATCAGACTCATGTCACAATAAACACTGATAGTTCCTTGTTCCAAACGTAACACACGGGTCTCAAAATCAGCGGGAATCAGATAGATACCTTTTACCAGCTGACGACTAACCAACGATTTTGCCTCATCAAGGTCTTGCGCATAATAAGCCACACGAACTTCAGACGAAGCATCACACATACGCAGGAATTGGCGTGACAAAGCGGAATGCGACTGGTCAACCACACATACAGGAACCTCGTGAACAGCCTCGTTGTTATAAATCCATGAATACAGCAACGGATAGATAATAGGCACCACAATGAAGAAGATGAGCACGCCCTCGTCCTTCAACACTTGTCTCATCTCCTTAAACCAGATGAAACACGTATCCGCGATACCTTGATATATATTATGGAATATAGACATAAGTGAGCATTGCATTTTTAATCTTCTTCAACACGAGCCAGGGAAGCAACATGAAAGCTGCAAGAGCCGCGAAATGGAACCACACCTCGATAAGTGGAAATCCATTGAAGACACAACTTTGATAAATCATCCAATAGTGTCGCAACGGGAAAAGCCACGACAACGACTGCAGCGGGCCGTCCATACCCATAATTGGGAATGCGGAACCAGCCATCGATATGCTAAGCACCGCCCACAGCGAACTGATACTCATCGACATACGCAGCGAGGGCATCAGTCCGAAGGCAAAGATGCCAAAGCCCTGTGACGCCAATACCTGCATCAGTCCCAAGAGTACCAACATCCACGGGCTTCCCAAGTGGGGGAAGTGTAAATGGTAGAACACATAATATTCGTAACCGTAAATGATAGCCAGCCAAATGAGCATCTGCGGCAGAAACTTGCCCAAGATGGCCACTAGGATGTTGTTATCCGTGAGTGCAAGCCACTGTTTCGACGAGTTAAATTTCAGCTCCGTTCCTAAAGAATACGTAGAAATCAGGAAAATGAACAGCATGATGATACCTGGTACCATCACGGTTGTCAGATAAATGTTGTAGCTTGACCAGGGATTTGCAATCTGGTGGAGATCCATCTTAATAGGTTGCATCAACGTCTGTATCTGCTCGTCTGTAAACCCTTTGGCTCGCATCGTTCCTTGCCCTACAGCAGCCGAACCAAGCGTGGAAATGGTCTTCAGATCTTTCATCATCATGGAACCGGCAGCCATCGTCGTATAGGAATAGTAATACGATATCTTAGGCTGTCGTGAAGCCAACAGCTTCTCCGTCGTACCCTTCGGGATGTAAAGGAATCCGTAAATCTCGTTACGCTGAACAGCCTTACGAGCCTCCGTGACACTAGGATAGTGGGCTACGACTTTCGACATCTGGAATCCGTCCAGTTTAAGTCCCAATGCCCTCGAGGTCGACGTGTTGTCCAAGTCAACGACACCCACTGGCATACTTGTAGGCAGACCGTCATCCATCATAGAGGTGAAGAAAAAGATCACCAGCAATGGGAACAGTACCATGCAGAAGCGGTAGATGTGATTCTTACGCAGAATCAACAACTCTCGCATCATGACCTCGTATATCTGTCTCAGCCTTTTCAATTGTCAACTATTTAACAATCAGCGACATACCAGGACGCAAACCATCGAATTTCTCCGTCGGACGAGCTCTTACCTCGAAAGTCTTCAGGTCGTATTGACCATTGGCCTTGGTAGCTTTCCATACAGCAAACGAACCTTGGTCCTTCATATAATAGACCTTCATTTCCACCTCTTTATTAAAGGCGGGCACGAAAGCCTTGAAAGTCTTGCCGACTTCCATGCCGTTCAACTGGTCTTCACGAACATTGAAAGTTCCCCACATGTCCTGCATCATCGAGATGGTCATAATAGGTGAACCGGTTCCAACCAGTTCTCCAACCTTCGGATAGATACTGCTAACCTCGCCTTCCATCTGGGCAATCTGCACAGTCTCGTGGATATAGCTGTTTACCTCCTGCACTGCACCACGGGCACGACCAACCTGAGCGGCAGCAGCCAGTTTATCCTCACGGCGAGCACCGTTCTGCGCCATCTGATACTGACTCTCGGCAGCTTTGCATTGTGCCTCCATAGCCTTGTAGTTAGCATACACCTCATCACGCTTCTGGGCCGAGATGACACCCTCGTCGAAGAGACGCTGGATGCGCTGATACGATTTCTCGGCTATCTCCAATCCAGCCTTAGCCTGTTGCCACACTTGGTAAGCACCTTGGATTTGCTCCTGACGTGCGCCGTTCTGTGCTTTCAGTTCTAGTGCCGCAGCAGCATTTTCTGCGCTCTGAGCCTGTTCCATTTTTGCGCGCACCTCTGGTGCATCCAAAATAGCCAGCGTATCGCCAACCTTAACGTAATCGCCTTCTTTCACTCTGATTTCCAGAATACGTCCTGGAACCTTACTCGACACACGATATTCACTGACTTCCACCTGTCCCTGAATCAGTTCAGGGTCACGTCCCAATGCGAAGAAACCTATCAGGGCCACAATGATGACGACCACTGAAAAACCGAGAATTGCAAACAGGATGTTCTTATGTTGTTCTTTAGCCTGGTTTGACATAATCTTTATATTTTGAACTTTAAACTTTCTAATCGTTTCTTTAGTACGCTTGCCTTAGCAAGAACTTTAATCTAATGTGCCAAGGGCCTTCTGCAGGTTCACCTGACTGAGCTTGACATCTATCTCTGCATCTATCCTCTGCGACTGGGCCTGCAGCCATGCCGTCTGAGCCTCCATCACAGTAGTCGACGAAATAACACCTTCCCTGAATCCGAGATTTGCCGTTCGCAGGTTCTCGTCGGCTTTCTGGATATTGACCTTCGCCATCTCCAGTTTCTTGTTAGCCTCTTGCACCTGGAAGTTGCTCTGGTTCACCTGCAGGGTAATCTTTTCGCGGGCATCGTCCATTTTCAACCGAGCAATGGTCGTTGCACCTTTCGAGGCACGTACCTTATATGCCACATCGCCCCAGTTCCAGATGGGGACACGAACCATCACGCCAACATTCCAGACACCTCCGAACTTGCGCTGGAAGCCATTATACAGATTGGGATTCGACACCAGATAGCCACCCGTCAACATCACCTGCGGCAGATTGCCGGCTTTCAGGATGTTCGTCAGTTGTTTGCTCATATCAACCATATTCTGCAGTTGCCTCAACTCCGGACGATTCTCCAAAGCCTGGTCCACTTCCATCTTTGGTGTTACTTCTGTCACAGTTTCCAACGTTTCCTTCTCCTCGTCAGCCAAAATGATTTGTTCTGATACAGGCATTCCGCACAACTGGCAGAGCAGCATCTTCGACAGTACCAGACCGTCGTTCACCTTGGTGAGCATCATCTCGGCCTCGTTGACCTTTACGCTGACACTCAGGCCCTCGCTACGAGTGGCTACGCCCTCCTGAATCATCTTCTGTACGTCGTCCTCCAGTTTCTTCACTAGGTCAAGATAGCCCTCCGCCAACTTCTGTTTATGCCGCAACGACACCACCTGCCAATAGGTCTGGTCGATGCTATACAGCGTCTGCTGCCTCGTCTGTTCAGCAGAGTTACAGGCCAGTTCCTCGCCAAGATCGGCCATCTTGTTCATAGCGATGATGGCACCGCCCATAAACACAGGCTGCGTCACCATCACGGCTCCGGCAAACATATTTCGCGTATCGGTATGAAACGCATCCACAATCCCTCGGCCGAGACCGTCAAGTGGAGCACCGAGACCGGCAGCCAGTTGGCTAACATTAGTGGCAATGCCTTCCTGGGTGATGCCCATTGCATTCAGCATTTTCCAAGTACCTTCCGGCACCTGCGACATCAATTCACCCATTTTTCCTCCAATACCACCGGCCAGCGAAGTTCCCAAATTCGAGAGCGTCTCCTTCTGCTCGTCACTGAGCAGCGAGATTTCCTTGCTGGTCCATTCGTAGCCGCCCAGCGCGCTGACATGCGGCAGGTATTTTGTACGTGCCGACTTACGCACATTGGCAGCAACCTCCTGCTTGACGCGCGAAATACTGAGCTGCTTGTTGTTGCGGAGCGCCATGGCCCTGCAACTGTCCAGCGAGAGCAGCCGTTGTGCGACAGTCCCTTGTGGCAGCCCTGCAGCAAGCAGGAAGAAAGCAATGATTTTATTCTTCATTCTTTATTTCTCAAATGTAAAGTTTCTCGATCCAATAGCCTGTCCATCACAGAAGATGCTGACATTATACTGTCCGCCACCCAGGTATTCGTTCACCGTCCAATAGAGGGTCAGCGCCGTTTCTTCACCAGTATATTCGATGCTTTTCTTCATCGACCATGCCATCTGCTTACCGCTATATTCAAACGTGCCTCCGCCATTGAGCACCTCACCCTCTGGCGTCATCACACGCACATAAACGATACGTGTGCCGTTGCTGGCGGTGACGTTCTTCGTGATGACAAACGACACGCCCAGCGACTTGGCATCCTTCATCTTCTTCGCCACCTTACCGTTCTTCTTCAACGGCGTCAGCGAGATATTCGTAGCATCCAGCTGGGCGGCAATAGCCACCTTCTCCGACAACGAAGCCTTCTCCGTTGTCAACGTCTGGTTCTGCTGGTTGCTCTGCTCCAATGCCGAACGCACACGGTCGTTCTCCGTCATCAAGTCCTGATTCAGACGGTTCAGCGAATCAATCTGTATCACATACGACCGCAACACGGCACGCACCGTGGCCAGTTCCTTCTTCAGTCGGGTAATCTCGGCTGCATCACTGGCGTGCGTACGTTTCAGTTCTTCCAGCAGTTTCTGCGTGTGTTCCTGCTCACGAGTCAGTTCGGCTATGATGGAGTCGTTCTTGATATAGGTCTTCATCTCGTTGTATTGCAAGGCGAAGTTCTGATACTCCTTCTCCATTTCCTGCTTGTCCAACTCTGCCAACTGTTGCATATCCTGATTGGTTTGCTTCTCCTGTTTCAGGCTAAATCCCAGCCAACCGATGACGGCCAACAGAGCAACGATGACAACGCTCACAAGAGCCCTATTTACTACCTTTTTTTCCATAATTTCTCAATTTTGGCTGCAAATTTAGCATTTTTCTATGAAAAACACAAGGAAAAGTTGCTTGTTTTCAATTTATTCACTATATTTGCATCATTATTAACATCAATATTAACGTACTGAGACCTGAAACGGATGAAAAAAACGGGCTTTTTATATCGCGTTTTCGACTTATACTACGACGGTTTCCGCTCCATGAAACTGGGACGGACGCTGTGGGCCATCATCCTCATCAAACTTTTTGTCATTTTCGTCATCTTGAAGTTGTTTTTCTTCCCCAACTTCCTGAAGACGCATGCTGCCGAGGGCGAAGAGCCCGATTTTGTCGCCTCAGAGGTGATTGACCGCGCCTCGCCCTGACATCCCTACCCTCTCTAACAAAAACAATTCCTAACAAAACCTAACAATATGAATGATTTACTTTTAAGCATCGACGCTGGTTCCATCAACTGGGCACGAGCACAATTCGCATTGACGGCCATCTACCACTGGCTGTTCGTTCCGCTGACCCTCGGACTGGCTGTCATCATGGGCATCTGCGAAACCATCTGGTATCGCAAGCGTGACGCCTTCTGGCGTAACACAGCACAGTTCTGGCAAAAACTCTTCGGCATCAATTTCGCCATGGGTGTTGCCACAGGTATCATCCTGGAGTTTGAGTTCGGCACCAACTGGTCGAACTACTCTTGGTTCGTAGGCGATATCTTCGGCGCACCACTGGCCGTCGAAGGCATCGTGGCATTCTTTATGGAGTCCACCTTCGTGGCCGTGATGTTCTTCGGCTGGAAGAAGGTCTCTCCCGGCTTCCACCTCGCCTCCACGTGGCTCACAGGCTTGGGCGCGACGATTTCCGCGTGGTGGATTCTGGTGGCCAACGCATGGATGCAGTATCCCGTTGGTTGCGAGTTCAATCCTGACACTATGCGCAACGAGATGGTATCGTTCTTCGACGTAGCCCTCTCGCCGTTTGCCATCGACAAGTTCTGCCACACAGTCATCTCCGCCTGGATCATCGGAGCCATCTTCGTAGTGGCCGTTTCCTGCTGGTATCTCATGCAGAAACGCGAGACGAAACTGGCCATCGAGAGCATCAAGATTGGTGCCATCGTGGGGCTCATCGCCTCGTTGGGTGCTGCCATGACAGGACATAAGTCGGCACAGAGCGTTGCCGAGGTACAGCCCATGAAACTGGCGGCTATGGAGGCGCTCTATAATGGCGGCACGGACATTGGTCTTACCGCTGTAGCTTGGGTGAACCCCTTCGTTCAGCCCGACTATTTGAGCGAAGAGTCTGCTCCGCTGAAGATTGAGATGCCTTACGCCCTGTCGTTTATGGCCACCAACGACATCCACGGCTACGTGCCTGGCATCAACGACATCCTCAATGGCTATACCAAGCCCGACGGCACACGCGAGCCGTCCGTCGACGAGAAGATTGCTCGCGGCAAACAGGCCATCACCGCCCTTGCTGCCTACCGTAAGGCCAAGAGCGAAGGTGCCGGCGAAGCTGTTCTGAACGCGCAGCTCTCAACAATTAAAGAGAATATGCCTTACTTCGGCTACGGCTACGTCAAGAACAAGGCCGACCTCGTGCCTTACGTCCCCGTCAACTTCTGGGCATTCCGCATCATGGTGGGACTGGGCTGCATCTTCATCCTCTATTTTGCCGTCCTGCTGATCATGACAGTCCGCATCCCCTGGCTGTCAGCCATTGTCCGTCGCCTGCTGGCCATCGTCTGCATACTGCCAGAGACGGAAGCCGACGACCGTTGCACCATCGCCACACTGCCGAAATGGCATTACTGGGTGCCCATCATCCTCGTGCCGCTGGCCTATATCGCCTCCGAGAGCGGCTGGCTGGTCGCTGAGTTCGGTCGTCAGCCCTGGACCATTCAGGACATGCTTCCCACGTGGGTTGGCGTCAGCGACGTCGATGGTTTCAGCGTCGCCCTGACCTTCATCCTCTTCCTCATCCTCTTCACCACCATGCTGGCTGTCGAGATTAACATTATGCTCAAACAAATCAAGAAAGGACCCAAATCATGACATACGATTTCTTACAGCACTACTGGTGCTTCCTGGTATCACTCCTTGGTGCATTACTGGTTTTCCTGTTGTTCGTTCAGGGTGCCAACTCGATGGTGCGCTCGTTGGGTTATACCGACGAGGGACGCCGACTCATCATCAATTCCACAGGCCGTAAGTGGGAGTTCACGTTCACCACGCTGGTCACCTTCGGCGGTGCCTTCTTCGCCTCCTTCCCGCTGTTCTACAGCACCTCGTTTGGCGGAGCCTACTGGCTTTGGATGATCATCCTTTTCACCTTCGTCGTCCAGGCTGTCAGCTACGAATTCCAGAATAAATTAGGCAATATCTTTGGTGTAAAGACTTTCCAGATGTGTCTGGTTATCAACGGATTATTAGGACCACTACTCCTTGGTGGTGCAGTGGCAACATTCTTCGAAGGCTCCAACTTTATTGTCGCCAAAGAGAACCTGGTCGACTCGGGTGCCATCACGCCAGTCATCAGCCAATGGGCCAACGCCTCTCATGGTCTCGACGCCCTGCTCAACCCCTGGGTGTTGGTGTTCGGACTGGCCGTCATGTTCCTGGCACGCGTGTTGGGCATCCTTTATATTATTAATAATGTGGACGACGAGGACATCCGCTCACGGGCCAGCGTCCGACTCATCGGAGCTGCCGTTCCCTTCCTCGTGCTGTTTGTAGCTTATCTGGTCCACCTGCTCTTGAAGGACGGCTATGCCTACGACGACTCAGGGCTCATCTCGATAGTGCCTTACAAGTATCTCGACAATTTCTTCACGCTCTGGCCACTCACCATCCTCTTCCTCATTGGCGTGGTGCTGGTGCTCTTTGCCATTGGCAAGACCATCGTGTCGAAGGATTACATCGGTGGCATCTGGCCTGCAGGCATTGGCGTCGTACTCGTCGTACTGCCCCTGCTGCTCATGTCGGCATGGAATGGCACGGCCTACTATCCCTCCACGGCCGACCTGCAGTCGTCGCTGACCATTGCCAATTCGTGCAGTAGCGAGTTCACCCTGCGCACCATGTTCTACGTCAGTCTCATCATCCCCTTCGTCTTAGCCTACATTGTCTATGCCTGGTGGGCTATCGACAAGAAAAAGCTCGACAAGCAGGAGATTGCCGACGACCACGCATACTAAGATTCTGCGCATCGCAGTACCCTCAATAGTGTCGAACATCACCGTTCCGCTGTTGGGACTCGTCGATGTGGCCATTGTCGGCCACATGGGCAGTCCCGTATATATTGGTGCGGTGGCGGTGGCGTCCATGATTTTCAGTCTGGCCTACTGGCTCTTCGGATTCCTCCGCATGGGCGTCAGCGGAATGACGGCTCAAGCGTTGGGACGTCGCGACATGACGGAGGTCACGCGACTGTTGGTGCGTTCGCTGGCTGTCGCGCTGACCATCGCCCTATTGTTCCTCGTGCTACAGATACCCATCCGGTGGTTGGCGTTCGCGCTGATAGGTCCTACGCCAGATGTCGCACCTCTCGCCACCACCTATTTCCATATCGTCATCTGGGGAGCGCCGGCGTCGTTGGCACTATACAGCCTGCTGGGATGGTTCATCGGCATGCAGAACTCGCAGTCTCCCCTGGTGATTTCCATCACCCAGAACGTTGTCAACATCCTCGTCTCGCTGACGCTGGTCTATGGCTTCGGCATGAAAATCGAGGGTGTTGCCCTGGGGACACTCATCGCACAATATGTCGGGCTTTTCACGGCTATAGCCCTGCTGCTGAAATATTACGGACGACTGCTACCCTATTTCCGACGCGAGGGACTGATGCGTAACATCCATCAGTTCTTCGTCGTCAATCGCGACATCTTCCTCCGCACGCTATGCCTCGTCGCCGTCACCCTCTACTTCACGTCGGCTGGTGCACGTAGCGGAGCCGTCATCCTCTCCGTCAATACGGTCATGATGCAGCTCTACCTTTTCTTCTCCTATTTCATGGATGGCTTCGCCTATGCCGGCGAGGCCTTGGGGGGTAAGACCTACGGAGCAGGCAACACTTCCGCCTTCCGCGATGCCGTTCGCTGTCTGTTTCTCTGGGCCGCAGGCGTCACCCTGCTGTTTACGCTGGTCTATGTCGTGGCAGGACAAGGCATCGTGAGCCTGCTGACTGACGAACCACAGGTGCTGGCCGCTGCCGGCCGTTTTCTCCCTTGGGTGTGGCTCGTTCCCGTTGCCGGAGCGGCGGCATTCATCTGGGACGGCATCTTCATCGGCATCACCGCCACGCGTGGCATGCTCCTGTCGTCGTTCGCCGCTGCCGTCTGCTTCTTTGCCGTTTTCCTATTGACAAAGTCCACTATGGGCAACCACGGCCTGTGGCTGGCCTTCGTCATCTACCTTGCCATGCGCGGTATCCTACAAACCCTGATGATGCGTTCGCGTATTACCAGTCGGCCAGATTAGCCTGCGCCTCTATGCGCGTCTCAGTCTTGTCGTCCAAGGCGGGGAAAAAGTCCATCCGCGTCAGACGTTCTATCTCGTCCACGGTACGCACGGCATCCTTCATGGCCTGCTTCTTACCCTCGTTGCGATAGACGAATCCGATGGCCTTCGGACTGCCCTTCCTGCAGAGCACCACCTTGAAGAATGCCTCGGGCACCCACACCTTGTTGCGCCCGATGGTCTTTTGGTCGCCTGTCGTGTTGAACAACGGCCCGCAGACAATGTCCACGGCACCGTATTTCCTTGCCCACTCGCGACAGAGCATTTCCAGGTCGTTCCATTCATATTTGTTCAGCCCGTGGTTCTGCGGACAGATGTTCGTAAACAGAAACGACTGCGCCATAGCCTCCTTGTCCCACTTGTTGTCGCCCGCCGGACACATGTGCCCACGGTCGTAGCGTGAGTTATAGTAGTCGTTGTCCGTGGCACGACTGCCCAGGGCAATGTCCATGTCCTCCATGAATTTCTCCTCATGGCGTTGCTGCTTGCCACGCGTGTGGGCCGCTGTCAGGTGCCACGCCACCCAGTTCGGCGTCTTCGTCGTCGCGTTATACGACGTCGTGTAGCCCTTGCGATGCAACACCTGCTCAGGACGGTCTTTCAGCGGAGCGGGAATCTCGTACTGCTCCACGGCCTTTTGGCCCTTGAACGCCAGCACCCCCACCGCCACCGCTCCTATACATATAATGCTATATAGCTTCATCTTCATGTTCTTTCAATTTCAGCCACAAAAGTACGAAAAAAAAGTGAGCTGACCAAACGATGAGCCCGATTTTTCTGTTGTAGTCGCGGCATCAGCCTTGGTTTAACCCGCCATTATTGCCCAATAAGGCAGCATTATTCGGCAATAAAGGAGGGTGTCGCGGTCGGAATACAGAAATTCTGCACCGCAGATGTGCTCGCCAAGAGAAGGGAAAAGCATCGGAACGAGGGGTTCGTACATGTCTTTTGAGGTCTGCGTGAGCAGGAGTTTGATACATTCTGTGCCTTTGCCGAGGTTCGGCATGGCCGGTGGTGTTGTTGTTGAAATGTTGTAATTCATTGATTTTAAGCTTTTTAGATGAATGATGATTGGCCGTGCGTTCCAGTTCCAGTTGTTCCAGTTTGTTTTTTGATGTTCCAACCTTCCCCTATAATACATATAACTATCTATATATCAATTAGTTATGTATTATTAGGAGGGGTTTGTATACCCCAAATTTTAATTGGAACAATTGGAACTGGAACGCTTTGGCCGTTTTTACCTTTTTACTTTTTTACCTTTTCCCTACTAGGCACTCCAGTTTCCACTGTGCTCCCATGACGAGAGACAACTATGAGATAAAAGTTGCCAAGAGCATTGAACATAATCGGGAAAACATTTGGTCAGCTCACTTTTTTTTGTACCTTTCTCCCTTGGAGACATCCAGAACTGCGGGTCCATCGTGAAGGTGGGCCCGTTTATTTTAATGTTAAATTTATTGAAAAACAATAAAGTTTTATCGATTTTGTTTGGTGGGATGAAAAATAGTTCCTACTTTTGCATATCGAAATTCGATAAACATATAAACGGAATCAATAAATAACATCATTAAAACAATAAAAATATGGGTACAATTAAGCAGTATTCCAAGTTGAACAGAAACTGACAGTATAACGATAATAAAATAATGTATTATGAAAAAGAAACTGAATTTTTTCTGTGTGCTGATGCTACTGCTAATGGTAGCACAGGTAGTTACGACGTTTGTAATGGGTGCCGATGCCTTCCAAGAAGGTTGGCAGAAAGGCGCATCCGATCAAGCCACAAGTGGTTGGACTGCATTAATTGGTTTCCTCTTCGGTATTGCGGTGATTTTGGCTGCCATCGTATCGTTCGTCTGCTTCTTGCGCTTCATTCTCAACGTGAACCAAAACAGCGTGCTCACTGGAGAGAATGTCAACTTGCTCCGACTCACTGGTGTCGGACTGCTGTTCATCACAGTGTTCGGTCTTTGTTTAACATTGTGGGAAGGTGAGAATTTTGCCGAAGCATTCGACGAAGCCATTGGCTTGATGATTTTCAGTGTGTTTAATCTGATTGTTGCCGAGGCATTCGCCATCGGTCTGAAACTGAAGGAAGAACAGGATTTAACAATATAATGCCTATGGGAAAGATAATAGTAAATCTTGATGTTGAGATGGCTAAGCGCAAAATGTCGCTGAGTGAACTGGCTGATCGCGTAGGTCTGACCCTCGCAAACCTCTCAATTCTAAAGACAGGTAAGGCCAAAGCTGTGCGTTTCACGACCCTTGAAGCCATCTGCCGCGAATTAGGTTGCCAACCCGGCGACATCCTTGAATACAGAGACGAATAAATAAAATAAGTAATTATGAAGCTTAGAAATTGCGACGCCACACTCAGACCAAAGGTCAGAGAATGCCCATATTGTCACGGAATTATTTCTTTAAAAAGATGTCTTAAATACATTTACCGAGGCACCGACTATACAACCGCCTGCAACCATTGCAACAGAAGCGTCAAGTTGGCAAAAGAGCCGATACCTTTCAAGTATTGTGTATTTGCAGGGTTCCTAAGCATATACGTGCCAATGAATCTGTTCTTGTATGTCTACAAGATGTCCTTTGTCGATTCCCTGATTTATAGTCTGCCATTTGTTGTGGCATGTATTTTAGTGGTAGGAATTCTTACTTTTAGTAAGATTCGCTTTAGTGGAGATATGTAATCCAAGCAATGACACTACAAAAATCGGGCTCATCGTTTGGTGGGCTCGTTTTTTTTTCGTACCTTCGCAGCCAAAATAGAATATGAACATTAAGCTACATACCCCGAAGAGTTTGAAGATGGGCAGCGGGATGAGTTCGCTGAAGCAATTCCTGTTGTCGCTGTTTGCCACTACCGTGTCCATTGCGCTGACGTTCGGAACGGCGGCGATTATCGACTATAACAAGAAGCAGAAGGAGAAGCGCGAGATAGTGATGATGGTGATGTACGACATGTATAACTCGCTGGAGTCTATCGCATATAACGACTCGACGATTCTCAGGGCAATGCAAACTCAATTGCAGATTGCAGAAGATACGACGCGATACGACATGTTTCGTGAGATTGTTTATTTGAGCGTGCCGAGTGTGGAGTACACGGAGACTACGGAGCAAATATTCTCGTCGAGCATTGAGACCATCAATACGGTGGGCAACGTGCTATTCACGGAGAATGTGGCAGAATTCTATAAGTACCGTCAGCAATACAAGACGGAGGTTTGCGAGGCGATGTTCCAAGACATGCAGAAATGCGATCTGACATTAAGCGTAAAGAACATGCTCCGTTTCCAATACAGGACCTATGCCATCTTAAGCGGTGGAATAAAAAGAACGATGCAGCGGCTGTTTGCCCAGTGTAAGCAGATGATGGACGTGAGCGACGAAGAACTGGATGCTTATCTGAAGGAAAGAAAGCAGATGGAAGAAGAGGGCATGGCTGACGAACAGCATGAAAGAATATTATATATGAAGAAGGTAAACCAGCTTCAAAACGACATTGACAGTGCCAAGAATAGACGGTATAACAAATAAGTATGCAGCCAAAATAAAATATGATTATGAAGAAAGTATTATTGATAGCAGCAATGGTAGCTGCAGTGATGCCGGCAATGGCACAACAGACGAAGTATTCCGTCAGCGGAATCAGTAACGACAATGGTAAAACGGTTTATCTGACCAACCGAAACAACAGTCTGTTTCTGGACAGTACGGTGGTGGCAGACGGTAAGTTTGCATTCGCAGGGGCTGTGGACAAGGACGCCCTGCTGTCTGTGAGAGTGAAGAATGTGGACTGGGAGACGTCTTTCTTCAACGACGGTACACCTATCACCATCAATATGAACGACAGCACGGTGAAAGGTTCAGCGCTGAACGAGAAGCTGAATGCCTACGACTTGCAGATGAACCAGCCGTTGAAAGACTTTAGGGCAAAACTCGCAGGAAAGTCGAAGACTGAGATAAAGGAGCATGCCGAGGAACTGAATAAAGAGATGGATAAGCTCCTCAGCGAATATACGGCCTCCGTCAATAAGTTATTTGTGGACGAACGCAACACCCTGATTCCTGTGGCCTTTGCTGAAATGTATTTCTACGATAACGGACTGAGGGCTTACGACAAGCTGGTAGCGGAGAAGGTGGCCTTTGCCAACCATCCTGCGCTGAAACATACAAGAGACATCGTGGCCTTCAGGCTGGCTCCTGCCGAAAAGACGGCTTTCATCGGTCAGCAGTTTACTGACTTGGAAATGGCCGACACCGACGGCAAGATGCACAAAGTCAGCGAGCTGACAGGCACCGGCAAGTGGGTGCTCGTAGATTTCTGGGCTTCGTGGTGTGGTCCCTGCCGTGCGGAGATGCCTAACGTGTTGGATGCCTACAACAAATATCACGCCAAGGGTTTCGAGGTAGTCGGCGTCTCGTTCGACAACAAGAAAGAGGCTTGGGTGAAAGGTGTCGAACAACTGAAGTTGCCCTGGCTGCAGATTTCCGACCTGAAGGGATGGCAGTGTGCCGCTGCATCCATCTATAAGATTGACGGCATCCCCGACAATATCCTTATCGACCCGCAGGGAAAGATTACCGATCGCGCCCTTCGCGGCAAAGCCCTGCAAAGTCGTCTGCAGGAGATTTTCGGAGAGTAATCGCAAAGAACGATGATAGTATGTATCGCTGAGAAACCCAGTGTGGCGCGGGATATTGCACGGATTATCGGTGCGACGACGAGCCACGACGGGTATATGGAAGGTAATGGTTTTCAGGTGACGTGGACGTTCGGCCACCTGTGTACGCTGAAGGAGCCACACGACTACACGCCGATGTGGAAGGCGTGGAGTCTGACGTCGCTGCCGATGATTCCTGAGCGTTTCGGCATCAAACTGATTGACGACAACGGCATCAAGAAGCAGTTCTCAATTATCGAGGGACTGATGCAGAAGGCCGAGCGTATCGTGAACTGCGGTGACGCGGGACAAGAGGGTGAACTCATCCAGCGGTGGGTGATGCAGAAAGCTGGGGCGAAGTGTCCCGTAAGCCGACTGTGGATATCGTCGATGACGGACGAGGCCATCCGCGAGGGTTTTTCCAATCTGAAAGACCAAGCCGACTACCAGTCCTTGTATCTGGCCGGACTGTCGAGAGCCATCGGCGACTGGTTGCTGGGCATGAACGCCACGCGACTGTATACGTTGAGGTACGGTCAGAACCGCCAGGTGCTCTCGATAGGTCGCGTGCAGACCCCTACCCTCGCCCTCATCGTCAATCGCCAGAAAGAGATTGACACGTTCAAGCCCGAGCCGTATTGGGTGTTGGCAACGGTCTATCGCGACACGACATTTACGGCTACGTCGGGCAAGTTCACGTCAAAGGAGGAAGGCGAAAAGGCCTTTGCCACCATCGAGGGCAAGCCGTTTACGGTGACGAAGGTGGAGAAGAAAGAGGGCAAGGAGCAGCCGCCACAGTTATATGACCTGACGTCGCTGCAGGTGGATTGCAACAGGAAGTTCGGCTATTCGGCAGAGATGACGCTGAACCTTATCCAGGCACTCTACGAGAAGAAATACACCACCTATCCGCGTGTGGATACGCAATACCTGTCAGACGACATCTATCCGAAGTGTCCGCAGACGATGAACGGTCTGTATCAGACGAAGTTTCAGGGCGTTGCACCGTATGCCGAGCTCATCAAGCCCATTGGCGGCAAGGCACTGAAGAAGTCGAAACGCGTGTTCGACTCGTCGAAGGTGACCGATCACCACGCCATTATTCCCACGGGAGTTATTCCGCAGGGACTGAGCGATGCCGAGCAGAAGGTGTTCGACCTCGTGGCAAGGCGGTTTATCGGGGTGTTCCTGCCGGATTGCAAGTTTTCCACGACGACGGTGCTGGGCGAAGTTCGAAGTGACTCAGGGTCTGTTGCGACTGAGTCGCAACAAACAGTGGAGTTTAAGGTGACAGGTAAGGAGATACTTGACCCAGGCTGGCGCGTGGTGAGGGACAAAACCCCAGAACCTGCAGAAAACGCAGAAGCGACGGACAATCCTGAGAAAAAAGAAGCTGACGAGGAGCGCACGCTACCCACCTTCGTAAAAGGCGAGAGCGGTGACCACCAGCCCACGCTGACGGAGAAATGGACCACGCCGCCACCTTATTATACGGAGGCTACTCTGCTGCGTGCCATGGAGACGGCAGGTAAGTTTGTGGAGGACGAGACCCTGCGTGCCGCCATGAAGGAAAACGGCATCGGACGTCCATCGAGTCGTGCGGGAATCATCGAGACGCTGTTCAAGCGCCACTATATCCGTCGTGAACGCAAGCGTCTGGTAGCCACGCCGACAGGTATCGAACTCATCGACCTGATTCGCGAAGACCTGTTGAAGAGCTGCGAGCTGACGGGTATCTGGGAGAAGAAGTTGCGCGATATTGAGGCGAAAAAATACGACCCGAAGCAGTTTATCGACGAACTGAAGCAACAGGTGACCGATATCGTTCACGACGTGATGAGCGACCCCACCAACCGACGCATTACCGTCATGCCCCAAGAGGAAGAAAAAAAGAAGAAAGGCAATAAAAAGGGGTGAAACTGCGTTATATAGTCAGTATGAAGAATTATTGGCTGTTGGCAATCGGCTGTTGGCTGTTGGCACTCGTCACTGGATGTGCGGGGGCCGATCAGGCCGTGAAGAAGGGCGATAAGTTCTACGCCCTGGGCGAATATTATGATGCTGCCAACCAATATAAGAAGGCCTATTCGCAGACGCCTCCCAAGCAGCGTGCACTGCGCGGAAAGCGGGCATTGAAGATGGCAGAATGCTATCGGCGCATCAACTATACGCAGAAGGCTATTGCCGCCTACAACAATGCTGTCCGCTATAAACAGGAAGACTCGTTGACGCACCTGTATCTGGGTCAGCAACTGATGAAAAACGGCAGTTATAAGGAAGCCGCAAAGGCATTCCAGACATTCTTGGACTCGGCAGGGAATTACACATTTTCGGATTCACGAGATTATGTACAGCTGGCTCGCAGGGGACTGCGTTCGGCACAGCAGGCTCCCGCGTGGAAACAGGAGGGTTCGGCCTATACCGTGAAGCGCGAGAACTTCTTCAATTCGCGACGGGCGGAGTATTCTCCTATGTTGGCTGGCGAAGAGAACAACCAGCTGTTCTTCACCTCCACACGTAATCAGGCTAAAGGCGACGAGCTGAGCGGTATCACAGGAACGAAGAACGGCGATATCTTTATGTCGCAGAAGGATGATAAGGGCAAGTGGCAACGACCGGAAGTCATCGACAGCGAACTGAATTCAGAGTTCGACGAGGGTGCCTGCTCGTTTACGCCCGACGGTCGGACGATGTATCTGACCGTTTGCAAGACCGACCCCCAATATCCACGTTATGCCGTTATCGCCACCTCGAACCGTAGCGATGCTGCCTGGAGCAAGGCGACGGAACTGAAACTGACGCACGACACGCTGTCTGCCTACGCCCACCCTGCCATTTCGCCTGACGGAGAGTGGCTATATTTTACCAGCAATATGCCTGGCGGAATGGGTGGTTACGACATCTGGCGCGTCCGTCTGACGACCAGCGGTGTGGCAGGCGTAGAAAACCTCGGCGCGCCTATTAACACGCCTGGCGACGAGCTATTCCCAACGTTCCGACCGAATGGTGACCTTTACTTCTCGTCGGACGGTCACGAGGGGATGGGCGGATTGGACATCTACATCGCCAAACCTGCCGAGAATCACGACAACATTTCGGAAAACTCACAACTCTACGAGCTGGAACATCCAGGCTATCCGCTGAACTCGCAGGGTGACGACTTCGGAATGACCTTCGAGGGACTGAAGAATCAGGGATTTTTCTCGTCGAATCGTGGCGACGGCAAAGGCTGGGACCACATCTATTCGTTCTACAACCCTGAAATCATCCAGACGGTGACGGGTTGGGTGTACGAGCAGGATGGTTACGAACTGCCTGCAGGCCAAGTGTATATGGTGGGCAACGACGGTACAAACCTCAAGCTGAGCGTCAAGGGCGACGGTTCGTTTACCCAGCAAATCAAGCCTGGCGTGGACTATGTGTTCTTGGGCACGTGTAAGGGTTTCCTGAACCATCAAGAACAGTTGCGCGTAGAGCCTTCCACCGAGTCAGAGGATTATGTCTTGCAGTTCCCGCTGGCAAACATCATGGCGCCTGTGTTGATTGACAACATTTTCTACGATTTCGACAAGGCCACGTTGCGTCCGGAATCGAAAACGGCATTGGACGATCTGGTCAAATTGCTGAACGAGAATCCCAATATCACCATCGAACTCTCGGCACATACCGACTACAAAGGTTCGGCGGAGTATAACAAGCGCCTGAGCCAGCGTCGTGCGGAGTCGGTGGTGAACTACCTGATAGAAAACGGCATCGCGGCCGACCGCCTGACACCCGTGGGTTACGGCAAGGAGAATCCCAAGAAGATTCGCAGGAAGGTAGCAGAAAAGTATCCGTTCTTAAAAGAAAACGACGTCTTGACGGAAGAATTCATCAAGACGCTGGAGAATGAGGAACAGCAGGAGGAGTGCAACCAGCTGAACCGTCGTACGGAGTTTAAGGTGTTGAGGACTACCTACGGACTCTTTCCGAAGAAATAACCTCGCCAGCCCCCACCAGCAATAACCCGAAAACGACGGAGAATATCATCATCAGATTGATGCTGAACGACTGTGTTGCCAATGTGCGCAGCATCACTTCAAAGTGTACGGCCAGCAACTCCCATCCGCGGAACACAATGAACAACACCACGAAAGTAGTGATGCAGAAGACATTCCACAGACGGTTAAACGTCCGAAGTCTGACGTTTGAGGTCTGAAGTTTACCTTCGGCCTCAATGCGCTGCATGACGCGCTCCGTGAATCCGTTGTCGTCTATCTGCTGACTGGCAGCGTCGTTGAAAAACTGCTGTAGCAAGCGTTCGTTATCTTCCATCATATCCATTCTGTCTTAAATAGTTAGCTAATTTCTCTTTGCCTCTGGACAGGTGTGACTTCACCGTGCCATCTTTGAGGCCTGTAATCTTGGCAATACCTGCAATGTCGTATCCGTCAATGAGTTGCAGGGTGATACATGTGCGTTCGTCAGGTTTCAATAGCGCCAAAGCAGCATAGAGGTCCATCTTTAATGATGAATTGTCTGAGCCTGAGCGCTGGGGAATCACGTCGACATCTTCCGTAGGACGATTTCTGCGAGTATAGTCGTAGAACACGTTGTAGGCTATGCGCATAATCCACGTCTGGAACGAGGCCAGCCCACGGAAAGAAGCGATATTCGTATACGCCTTGAGGAACGTGTCCTGAGCCAGGTCGTCACTCAACTGACTATCGCCCAACGTCTGATGCAGGAAAAACCTGCGAACGGGTGACTGATACCGGCGCACGAGCTCGTCGAAAGCCCGTCGATTGCCCGATATAGCCACCTGCGCAACGAGGGAGATGTCAGTGAGGGAAGCCATTTACTGATTCATCAAAGCGTTTTTCTCAGGAATGATAATCCATGCTACGATATAGAAGGGAATACCAGCGAAAGCTGTGAACAGCGTCAAAGCGGCGTAACCCAAACGTACTGCAACCGGGTCGAAGTCCATATACTCTGCAAATCCTGCGCAGACACCGCCTAATACGCGGTCGTTGCTGCGTTGTAGTTTCTTAGTCATAATCTCTATTGTTTAAATGTTGTTGTTATCGTTATTATATAGATCTCTGTTGTTTCTGCGAGCCGTACGCGAGGCAAAAACCTTGCCCAGTCCGATGCAGAACACTAGTGCACCGATGCCGAAACCGACTTGTCCGGCTGCATAGCCCAGGAATATCATCAAGCCCACGCCTACGAAACATTGACGCATCCCCTTCTGGTATTCATTGTCACTGTCTATCGGCTTGTCTTCCAACAACTGGTCGGGAATGGGCTGTCCCTGTTGCATAGCCATCTGTGCGAGCTTCATCTTCTGCTTGCGGTTCTTGTTGATGAAATAGAACAGCACGATGATAATCAGTACGGGAGCCAGTACGAAAAGGATGAGCAGAACACCCAATACGAAGAACATGCCTGTTACGTCTTTAGCATCCATGTTACTGAACACGTGGTGCACCATGCTTCCAAAGTCTTCGTCGTCAACCTCATAGGTCGTCGAATTGCTACTCCAGGGAGAGGTCGGATAAGTGACGGTGACGGTGCCCTTATGTTTCGTGACTGATGATGTAGCTGTTGCCGTATCCGTACTCGTCGTATCGGAATAAACCTCTACAGCATCCTTGCTCGTCGAATCCACCAATTCGCTCTGTGGCGTGTGACGGTGCCTCTGAGCTGCTGTCTGTACGCCCATTCCAAGCGTCAGCAGCGTTGTTAATGTTATTAGAACCTTTTTCATATTCGTTTTGTTTTGGTATTTATCGTTTTACTTTCCAACAGTCAATCCAGAGACGTTCATATCGCCAGATCCGCGTACATTATACTTATAGTCCTTGACGTTGCCTGAGAGCGTGATGTCGCCAGAGCCTATCACGTTGGCATCCACAGTACCGCTATCCTCAAGCCTCATCTTGATGTCGCCAGAACCAACGACCTGCGCGCCTGCCCACAGGGTCTTCACATGCTTCACGTCCACGTCGCCAGAACCCACCAGCGACACATTGACGCGGTCGCAAATGATGTCGTCGAACCTGATGTCACCAGAGCCGCTCAGCGTGATATCGAGGTTGTCGGTATCCACGAGTCCGTTAGCCTCGAAGTCGCCAGAGCCCTTCAGTTCAATACCGAGGAAATCGGGAGAGGTCACAAAAACCGTAACGCCATCAGCATCAGACACGCCTAAGTTCAGGAGCTTACCTTCACCCTTCATCCTAACCAGCAGTTTGTTGCCAGTCACATAGGTCTCTACGTCGTCAAGAACCTTTACGGGAGCCTCAACACGTACGGAGAACGAGTCGGCCTGAGCATACTTCACGTCTAACGAACCCAGCTGTTCTATGCGCTCAAAGCCCTTCAAATCACGTTCCTGTATTCCGTGCGGATCGGTTTTGGAGTAACGTACTTTCAAACCGTGACATGAACAGGATGTCAACATCCCCAGAACCACAACTGATAATAATAAAATCTTTTTCATAACTGCGTCTTTTTTGTTTCTTTTTATCCGTTAGACGTAATAAATCTGCAATTAGTTGCAAAGGTACGAAAAAAATTGTATCTTTGCAAACGAAATGGCAAATTTACCTGCGGCATTCAGCGAATACACGCGCCAATTGATGGGCGAGGAGCGCTTCGGACGATACCTGAAATCGTTCGAGGAGGAGCCTCCTGTGAGCATTCGACTGAATCCGAAAAAGATGAATTCGCAACGCCACACTCTGACCTTGGTCAGAGAAGATGGCAGATGGCAGATGGATGATGCTGAGCCTGTGCCCTGGTGCAGGAATGGCTATTACCTGAAACAACGCCCGAATTTTACCTTCGACCCGCTGTTCCACGCAGGTTGTTACTACGTGCAGGAAGCCGCATCGATGTTCCTCGACGAAGTATTGAGGCAAGTGGTTGTCAGTCCAAAACTGACAGCACTCGATATGTGTGCCGCACCTGGTGGCAAGTCTACCCTACTCCGTTCTGCTTTGCCCAACGACTGCGTGCTCTACTCCAACGAACCCATCCGCAATCGGGCCAGCATCCTGTTGGAAAACGTAACCAAATGGGGCTACGCAAACCACTACGTCACCAACGTCTACCCTGAGGCTTACCGTAAGTCGAAGCACCGCTTCGACGTTATCCTCTGCGACGTTCCTTGCTCTGGCGAAGGAATGTTCCGCAAGGACGAAGCCACCATCCGCGAGTGGAGTCCCCAACAGGTAGAAAAGTGCTGGCAACTGCAACGTGACATCGTCACAGATGCGTGGGCTTGCCTGAACGATGGAGGCCTGTTAATATATAGTACGTGTACATTTAATACTAAGGAGAACGAGGAGAATATCCGTTGGATATTAGATTCATTCAAAGATGCTAAAGTACTGGATATCAATACGAAACCAGAGTGGCATATCACAGGTTCTCTGCTTGAAGGATTCAACGAACCCGTCTATCGTTTCATCCCTGGCATCTCGCGGAGTGAGGGGCTCTTTGTTTGTGTTTTACGTAAAGGAAGCGGGCAGGCAGTTCCCACGGAGCAAGCTGAAAATTCCCACGCTGGGAACAAAAAATTCCCACGGAGGGAACAATCCATTCCCACGCTGGGAACAGTTCCTTTGCACGTAGACGGTCCTCAGGTCGAACTGACCTATCAGCAGGCAATGGCCTATCTGCGCCACGAAGCACTCGTACTGCCCGAGGAAACACCACGCGGATTGGTCAACGTTGCCTTCCAGGGTTTCCCCCTTGGACCAGCCAAAAACATCGGTTCGCGCGCCAACAACCTCTACCCCAAAGAATGGAAAATCAAAACGACACATATACCCAACGATTACGAACCCATACTTAAACGATTATGAAACAATACTTAGACATATTGAACCGCATCCTCACAGAAGGAACGGAGAAGGGCGACCGCACAGGTACAGGTACCATCAGCATTTTTGGCACCCAGAGCCGTTACAACCTCGAAGACGGATTCCCCTTGTTGACAACGAAGAAACTGCACCTGAAGAGTATCATTTACGAACTGCTTTGGTTCCTGAATGGCGACACGAACGTCAAGTACTTGCAGGAGCACGGTGTACGCATTTGGAACGAATGGGCTGACGAGAATGGCGAATTGGGCCCCGTCTATGGTCACCAATGGCGTTCGTGGCCTGACTACAATGGAGGCGTGATAGACCAGATTCAGTACGTCGTCGACCAGTTGAAGACCAATCCCAACTCGCGTCGAATGATTGTTTCCGCATGGAATGTCGCTGAGGTCAACAAGATGGCATTGCCCCCCTGTCACACCATTTTCCAGTTCTACGTCGCAGGCGATCGTCTTTCGTTGCAACTCTACCAGCGCTCAGCAGATACGTTCTTAGGCGTGCCGTTTAACATTGCCTCGTATGCGCTGTTGTTGCAGATGATGGCGCAAGTGACAGGCTTCAAGCCAGGTGACTTTATCCACACGACAGGTGACACGCACCTTTACTTGAACCACATCGAACAAGCCAAGTTGCAGCTCACGCGTGAGCCTCGTCCCCTGCCCACGATGAAGATTAATCCTGACGTCAAGAGCATCTTCGACTTCCATTACGAGGACTTCGAACTCGTTGGTTACGACCCACATCCGCACATTAAGGCAGAGGTTTCGGTATAACGGAATTACGGTATAACGGTATAACGACATAACGAAAAAAATGATTAGTATAATTGCTGCGGTGGCGAAAAATCGCGCCATTGGTTTCGAGAATAAACTGATTTACTGGTTGCCCAACGACCTGAAACGCTTCAAGGCGCTGACAACGGGCCATACGATTGTGATGGGACGAAAGACATTTGAATCGTTGCCAAAAGGTGCCCTGCCCAATCGCAGAAACGTGGTACTGAGTCGTACAACCAAAGAACTTACTGGTTGTGACGTTTATCCCTCGTTGGAGAAAGCCCTGAAGAGTTGCAAGCCTGACGAGGACATCTATATCATTGGTGGAGCGCGCGTCTATGAACAGGCATTACCCTTTGCTGACCGTCTGTGTCTGACGGAGGTTGACGACACGCCAAAGGAGGCAGACGCTTTCTTCCCAGACTATAGCGACTGGCAGATAGCCCAGAAAGAAGTGCACGAAAAGGACGAGAAGCACGCCTTCAATTATGCTTTTGTGGATTACGTGAGAACGTCGCAGAATAGTTGATGTTCAGCGCCCCAACCTTGCGCAGCTCCTGCTTTACGTCATTGATAAGACCCATCTCGGTGTTCCTGTCGGCTCTGATGGAAACAACCATGTGCTGGCGCACGTCCTCGGGCATTCTGTCGCGTTCCCTTTGCACAGCATCTCCCAACTGAGATAATGCTACAATGCGCTTGTTCACCTGAATGCAAGTCTCGTCGCTGGTCACATTACCCTGTTGGTCGACGCGCTTTCCAATAAAGAGGTACACCAAACCCGACTGGTGTGCCTTTTCTATTTCTGAGCCTTGCGGAATCTGATATTGCACCTTGGGTTTCACGTCCCTCATGTGAGTGACAATCATAAAGAAAAACAGGACCGTGAAAATCAGGTCGGGCATTGCTGCCAGATTCAGTCCTGGGACCTCACGATTCTCTGTTGGGCGAAACCTACTCATATCTCTAAACTCTAACCACTAAACTCTAAACTCTAACCACTAATCACTAACCACTAACCTATTCAGCAATTCCCTCGCTAATGCGTTGTGGGTAGCGCTGTTTGATGGCCTCCTGTTGCGACTCAGTACATTGGCTGAACGCACAGCCATACTTCTGACGAGCCATCTTGTCACGCAACGAACGATAGGCCGCAACCACCGCATTCTGCATCTCGAAATAGGCATCATAACTGGTTTTGCGGTCAGTCTGTACGGCAAGGATATACCTGTCAGTCTGTCGCGAGGCCACAAACGACTCCACCTGTTGCTGCAACTGTGCCAGCGTTACGGTCTTGTCGTCGCAATACAACACGTCGTTTTCGTCCAAACGAATCTGCAACACATTGCTGCGGTTGATGTCCATCTGTTCCTGTTGTTCCTCCACAGGCGAGAGTGTACGACCCAATCCCTTGTCACTGTCCATTGACGAAGTGACCAGGAAAAACACCAACAGCATAAACGAAATGTCAGCTGTCGACGTCGTATTGAGTTCAGGAACCTCCCTGTGTTTCTGTTTCCAACGGAACATCTTACTACCTACCTCTTACTTCTTACCTCTTACCTCTTACCTCTTACTTCTTATTGTTCAACCAATAGGAACGCACGGCAGAGACTATTGTAGCCACAATGGCCACACCCACTACGATATACATCAGCCAAAGCATCACTTCAGCCAAAAGAAAACCACCTGCTTCAGCCATTGTTGCGCATCTTTAATTGGGTTATTGAATCCATGAGGATAATGGCGCCTTCCTCCATTTGCGAGGTCAGGTGCTCAATCTTCGAGAGGATATAGTTGTAGAAGAACTGCAGCACGATAGCCACGATGATACCGAAGATGGTGGTAATCAGCGCCACCTTCATACCTGCAGCGACAATGGTCGGACTGATGTCACCTGCCGTCTGGATGCGGTCGAAGGCCATCACCATACCAATCACCGTTCCCAAGAATCCCAGCGAGGGGGCAACGGCAATGAACAGGCGAATCCACGTACAGCCCTTCTCCATCTTCGAGATCTGAACGGTGCCAAAGTTCGTCAGCTGACGGTCAATCTGCTCCAGGGGTTCTTTGATATGCAACAGTCCCTGATAACAAATAGAAGCCACAGGACCACGCGTATTGCGACAGAGGTCCTTTGCCCCTTCCGTGTCGTTCTGCTGCAACTTAGCATCCACATCACGCATCAGTTTCCTGGTATCCACCTCCGACAGCGTCAGATAGATGATGCGCTCGATGCAGAAAGCCAGACCCAGCACCAACGCAAGAGCCACCAGCGACATAAAACCTGCCGAGCCCTCGATAAACTTCCGTTTCAACTGTTTGTGGAGTCCGCCACCCTCTTCTGCCGCCTCTGCATCAGGATCACCCAATTCTGCATCCAAGGCAGCCATAGCGGAGTCTGCCACAAAGACCGTCGAGTCTTCCGAAGCCAACATCTCTGTTGTGTCCATCGGTTCTTCGTCCTGTGCTTGCACGCGCTGAACACAAGCCAGCAAACCAATTATTGCCAATAGTGCAATCAGTTTCTTCATATTTCTACTTCTCTATTTTCAGTTCTCAATGATTTACGGGCGGCAAAATTACGCATATTTTTTGAGATACGCAAATAAGCGCTCTTAAATCTTATTAAAGTATTCAAACCATCTGTTGCAACAACTCTACGGCAGACGCTACTGTGGGGATGTTCGCAATGACCATCGAGCGTTTGCCATTCACCTCGCGGAAGTTGCAGCGACGGGGATTCTGGGCCACAAACGACAGGATGTGGTCGAAAGCCTCACTCCGATAGAAAGGACTGTCGGCATTAGACACGAAGAACAGCGTCATGCGCCCTTGTTTCAGCACAACCTTCTCGCAACCCAACGATTTACCCATTCTGCGCAGGGGGACGACACGCATCAGCTCTGCCCCGACTTCTGGTGTGGGACCAAAGCGGTCCACAAGCCGTTTGCCATAGGCTGCCAATTGTTCGTCAGTCTGCAAGCCATCCAGTTCGCGATAGAGCAACATTCGCTCTGAGTCGCTGGGCACGTATTGGTCTGGGAAATACATCTCCAGGTCGCTCTCGAGGGTACAGTCAGCCACCCATTGACCATTGACCATTGACCATTGATCATGATTGGCTACCGCCTTCGACGCTCCCTTTGAATGGTCAATGGTCAATGGTGAATGGTCAATCGACTCGTTTCTCAGTTCCACCACAGCCTGGTTCAGAATCTTCACATAAGTCTCGTAGCCCAAGTCAGCTATGAAACCACTCTGTTCGGCACCCAGCAGGTTGCCAGCACCGCGGATGTCCAAATCCTGCATGGCAATATGAATGCCAGAACCTAAGTCGCTGAACTGTTCAAGTGCTTCCAGTCGTCGGCGGCTTTCCACAGGCAAGGCAGCCAAAGGAGGTGCCAACAGATAGCAGAACGCCTTCCTGTTACCTCGTCCCACACGACCTCGCATCTGGTGGAGGTCTGAGAGTCCGAAATGGTGGGCTCCGTTGATGATGATGGTGTTGGCATTGGGAATGTCTATACCGTTCTCCACAATGGTCGTCGAGAGCAGCACGTCGTAATCGTAGTTCTGGAAGTCGAAGATTATCTTTTCCAGTTCCTCGGGCTTCATCTGTCCGTGACCAACGGCAATGCGGGCATCAGGCACATATTTCTGAATCATTTCCTTGATACGCGTCAGGTCGTTGATGCGTGGATTGACGAAATACACCTGTCCGTTGCGCGACATCTCAAAATTGATGGCGTCAGCAATAATCTCTGCGCCGAAGGTGTGTATCTCCGTCTGGATGGGATAGCGGTTGGGCGGAGGGGTCTGGATGATGCTCAGGTCGCGGGCTCCAACCAGCGAGAATTGCAACGTTCTGGGGATTGGTGTTGCACTCATCGTCAGCGTGTCAACGTTGGTTTTCATCTGGCGTAGCTTCTCCTTTGTCGAGACACCAAACTTCTGTTCTTCGTCTATAATGAGCAGCCCCAAGTCTTTGAATTTCACGTTCTTACCAATCAGTTTGTGGGTACCTATCAAGATATCTATCTTGCCATCGGCCAGGTCTTTCAGGATGGCTGTCGTCTGCTTGGCACTACGGGCTCGCGAGAGATATTCCACCCTGACGGGCAGGTCCTTCAATCGACCAGAGAACGTGTGGAAATGCTGATACGCCAACACCGTCGTCGGCACCAACACAGCCACCTGTTTCGAGTCGCAGGCTGCCTTGAAAGCTGCTCGTACTGCAACCTCCGTCTTGCCAAAACCCACGTCGCCACACACCAGTCTGTCCATGGGTCGGGCTTGTTCCATATCGGCCTTCACATCGTTCGTGGCCTTCAACTGGTCAGGAGTGTCCTCATACAGGAATCCTGCCTCCAGCTCGTGTTGCAGGAATGAGTCTGGCGAGAAGGCAAAACCCTTTTGTTTCCTGCGGGCGGCATAGAGTTGAATCAAGTCGCGGGCAATATCCTTCAGCTTCTGCTTGGTGCGCTCCTTCATGCGCTCCCACTGGCCTGTGCCTAGATGCGAAAGGCGTGGAGGGTCGCCACCATCCTGCGCCTTATACTTCGACACCTTATACAACGAATGAATGGACACATAGATGGTTCCACCACCGTCGTACTGAATCTTGATCATCTCCTGATAGCCGTCACCCTGAGGCATGCGCACCAGTCCGCCAAAACGTCCGATGCCATGATCGATGTGAACCACATAGTCACCTGGCTCAAACTGCTGGATTTCCTTCAGCGTCAGTGCCACCTTGCCGCCTCGGGCCTTGTCCGAACGAAGGTTATATTTATGGAAACGGTCGAAAATCTGGTGGTCAGTAAACACGCAGAGCTTGCGGTCGGAGTCCACGAAACCAGCATGGAGGGTCTTTTGGATGGGCTCAAAACTGATGCGGACAGGGCTTTCTTTGTGGTTGGAGGTTCCCCCTCCAACATCAACCCCCATCTCTGCGAAGATATCCTTCAGTCGCTCCAGCTGTTTGCCGCTGTCTGCCAGTATATAGAGCTGATAGCCGTCAGCCAGATACTGCTCCAGCGATTGTTGCAACAGCTCGAAATTCTTGTGGAACTGGGGCTGGGGAGCAATGTGGAAGGAGAGCGTGGCATCAGGGGTAAACGAGGGACGGCTGCCCATCTCTACACGTCGAAAACGCTGAATGTCACTACTGAACTGCGCACCGCTGACCAACTGCATCTCGCGCTGCATCTCCATCCTGACTTCCTTCTCCTCCATCTCGGTGGCACTCTCAAGACGCTCTGTCAGAGCCTGTTGCGAGAAACCTTCCTGATATGTCCGTTCCACCACGTCCTGTACATACTGGAAATCCTTAGCCACCAGCAACACATCATCCGGCAGGAACGACAGCAACGGCATTTTCTCTTCCACAACGCTTAACTCAGGGACTATCTCGACCTGTTCACGCATACTCTTCGACAACTGCGTGTCAACCTCAAACGTGCGGATGGAGTCTATGTCGTCGCCAAACAGATCGATACGGAAAGGCAGTTCGCTGCTGAAGCTATAGATGTCCAGGATGCTACCGCGAAGGGCAAACTGACCAGGTTCATAGACGTAGTCAACCTCATGGAAACCCAGTTCGCGCAGGAAATCCGTCACGTCATCAACGGATATGGCTTCACCCTTACGCAACACCAGCGTCTTGTCACTCAGCTGTTTCTTCGACACCACCAGCTCTGCCAACGCCTCAGGATAGGTAACGATGTACAGTGAAGAGTGAAGAGTGAAGAGTGAAGAATCGGGGGACGGTCCCATCTGTGATAATTTCGAGAGCACTTCCGTCCTCAATATCTCGTTGGCTGCATCACGCTGACCGTACTTAATGGCCCGGCGATAGCTGGAAGGGAAAAACAGCACCCGCTCCTCCCCTAACATCTGCACCAAGTCGTGGTAGAAATACCCCGCGTCATCACCATCCTGCATCACAAACAAGGTGGTCAAAAAATTGGTTCTTGACACGCCCTTCTCCCCTATCGCTGAAAACACCACCGGAGCTGACGAACACATCAGTCCCTCGAGGAAAACGGTCTTCACCGACTTCTTCTTCAAAGTGTCTCCCAAGGCCTTCACCTGTGGCGACTGAGCATAAATTTTTAGCAGGTCCTGAATTTTCATTCCGCGAAGGTACGAAAAAAAAGTGAGCTGACCAAACGAAAACTAGTTTTTCTTTGTTCTTTCGGACGAGAGTGCCTTTGTTTCATAATAACCCACCATTATTTCCAAATAAGGCAAGGTTATTCAACGATAACCCAGGGTCTTCGTGAGAAATGCGGAAAGTAGGAAAGTAGGAAAGTGGACATTAAGCAGTTTCTGGGTGTGGAAGAGAGACATTATAAGTAGAAGTCTTATATTAATTATTCTTTTTTAATTATTATATATACCATTATTATTTATTATCTTTATTCTTTCTTTATTTTATTACTCTAAAATACCTTAATGTCTACTTTCCTACTTTCTGCATTTCCTACTTTTTCTGCAAAACATCAGGAATAATACTCCAAAAGAAATTTTGAATACTCCAAGAGTATTATCAATTTCTCCGAAAGTATTTTCAATTACTTCGAAAGTATTAACGCTGGCTTATTTGCTCGCCCTTGGCGAAAGGCTTTGGTAAGTTTCCTGCCCACCAGTTCCTGATTGGAATATGATGGTGTCAATGAAATATAGATGGCCGTCGATGCCCATCAGGACGTTGTTGGGTACGGCGTCGAAGATGTCGTAGTCGCCATTGGTAAAATAACCGTCCAGTTCTTTATGGAAACCGAGTCGAACAAGTTCTTCGTCGATTTCCTGCTGAGTGGCTTC
>ONMN01000076.1 GCA_900318885.1 uncultured Prevotellaceae bacterium | reverse complement strand
GTGTTATGGTTGGTTTTTTGATACTCGGCAACCCATTTCTCTACCAATGGACGTACGGCATTCTGTACGCGAAGGGTTACCTGCTCGTTCTGTGCTCCTACTGTTTGGCTAACTTGCAGCCCTAAGAGCAATGCTATTGTAAATATTGACTTCTTCATATTTCTTTCGTTCTTTATATATATTAATAATGTGTTGGTTACTCCTCTCCTCCTTGTCATTGTTCGACATCTGCATGCTGCTACAACAACAGCAACACATTCGCATTTGATTCATCATTGTTTTCATAACTCTTACTTTTTTTATTAATTTTACTACTTTGTTTTTTTATGTCCTTTCGACGATGCAAAGGTACGGCGAAATCTTCATTCCCACAATACCCTTTGCATGGCATTTTTATATACCATATATTCGGTATATGTTTAGAGATGCTGTTCCTTGTCAATCACCTCGCCATTCAGTATTTTAAAGGAGTTGAGGTGGATGCCCTCATGCAGCGAGAGAATGGCATAGCGGATGGTAGGGTCGTTGGCAAGGCGAAGATCCTCTTGCGAGGGGCGTGAGGGTGAGGCGGGATGGCTATGCCAGTTGGCAAGAATCCTCAGTCCTTTCGAGCGTGCATATTTTAAGGCAGCAAACTGATCTTTAGGTGCAAAGGAAAAATGCTCAGGGGAATGGTCGATATTTTCCATCCAGTAGTTTTCGGTGACCACATTATCTATACCTAACAGATAGCCACAGGTCTCATTGGGGGCATCCTTCTGAGCCTGTGCTATCAGTTCGTCTATCACATGTTGTTCTATCTTCATATCTTTTAGTGATTCTTGAGGTCGCAAGCGGCCTGTTCGTAGTCTATCAACTCCGTGATGGTAGGATGTTCGCCACAGATGTCGCACGAGGAACGTTGTTTAACGGGAATGGTGCGGAACTGCATGGTCTTGGCATCGAAGGTCAAAAGACGGTTGGTCAACAGTTCGCCAACGCCTGTGAAATATTTCAGAGTCTCAGCGGCCTGTATGGTACCAAGCATTCCAGCAATAGCACCTAAGACACCTGCTTGTGAGCAAGTAGGAACAACACCCGTAGGAGGCGGCTCCTTGAAGAAGCAACGATAGCAGGCAGAACCTGGCACATGTGTAAATGTTTGTCCGTTGAAGCGCAAGATGCCTCCGTGTGAGAAAGGCTTGCCAGCCATCACACAGGCGTCGTTGATGAGAAACTTTACGGGGAAATTGTCTGTGCCATCGACAACGAAGTCATACTCTTTGATGATGTCGAGCGCATTACCTGAATAGAGAAACTCGCGGAAGGTATCTACCTTTACATCAGGGTTGATGGCAAGAATCTTCTCCTTAGCGCTCTCCACCTTAGGAATTCCTACGTCCTTTGTAAAATGAATGATTTGTCGTTGTAAGTTGGAAAGGTCGACGACATCAGCATCGATAATGCCGATACGTCCGATACCAGCGGCTGCCAGATAGAGAGAGACGGGGGCACCCAGGCCTCCAGCTCCCACTACCAGCACCTTAGCGTTCAGGATTTTCTCTTGTCCCTCAACGCCGACGTCCTGCAGAAGGATGTGGCGTGAGTAACGTTTTATCTGCTCTTCAGTAAAATCGTACATAACACAAAACTATGAACTATGAACTCTAAACTATGAACTAAACACCCCCTCCTCCCATGAAGTACAAGAAGTCAACTGTATCGCCTTCCTTGATCTGAATACCGTCCCATTCGGAACGGTCAACGAAATCCTCGTTCACTTGCACGCTCACCATTTCTGGTTGTTGCACATCATTTTGTTTGATTAGCTCTGTCAGGGTGAGTGGAAGTTGTACCTCCTGTGCCTCACCGTTTACTATAATCTTTGCCATTTTACTCTTATACCTTTTATTATTTGCTATTTACGATTTTCCGTAGAGCGATGACGAGTTTGTCAACATCCTCACGTGTATTATAGAGCGCAAAGGTCGGTCGTACTGACATCTCATGACCCAATGCTCGAAGAGCAGGTTGAGCACAGTGATGACCAGCACGTACGGCAATACCTTCTTTGTCGAGCAACTGACCTGTCTCTGGAACTGGAATATCTTCCAAATAGAACGAGACAACGGATACACGATTCTTTGGGTTGCCAATGAGGTGCAAACCGGGAATCTGTGCCAATTGTTCTCGAGCATATTCTGTCAGTTGATGTTCGTGGTGCTCTATATTGCGAATACCGATACGACTCACGTAGTCGATGGCAGCACCCAGTCCGATGGCATCTGCCACATTAGGTGTACCAGCCTCATAACGTGCTGGTGCCTGATTGTACTCTGTATGCTCAATCGTCACGTCCTTTATCATGTTGCCGCCGCCCTGCCAGGGTTGTAGTTTATTGAGCCATTCCTGACTGATATAGACGGCACCGATGCCATTAGGACCATAGATTTTATGACCGGAGAATACAAAGAAATCGGCTCCCAGCGTTTGCACGTTGACAGGTGTATGGGCAATCGACTGGGCCCCATCGATGAGGACAGGTACATTGTGGGAGTGGGCGATATCGATGATGCGTTGCACATCATTGATAGTTCCGAATGTGTTGTTGACATGTCCTACAGAGACCACTCGTGTACGAGGGGTGATGAGACGCTCCAGTTCCGAGAGGATAAGGTCTCCGTTCTTATCGGTAGGTATAGCCAACAAGTCAGCACCCCGCTCTTGAGCTATACGCTGCCAAGGTACGATGTTGGCATGGTGGTCAAGCTCTGAGACGATGACGTTATCACCGGCTCCAAGGTATTGTCTGCCAAAGGTTTGTGCCACCAGGTTGATGCCCTCTGTGGTACCACGTACGAAGACGATATTATCTGACGACGGTGCATTGATGAAGTCGGCTATCTTTTGGCGTGCCTCCTCATAGGCATCAGTGGCTCGCGCCGCCAGCGTGTGAGCACCACGATGGATATTCGAATTATAGTTGCGGTAATAATCCGAAATCTTATCAATTACCACGTTTGGCTTTTGTGTCGTAGCACCATTATCAAGCCACACAAGATCATGTCCGTTCACCTTTTGTTGCAGAATGGGGAAGTCCTTCTTGATCTCATCGGTCGATAATGTGTCTGCCTCATCGTAGTTCAGCTCCTGCAGTTTCTGAGTCTCGGGAATGCCGATGCCAAAGCCTTCATCACCCGGTAGGGTATGAGATACGAGGGAATCATCTGGCGCAGAGACATCCTGTGGCTCGTCGTCGGCAAAATATTTGCTGACCACTGCACGCATCTCGTCCAAAAGACAGGTATCGGGCAATCCGAGATCTTGTTTGATGAGTTCTATCATTATTTCTCTACTTTATTACGATGCTGGTAGTCGTGGTAGTAGCCTACCTCCACATTCTCAAGGACAGCAATGGCATCGTCGGTCAATGCTGCAAGACTGAAATACTTGGTCAACAGATAGGAGGCGACACCAAATTTGTCGAGACCCATCAGGCGCGCACTGAGCGACGGAGCAATCTCACCAGGGATACCACTCTGGTGCAGACCTACTACACCCTGGTTCTTCTCACCAGTGCGAACGAGGATGATTTTCGTTGTTCCTACGCCACGACCAGTCAGGAATTGTCCTTCTACCTCTACCTTATCAGAGGGAATCAAGGGAACACCGCGCCATAGGATGACTTTCGTGCCGAAGAGGTCAGTGGTCACAGGTGGTACGCCACGCCATGTACACTCACGTTCAAAGGCGGCAATGGCACGTGGATGGGCAATGAAGAAAGCTGGTTCCTTCCAAACCAATGACAGCAATTCGTCAAGGTCGTCGGGTGTCGGTGCGCCATAGCGTGTAGTGATGCGATGGGCAGGACTGACAGAGGCAAGGAGTCCGAATTGGGTATTGTTGATAAGTTCCCATTCCTGACGCTCTTTGATGCTTTCAATGGAGAGACGCAATTGCTCTTCGAGTTGGTTGTAGGGATTATTATAAAGGTCACTTACTCGAGTGTGTACACGAACAACGGTCTGCAGGGTATTGAGACTGTATTCCGTGGGGTTTTCCTCATAATCGATATAAGTTTCCGGAATGATATTATCCTCCTCATGCCCACTGACCAAGTCGATGTGCTTCTCACCATGGTCATTGACGGTTGCCTTCAAGCGCAACTGCTTATCGACAGCCTTCTGGAATGTCTGACGGAAGTCGGGAACCTCCTTGATGAACTTCTCTAATTCAGAAAGTTTCAGCGAGAGGAATACTGAAGGTGTGACGGCGCGGACGCTCACTGTGGAGGCGGCATCGTTCAGGAGGTCTGCCTCACCGAAGAACTCACCGTCGCCCAACAAGGCGATACGCAGCTCTTCGCCATGAGGACCTTTGTTGATGACCTCAGCCTGACCACTGGCTACAATGAAGAACTTTTGCTTGTCCTTGCCTTCTTTGACGAAAAGGTTACCCAGGGATACCTCGACGGTTTCGAAGGAACTTGCCAGACGAGTCACAATCTCATCATCGAAAGCAGAGAACAGAGGAATCTGCTTCAGACTCTTAGCGGTAAATGAGGGAACCCCATTCAGATACTCGATATTCAGACGCTCGGTCTTCTTCAGTTCTACCTTGGTACGGTTGACGCGGAAGGTACCGCCACTGACCTGAACCCAAGGAAGGAGTTTCAGGAGAAGACGAGGAGTGATACTACCCATCTGAGGGGCAGTCTTGGTGGTGGTCGCCAGTTTTCTGGCTGTGACAGTGGTTACACTGCGCTGAAGATTTGAATCTGCCATAGTTAATTTGTTTTTTATGAGTTATTTCTTGATAATTACTTTATGTGTTGTTCCCTCTACATGCTCTACGGAGAGCACTTCATATCCCTGATCTACTGCATTGCGGGGCACGTTGTCCAGAGGTTCGCCCTCAGAGAGCAGCACCTCCAGGATGTCGCCTGTCTGCAATTTTGCCAATTCGATTTTGGTTTTGACGAAGGTCATCGGGCAATGTTCCTTCGTGATGTCTAATGTTTTTGTTGCCATATCTTTATATTTAAATAAATAATGTACGTCCTCCTTCTGATAGCTGCAGGAATGTTGCTACGCCCAGCACGTCCTTGACTTCGGGGATGAAGTCTTCTTTCTTCAGTCCCAACACGTGCATGGCCATCTCGCATGCATACAGGTTGACACCCAAGACCTTTGCCGCCTCTACCAGTTCCTCTAAGGTTGCCACGTTATTCTTACGCATCAGGTAGCGGAATATCTTGGGACCTGCTCCCAGGAAATTGAATCGGCTGGTGGGTGTTGTCTTTAGACCGCCCATCATGAATCCGAACAGTTTTGTCAACCAGTTAGCACCAAGGAACGCACGTCCCTGTTTCTTCTTAATAGCATCCAGTCCCCAGAAGGTGAAGAAGATGTTTACCTCGTATCCCACAGCAGCGGCACCTGTAGCGAGGGTGAATACTGCCGTCAGCTTGTCGAAATCTCCACTGAAGGCGATGAGGCTTAGTTTCTTAGTGTCGCTCATTGTTGTTCGAAATTATAAATAGGTGTACTTAAGTATCTTTCGCCTGTGTCGGGTAGGATGACTACGATATTCTTCTTCTCGTTTTCCGGACGTTTGGCAATGCGGATAGCGGCAGCGACGGCGGCAGCTGACGATACACCGGTCAGTACTCCGTCCGTACGGGCAAGTTGTCGCCCGCGATCGTATGCCTCATCGTCCTTGATACGGATGATCTCGTCATAGATGGTTGTATTCAGTACCTTGGGTACGAAACCAGCGCCAATGCCCTGCAGTTTGTGAGGACCTGGCTTGCCTCCGCTCAGCACGGGCGAACTGTCGGGCTCAACGGCAATGACCTGAATGTGGGGATTATACTTCTTCAATACTTCGCCAACACCAGTGATGGTGCCGCCCGTACCGATTCCTGCCACGAGGATGTCAACTTTCCCGTCGGTGTCGCGCCATATCTCCTCGGCAGTCGTCTTACGGTGAATCTCAGCGTTTGCCTTGTTTTCAAACTGCTGGGGGATGAAGGCATTGCCAATGCCTTGTGCCAGCTCTTGTGCCTTACGGATGGCACCAGCCATTCCTTCATAGGCTGGAGTCAGCACCAGTTCGGCGCCCAGTGCCCTTAGCAGTTTGCGGCGTTCCAGTGACATCGACTCCGGCATGGTCAGTATCAGGCGGTAGCCGCGTATGGCACTTACCAGCGCAAGACCGATACCGGTATTCCCGCTGGTGGGTTCGATAATCGTAGTATCTTTATTGATGACACCACGACGCTCGGCATCATCGAGCATTGCAAAGCCTACACGGTCTTTCACGCTTCGTGCAGGGTTGAACAATTCCAGTTTCACGATGATACGGGCTTTCAACTTTTCTTTTTTTTCTGTGCGACTCAGTTCCAGCAACGGGGTGTTGCCGAGCAAGTCAATGAGGTTGTGGGCGATGTTTGCCATATACTTAATGTTTTTGTGTAAATTTCTGTTTGCAAAGGTAGCGGGTTTCAGTGTGCCTCACAATCACACTCTTGTGGCATTTTATATACCAAACGTTTGGTATTTGGCATTTTTTTCGTAGCCCCTTTTCGCCTTGTAGGGGAGGGGGCGTGATTTTTGTTGAGGCGATGGGCAGGAAGTTTCGACCTATTTAAGTATAAAACCCCACACGGTATCATTCATCGTGTGGGGTTTTTGGTTGATGTCGGTATCGTCAATCTGACCCGTCCCTTGACATCTGAAACAACAACAAAAAAGAGCCCTCATTAATTCGTGTGAGAGCCCTTATTCATGATTATCGAAACGACTTTGCGCTTCTTTCCTTAACTGTCATTTGTCATCTTAACTGTCATTTGTCATCTGTCATTTTTATCAAGGATGCGGAAACGACCGTCTTCCAGCCTTTCTATGTGTCCACGTTTTACCCATTGGTTCAACATTCCTGACGTTCCGTCTTCTTCCTTGCTGTTGGCCAGTCGCATATTGACGGCATCCTGATAGGTGAACACACCTTCGGCATCAGTCTTAATCTGAGGAAGCAGATTGGCTGGCCCACGATGCGAGGTCTTTACCTGACTGTCAGCATGACGAATCAGGTCGCTAAAGAATTTTAGCTTCAGAAAAAGGTCGTAGTGCAAACTCCAGCGACAGAATCCGTCGATGGATTTTTCCCAATGCAGTCCATTGGCAGCATATAAGACACATGCCTTACGGAATGCGGCAACCAAAGCGCGGTGTCCTAGATTATCAAGCACTTCGTCGCCTGATTTAACCACGAAGTCGTCCAGCTCTTCTTTCAGCCTATTGGCCATGCGTATGGCTTGCTTACAGACGATTTCCCCATGTACTTGACGCAGATTGTCGATGAAGACTTTTAGTGCAGCGTCGTACTTTGCATCATACTTGCCATGTTTGGGAATGGAGGAACCGAGGCCACGGTCGGGAACGGTAGCCAGCGTCAGTCGGCTAAGAGGGCCGTCAACAGCGTTGTAGCGCATATAGCCTAACAACTTATGGAGCGTTGTAGAGGCGTTGAAGTTGATGGACAACGGTCCTTGATAGGTGACGCTCTGGCTGCCCACACGCTCCTGGCCGAAGGGGTTGTCTTCATCGTCAATCATTTTCAGATAGGTAAACGGACAGTTAGGTCCTGGATTAGCCCCCTCCACCCGAAACCACTGGTCAAACTCAACCATACGGGTGTAAATGATTCGGCCTTGCGAATCTGACATCAGCTCTGCCAGTCGGGCTTTTGTAATGTCAGCAGCAACACTTCTGATGGACACGTTGGGGCGAACAGGTTTATCCTGGTTTTGGTTCATGCGGCGGCAGTCGTCTTTATACTTATCTAACTTGATGCGGTTCGGCTTGTCTTCTTCTTTCTGAGGAGCTTCCAGATGCATCAGCATGTACTTAGTGGTGCTGTCCTTGCCGGTACCAGTAGTCGCTACGGCAATACCAATACAGCGAGGTTCACGAGGTGTTCCGTCGATGTACTCGAAGCTGGCGTCACAGTACATGCCCAATGGTGGGAACATCAGCTGTGCACAAGTCTCCTTCGCCTCTTTAGGGGTAGGACCTATTGCCGTCCTGACAAATCGAGGTATGGCACTCTTCGACAGACGTGGTGGCTCGGGGCTGCTGTAGATGTCATCCAGCGATGCCGTATCGCCATAGACTATAGCTGTCGACTCCTCACTGAGAACTTTCGCTGACGGGCTCTTCTTGGCAGAACTGATCTTGCGACTCTGAGCAAACACGCGACGCTGGAACTGCGTCATCCTTTGACTGTCGTCGGTGTACTTGACGAAGAAGTCGGTCACCAGCTGCTGGTACTCCTTCTCCTCGCTGTACTGCGGTGCCAGTTCCTTCATCACGGCCAGAAACTCCTCCTGCTTCATCAGCTGCGTGATGCCTACCGACAGAATGCTCTTCACGGCATTATGACGACCACCCTCCTCGTTCAAGTCGTTCACCGTCAACCCTACCTCCTTGAGACACTCTTTGACGATGAACCGCATGCGCTCTGTCACCTCCACAGGCATAGCGGCTGTAGGCGTCTTTGCTGTGTTGTTGGCAGATGCAGTAGTAGGTGTGCTTGGTTTCGTCTCAGGCATTATAAGCGGACGACCATCCACATCCAGGCCGCGCATCAGGAAAGCCTCGCGACGCTCCTCAATCTCCTCTGCCGACAGCGGGGCGAGCCATCGGGGCGAGCGGTACACCTCGTCGCCCGTCATCAGTATAAGACGCTCTGGGGTGAAGCACTGCGGGTCGGGCTCCACCTGCAGGTCGTTGTCGCCGTAGTCGTTCAGATCGGCACAGAACTGTCGCTGCGCCTCCTCGATGGTCTTGCCCTTGGGCATCAGAATCCAGATGTGGCACTTTGGCTTGCGCGTACTATATTCTATGTAGAGCACAGAGCCGTACCACTCTGACATCTCGTCCTCGTTCATGGCCAGTGCGCGGCGGATGGCCTCAGGAGCCTTCTCGGGGTCGTCGATGTCGGTGCAGGTCTCGCTTGTGAACATCTCGGGCAGAATGTCCTCCTGGGCACGATGGTTGTTGCGGAAGGCCGAGTAGTGCGGACAGATGTAGGCCAGTCCCCACAGTTTTTTGTTCTCATCGAAGTTAGTGCGCAGTTCGTCGCGGGTATTGGCCAGCTCTGTGCTCTGCAGCATGTTCATCACTTGCTCAGCCGTTGCCGACCAAGCCAGGTTCAGTGTGTTGTACTTGTCCAGCACTTTCCCCGTTTTCTCGTCACGCAGTCGGGGATTCACTGCAAAAATGGATTTTGTTGTTGCCATCTTTATTATTTTTAAGTTTTGACATCCACTATCGATGTTTGTCACCGAAGCTCGGTCAACAACTCCCCTTGCAATAGGTGTCTACCAATCGAATACCCTTTTTCAATCGCAAACACCTTTTGCGGAGGACACAAAAAAAACTGCAAGCAACCCTAAAATACATGCTGCTTGCAGATGATTGCAAAATAATCTTAATTTATCCAGTACCTATTCTGTAGCCTTCTTGAATCCCTATTCTCTGCGCTTATGACTTATATCACGGAAATTCCCCTCAGCCTTTAGACTGCCTAACGAATCCGCTGTGTTTTTTCTATGATTGCCCTTCCCCTCGAAATCGTTTGCTATTTCTTCATGTATGTTGCTTTTTTGGCATGGAACTATCTTATTGATGATGTCATCCAATCGGGTGGTATTGGCTGGATAATTTTGTTTTTCAAATGCATTATCGCTAAATTCAATAGGTTCGTCAACAGTAACCTCTTTACCTGTCCGCTCGTCCATCACTTTTCGTGGCTTGCCATCCATGAATCGAAAACGAGTGAGCTGCCATTTTCTCGGACCGCTCAACCATTCCAATAACGGCTTCGTAACATTTTTTCCATTCTCAGAAACTACAACCCTTTTCTTGCTCATGGTGTCAATCAGATACAACAGTTCATTGGCATGTGCTCTCCATACTATTCGCACGTCTGTGTCTTGCCCAGTGAATACCAAGCAGAAAAGCATTTTGTCAATATCCACGGGCTTCGTTTCTTTCATGACTTTCTCATACTCCTTGTCATTTTCCAATTGTAGTATAGAGCGTACATCGTTATGCGCCTGCATATTGCCATCGATAAAATATCTGCCGTCTTCGCCTTTTTCACTCAGCAAGGTATATAGCATTTCCAGCCTGCTCCTGCTGACATGAAGAATAAACGACCGACGAGTGTAGTCTTTCGCCTTCCTATTTCTGGCATCCGCCACACACGCTGATGGTCTGCTGACTTTTTCAGAGTTAAATGGCTTCTGTCCACTTTTCTCCTCTCCGTCTGTCGACTTGCTGGTGTTGGCAGATGATGGCAGGACAGTCTTCTGCTGCACCACATCGCCAAAGATGTTATAGATGGGTTTGTCCGTAATCTGAACCTTTGCCCCTGGCTCAATTTTGATGTTCATTGCCGAATTGTTCTAAAAGGTTTGGCAATCCGTTGACTATCTCTTTCTCGGTGATTTGTGCTGTGGCTCCGCTCTGAACGGTCACGCCCACCTTAGGGCTTTCCTTCATGACACGCAGCAGTTCCGCCATCTCCATCTCTTTTTCTTTTTGTTTCTCCATGATTGCTTCTTTGATTTCTGGCACACTCTTCATCCAGGCTTCATTGTCTGAAAGCATCATGGTCAGTTTGCCTAAGATGTCAAGAGCAGCACCGGGCGACAATTGCAATAACTCATGTTTGATGTCGGTAATAGGAACGGAATGCTCCAGGGCATTCTTCAGTTTGACGGCCATCTCTGTGATTTTGTCTTTCAGCAATCCCACTTCCAGTCGCAGCCGGTTGCGCTCACGCTCCACCTGTTCGCGGGTTTCAGGGCGGAATTCGTCCAACATGCGCTGGAAGTCTTCAGGAAACAGCGTGTCGCACAGTTCGTTCAGTTCGTCCGACGGCTTCGTCACATCCATGATAGTGCTGATAGCCTCCATCCTTTTCTCCAGTGTCTTCATCTGCTTGCTGGTCAGTCCTAAGCTGTCCTGCCGATAGCATAGCACACAATAGAAAATATGGATATACTGGTGATACTTCGGTTGCTGAGCCACCAAATTAGCTACGGATGCATATCCATTCAGACGGCAGCCAATCACCCTGCGTATCATGATGGAATAGAAATGCTTCATGAAATCCCATTTGCTGTCAAGCATGTCGAACATATCCATCTTCTTCTTGTCATCCCACGGCATATTCATCAGCATAGCCACCCCATGCAGAAAGCACATCAGTTCGGCTGTCTTGCGCTCGCTATACATTTCGGCTTCATGCAAGTCTTCTTTCAGTTGCTCCGACAGTTTCTGCCAGTCGGTATCATATCCACCCTCCAGCAATGTCCGTATCAGCCTCTGATAAGGGACGATATCGCCGTCTTTCCTCCTCAGATAGTCTGCCCAATCTTCCGTGATGTCTGTCAAATCGTACGATTCTGCCCAATGGGCAAAGTCGGCATCTTGCTCGGAAAGTGTTTCTACAAAGGGAAATAAGCTGAAATCCTTATTGGACAAAAGTCTGGGGTCGGCATTCAGATACATTTCATAGAAGGGCTGCATCTGCCGGTGCAACTCTCCCATGATTCCTAACTCCCCGCATCGGCGTATCTCAACATATAGAGTCGGCCAGTCAACCTCGTTAGAGCCACGTTTTCCCTCTGATAAATCTCTCAGATGTCTGATAATCTGTCCTTCAATATAATCACTTGCGCTATAGGCCATAAACAAATTTGTTTATGCAACAGTGTGGCAAACATCAAGCCAAACATACATCTGCCAGCCCGCTACTGACAGGTTGGCAGAATATTATTACATATCGACAGCAATCGAAACTGTCATATGTCATTTGTCATCTTTAGTACGAATGGGGATGTTGATTGTGTCAATCAATGTTTTCACTCAATAAATATTCTCCCTCTTCCATAGCAATAAGCCTTGTTCTAACAGCTGGCGGTTAATCTTCTCAGCAAGTGCGTCACGGGTATTGAAAAAAGTTTCGAAGATGGGTAGGTCTTTACTGCTGACGGCATAAGCGATAGTCTTACGTCCGAAGCCTTTAGTTCCTTTTGTTGTCTTAACCTTGTTGATTCTTCTATCATCGGATTTGTCTAATGTTGAGAAAGTACTAACGTCTTTGCCCATTATTGCGTTTGTGATATCATAAAAACTATCATTATAGTCCTTGTTTGTATATTCTGGGGTCCGATGATAGTACTTGAAGATTTCGAGAGCTGAATAGTATAAATTCATGGCTTCGTTAGAAAACTTAAACTGGCCTAAATACTCCCTGAAGTCGAATGGCATATTCCCGCAATCTTCATCAAATAGATCTCTTATTTCTGGGAAAAGCACATTAAGGTCATTTCTTGCACAGCCTAACTCTTCTGCTTTAAATGGCATGATATAGTTTCGTATCCCATTCTTGTTTGTTAAAGCAAAATTCAAATAAAACAGGGAGAACATAATTGCATCACCAAATAACTCTTCACTAATCATGTCAATAGTTCCGCGATAAGTCATCCAGTTTCTTTCAAAATATTTGTCATGTGTATTAAAACATATACCCTTAGATAGTAATACGTAGGTTAAATTGTTGGTGGTTACAATATTTTTCCCTGTTGTTCCAAGGAATAAAGAACCGCGTAAATAGCACCATTTCCCTATCGGAAGCCCTTTACTATTTTCAATTATTTTATCGTCAATGTCTCTAATCAGATTAGGTCTTAAATTGTCGTAAACATAAAATCCTTTATAGTTAAGGTTATTATCTTCATACTCATATCTCTCTGCTGGAATTTTCTTGGGAGAAAAAAACTCCCCATTGTCTTTATCAAATATAATCAAGCTAATTGGCCAGTCTGATAGTTGGAAAGTGTCTTTTGCATTGCTAAAGACATGTGAGATTACACGATATTCAGATTCTGCGAAAACCGAAACTGTGTTACGTAAAAAGAACTCTGTCTTACAATAATATACTATAACATCTGGATTAAGTTGTAATACTTTAATAAAAAATTCGATAGCCAAATCATATTTAAACCCCTTCTTACGCTGATAGGGTGGATTCATCACTACCATCAGTTTCCGTCCTTCAAGCTTTGCTATTTCTCCGATAGGCAGAATACGCCCTTTATATTTCCACTCTGGCTGTTTGCTGTCTTTAAGATAGTCATACTGGATAGAATTTTCAAATCCCTTTATTTTGCAGGTATCAACGTCCATCTGTTCCAAGGTGGAAAGGTAGCAATACTGCTTATAATCCTTGCCGAATTGATTTTCCAGATTTCCTACCCCTGCACATGGGTCACAGACGATATATTCATCCATGTTATAATGCTCTGAAAGTATTCTGTTCTGCAATTCAACAAAGCAAGTCGGAGTATATTCGCCACCTGTATCCTTTCTGTATTTTTCAGAATAGAGCTTACTACTCCTTTCCAAAATGTTCATGAACTCTTTCTTTTCAGGAGGGCGTTTATATCTGTTCCAAAAGAAAGCGTATTCCTCGGCATTTGCTATAGTGTAGTAATAAGAGTGTTGTGCTCCTGAATACTTAAATCCATCAACCACTTCCCCGTTTTTCATCATGATATAACTACTCAGATTAGTACCTTCACGGATTAGCGGCTCATCTGTATCTACTTCTTGCTCACCCACTTTCATACTGCCAAATAGTGTATGGTCTATTACGTCTGAAATAATAGACTTCTTGTACGTGGTGCCATTCAAAAGGTCAACAAGAAACAGGTTTATACGATCCTGCTCGTCTTCAATGGCTTCCTTGAAACGCACCTCGTTTTTCCATAGGTTATACACAACCGTAAAATTCTTCTCAGTGATGTTTATCTTTGTCTGATGATTTTTCTTGAATGTATCGTAGAAGTCCTTGATTTCCTCGTTCTTAAATCGGGTTATTTTTCCCCTGACTCGGTCGTTAATCCTATCTACGGCATCTTTAGTTGGGTTACTGGGTTTTTCTGCAGTCCAGTTGATATCATTATTATACATGACAGAGTCATCGGAACAATCAATCAACTCAAGAATGTCATCACCGTATTCATTGAGGTATATAATAGCCACATGACTCAATATTGCCACCTGTTTTTTATTGGTCAAAATAACTTGTGCAACAGCTCTTCTGCGTTGCTGCTCATTGGTTACTTTATACTTCGACTCAATATATAGTAGGGCCCTTCCTTTTTTATCCTCAAGTAAAACATCCACTTGATTCAGGACATCCAGACTCCAAGTTGACTTGTCAAAGTATTTTTCGCAGAAGTTCTTTTTGTAGTTTACTTCTTCACTCTTACCTTCTATGCCAGAAAATATTGCTTGATTCCTTGCTTTTGCAGTATCTGTTTTTGCCATTTCTTTTCGATTGATAGTTTTCAGTCATATGATACGCACTCTGACTATCAATCACGCCAAGACGCAAAAAAGGCGTGATGCACCTTATTGCGTTCAGCTTCGAGGTAGCGTAGGAAGGGAACCCCGGTCACCTTTTCAAGAATGCACCACACCTGAGTGTGAATACATTGCTATAAAAAGGTGACGAGATGCCACATACTACGACACCTCCTCACGTATTATCTCGTTGCGTTTTTTATTCCCAAGAAAGTTTCCTACGCTTTTGGCTGAACGCGAAATAATAGCGAATGCTTCTTTTGCTGGTCCGGATTTCTCCCCGTACCGAGGGCAAAGGTACGAAAAACCGTAAACAATGCCAAATGTTTATCGGTTTATTTTTGTATCGCAATGACAAATGACAGATGACAGTTTTGAAAATGGGCGTTAATGCGTGAGTGTGATTATCTCTCTTATTAGTAATTGTATATTTATACTATATATATTATATTTATTAATAATTATATTTATAATAATAAAAGTATATATATAATCATAAAGATAAAAACAGCTGCTGGACTGGTGGTGTGATGGGCCTTGTTTTGAAACTGTCATCTGTCATTTGTCATTATCAAGACTTCCAAACGTAATGTCGTGCCCTGCGAGCCGTAATCTCACACCCGACGAGCCGTAACCTCATGAACGACGAGATTACGGCTCGTTTTTCTTGACAAATTTGCGGTTAAAAGTATTAACAATATTTTAGTGAAAATTATGGTGAAAATGTTTGGTCGTTTCAATTATTTTTAGTATCTTTGTAAGCAAGAAAGGCAGGAAAGTCCTGACCTGGATTTCGTTTAACTTAACAATCTAACACCATGAGTAAAATTCTTTACGAAGTTTACAAGAACGACATCAAGGACTCAGAGTCCGTGATGTATGGGAAGTGGTACGCCCGACTGAAGAGTACCGAA